>NZ_RFFJ01000009.1 GCF_003696235.1 Streptomyces triticirhizae
CCGATCCGGAGCCGATCCGGAGCCGATCCGGAGCCGATCCGGAGCCGATCCGGAGCCGATCCGAGCTGACCCGAGCGAAGGGCCCCGAACGAGATGTCGTCGCCGTCCCCGCACGAGCTGACCGTCACCCCCGCGCTGCTCTCCGACCCGCTGGTCCGCCCACTGCTGCGCGGGCTGGCGCACGAGTACACCGCCCGCTACGGCTCGGCGGCCAACGAGCTGAGCCGCTATCCGGCGGCGGAGTTCGCCCCGCCCCACGGCCTGCTGCTGCTCCTGCTGCACGACGGCTCGGCCGTCGCCGGCGGCGCGTACCGCCGACTCGACGAGCACACCGCCGAGTTGAAGCGCATCTGGACCCATCCCGCCCACCGCCGCCGGGGGATGGCCCGCCGGGTGGTGGCCGAACTCGAACGGGCGGCGGCGGCGCGCGGCTACCGGCGCGTCTGGCTGACCACCGGGCCCCGGCAGCCGGAGGCCAGACAGCTGTATCTGAACGCCGGTTACGCCCCGCTGTTCGACCTGGCCGCCGCCCCCGAGACCCTCCACCTGCTGCCCTTCGAGAAACGGCTCGCGCCCGGGGAGACCCCGCCCGGGGAGACCGGGCCCGGAGCGACCGCGACCGCGAGCGCCGACGCCACCGTCCCGCGCATCTGACCGCACCCCGACCGGAGGACCCGTGAGCAGCGCCCCGCCCGCCGCCCCCCTGCCCGCCCAACACGCCCCGCTGAACGACGACTTCGCGGAGCTGGCCACCCTGCCGGTGGTCCCCGCCCGGCACTACGGCCGCTGGCTGGCCGGGGCCCTCGTCGTGGTGCTGACGGCGCAGTTCCTGCACGGCCTGGCCACCAACCCCGGCTGGGACTGGCCCACCTTCTTCGACTACCTGCTGGCCGAGAGCGTCCTCAAGGCGGTCTGGCTGACCATCCAACTCACCTTCTACGGCACCGCGTTGGGCTTCACCCTCGGCGTGCTGCTGGCCGTGATGCGGCTGTCGCGCAGCCCCGTGCTCCGCGCCGTCGCCTGGACCTACGTCTGGGCCTTCCGCTCGATCCCGCTGATCGTGCAGCTGCTGTTCTGGTTCAACCTGGCCTATCTCTACCGGGAGTTGGGCCTGGGCATCCCGTTCGGGCCGGTGTTCTGGACGTTCGAGACGATGCACCTGGTCGGGCCGCTGGCCGCCGCCGTGATCGGCCTCGCGCTGCACCAGGCCGCCTACGCCGCCGAGATCGTGCGCGGCGGGATCATCGCCGTGGACTCCGGCCAGCGCGAGGCCGCCGCCGCGCTCGGCCTGCCGAAGGCGCGGCAGCTGCGCCGCATCGTGCTGCCGCAGGCGATGCGCGGCATCCTGCCCAACGCGGCCAACGAGATCATCAGCCTGTTCAAGGGCACCTCGATCGTCTCGGTGATGGCGCTGGGCGAGCTGTTCTACCAGGTGCAGGTGATCTACGGCCGCAACGGGCGGGTGGTGCCGCTGCTGATGGTGGCGACCGTCTGGTACATCGTGCTCACCACCGTGCTGACCGTCGTCCAGCACGCCGTGGAGCGCCGCTTCGCCCGGGGCGCCGAGCGCGAGCCGACGCCGGGACCGTTCCGCCGCGCCCGCGAGGCGCTCCAACGGCCGCCGTGGGCGGCCCGGTTGGCCCGCCGGGGTCAGGCGCCGCCGGGCGCCGCGCCCGAGGCACCCGGCACGCCCGAGGCGCGGGCGGGGGGCGCGCGGTGAGCGGCCCCGCGCCCATGGTCGAGGTGCGTGGCGTGCGGAAGAGCTTCGGCGGGGTCGAGGTGCTGCACGGCATCGACCTGACCGTGGCCGCCGGCGAGGTGACCGTGATCCTCGGCCCCTCCGGCTCCGGCAAGTCCACGCTGCTGCGCGCCATCAACCACCTGGAACGCCCGGACGCCGGACTGGTGCGCGTGGACGGCGCGTTGATGGGCCTCCGCCGGGTCGGCGGGCGCCTCCACGAGCTGCGGGAGCGCGCCGTGCTGCGGCAGCGGGCCAGGATCGGCTTCGTCTTCCAGAACTTCCACCTCTTCCCGCACCTCACCGCGCTGGAGAACGTGGCGGAGGCCCCCGTCGGGGCGCTGCGCCGCCCGCGCGCGCGGGCGCGGCGGGAGGCGGCGGCGCTGCTCGACCGCGTCGGCCTCGGCGACCGGCTGGACGCCTACCCGCGCCAGCTCTCCGGCGGGCAGCAGCAGCGCGTGGCCATCGCCCGCGCCCTGGCCCTCTCCCCCAGGGTGCTGCTCTTCGACGAGCCCACCTCGGCGCTCGACCCGGAGCTGGTGGGCGAGGTGCTGACCGTGATCAGGGACCTGGCGCGGGGCGGCACGACCATGCTCGTCGTCACCCACGAGATGGGCTTCGCCCGCGAGATCGCCGACACGGTGGTCTTCATGGACCAGGGCCGGATCGTCGAACAGGGCCCGCCCGACGCGGTGTTGGACCGCCCCCGCCATCCGCGCACCCGCGCCTTCCTCGCCCAGGTCCGCTGACCGGCCCGCTCACCCTTCCTACGAAACGAGGCCCCATGAACGTCGTCGTCCGCCCGCCCCGCGCCCGCGCCACGGTGCCCCTGCCCGCCGCCCTGGCCCTGGCCGTCACGCTGCCGCTGGCGCTGGCCGGCTGCGCCGACCCCGAGGACGGCGGCACCGAACCGGCCTCCGAGACCGCCACCGACCAGGCCCAGGAGATCAACCTCTCCCCCGACCAGAACCGCGTCAGCACCGAGCCGGTGCCCGAGATCGCCGCGCTGGTCCCCCAGGAGATCCGGGAACGCGGCACCCTGGAGGTGGTCAGCACCGCCGGGACCGTTCCCCCGCTGTCGTTCTACGCCACCGACGACCAGACCGTGATCGGCGTGGAGACCGACATCGCCTCGCTGGTCGCCGACGTGCTGGACCTGGAGGTCAACTACAACGTGGTCGACTGGGCCAACATCTTCGTCGGCCTCGACAGCGGCCGTTACGACGCGGGCTTCGCCAACATCACCGTCACCGAGGAGCGCAAGGAGAAGTACGACTTCGCCACCTACCGGCTGGACAACATCGCCTTCGAGGCGCGGGCCGACGCCGACTGGACGGTGACCGGCCCCGAGGACGTCGCCGGCCGCAGCATCGGCGTCACCTCGGGCACCAACCAGGAGGCCATCCTGATCAGTTGGAGCGAACAGAACGAAGCCGCCGGCCTGGAACCCACCGACATCCGGTACTTCCAGAACTCCACCGACTACTACCTCGCGCTCTCCTCCGGCCGCCTCGACGCCTATCTCGGCCCCAGCCCCAGCACCGCCTACCACGCCCGGGTCACCGGCGAAACCCGGATCGTCGGCACGTTCTCCGGCGCCGGCGACAACATCCAGGGCGAGATCGCCGCGACCACCCGACGCGACAACGGACTGATCGAGGCACTACACGCGGCGCTCAACGAGACGATCGAGAACGGCACCTACGCGGAGGTCCTGGACCGCTGGGGCCTGGCCGACGAAGCCGTCGAGGCCTCCGAGATCAACCCGCCGGGGCTGCCGCCGACGGAGTAGGGGCGGCGAGCCCCGAAACGCGGGGCCACACGCGGACGAGGGCTCGGGCAGCGCCATCAGGCCCGGGCCCTCACCGCTGCCCGAGTCCGAGGCCCGTCGCCCCCGCCCCCGCGTTCCCGTTCCCGTTCCCGGCGGACGGAGTCGATTTCCGGCGGCTCTGTCACACCCATGCGATGCGACGTGCCAAGGCCGTTTCCGGGTGTCGGATCGCATCACCACCACGGTCCCGGGCACGACTTCACCCACTTGCCGGTCCGTCAGAACGATCCAGCGCGCCGTTCCTCCCTAGTGTCCTTATTGCGGATGTGTACGGACGGTGCCCGGTTCTGCCAGAAAGAGGAAGAACCACCTGGTTTTCGCAGTCACCTGGACACCGAAGAGAGAACCGCCCAACACATTCTCGGAGGAGCAGGCAAACGATGACATCGCAGATCTTCCCCAGATTCCGCTGGCGGGCCCTTCACATGTGGATCGCCGGGACACTGGCGGTACTGCTCGGGTCCCTGGGACTGATGGTGACGGCCGGTCAGGCCCAGGCCATCGCGACCGCGGTGCCCCTGGGGACCGCCGACAGCTTCGCGGTTCTGGGCGGCCAGTCCGTGACCAACACCGGCTCCACCGTGGTCACGGGAGATCTTGGCGTGAGCCCGGGGACGGAGATCACCGGCTTCCCGCCCGGGACGGTGAACGGGGCCACCCACTCCGCGAACGCCGTAGCCCTCCAGGCACAGACCGACCTGACCGCCGCCTACGACGACGCCGCCAGCCAGGCCCCCGACGCCAACATCGCCGGTGACATCGGCGGACTGACGCTGCCGCCCGGGGTCTACAACGCCTCCTCCTCCATCGGTCTCACGGGCACCCTGACCCTGGACGCCGAGGGTGACCCCAACGCCGTCTGGGTCTTCCAGATCGGCTCGACACTGACCACGGCGACCTCCAGCGACATCCTTCTCATCAACGGCGCGCAGCCCTGCAACGTCTTCTGGCAGATCGGCAGCTCCGCCACCATCGGCACGGACACCACCTTCGTGGGCAACATCCTGGCGCTCACCTCCATCACGGTGAACAACGGGGCGACGATCGCCGGCCGGGCGCTCGCCCGCAACGGCTCGGTGACGCTCGACGAGAACGTGATCACCCGGTCCGTCTGCGGCACCGACGTCACCGGCGAAGTGACCGGCGAGGTGACGGGCGAGGTGACCGGAGTCGTCACCGGTGAGGTCACGGGCGAGGTGACCGGAGTCGTCACCGGTGAGGTCACCGGAGAGGTGACCGGCCAGGTCACGGGCGAGACCACCACCGGGGGCCTGATCGCCGGCCCGACGGGCGGCCTGATCGCGGGGACCACCAGCGCGGGCACCACGGGCGGACTGATCGCCGGCCCGACGGGCGGCCTCATCGCCGGAACCACCAGCGGCGGCCTCACAGGTGCCCACACCGGCGCGCACACGGGCGGCCACAGCGGTGGACACACCGGCGGCCACTCGGGCGGCCACAGCGGTGGCGGCCACAGCGGCGGCGGGCACAGCGGCGGCGGGCACGGAAAGGACCACTGCAAGAAGCCCCATGAAGAGGGCAGGCCCCACGACTGCAAGAAGGAGCAGGACGGACACGGCGGCCACGACAAGTAACGGCGAAGGCCCGGCCACCCCCACGGTGGCGGCCGGGCCGTGAGCAGGCCGGCGTTCCGCGTCCCCGTGCACGCGGAACGCCGGCGCCGTTCCGAGAGAGAAACACGCGGAGGAAGCCAGATGAAAGCGGCCGGGCCAGTCCCCGAAAAGACGGAGGGGGAGGCACCCGCCGAGCCTCCTCGCCCTGTGTCGGAACATCCCCGACCACCGCGCCTCCTGAGAGGAACGGTGAGTCTGATCGTGGCGCTGTTGGTCGTCGTCGCGTCCGTTCACACGGTGATGGTGTTCTTCCATGTGGCCCCCAGAAACGCCGTCTCACAGCGTTACGGAGAACAGATCGACGCGTGGGTCTATCCCTTCTTCGAACAGGACTGGAGGCTTTTCGCCCCCAATCCGGCCTCGGCGAACGTCCAGATCTCGGTGAAGACCCGGCAGGAGATGCCGGACGGCGCGACCCGGGAGAGCGACTGGTTCGACCTCACCGCCCTGGACACCTCCGCCGTCAGGCACCACGTCTTCCCCAGCCACACGGCGCAGAACACGTTGCGCCGCGCCTGGAGCGCCTACGTCGACGCCCACGGCGCGGAGGACGTGCCGCACTCGGACCGCGCGGTGATGCTGCGGGACTACCTGCGCAACATCGCGGCGGACCGCGTCGCCGAGCACAGGCCGGGGCCCTTCGACGCCGTGCGGCTGCGGGTGGAGACCGTGCCGATCGCGGCCCACGGCGCACAGCAGGTCAGTCCGAACGCGGTGGAGACCAGGGATCTGCCCTGGTGGGAGGTCTCTCAGGGATGAGCACGCACAACGAACAGGCCACGGCGCGCCCCGTGCCCTCGCCACGCGGCGTCGGGCAGTCCGTGGCGGACCCCGCCACCGAGCCGCCGGACACGCCGTTCGGCGCGCTCCGGTCGGTCCTGACCGGCCGGGCCAGGCACCTCTACGGCGCCGCCGTGCTGCGTGTCGGGTACGGGCTGCTCTACCTCGTCTTCCTGCTGCGGGAGTTCCCGCACCGCGACGAGATCTGGGGGCCCGGCTCGCCCTGGACACCCGCGCTGACACGGCAGCTCTTCGACCAGACGGGGTGGGTCAGCGTGCTCACCCTCTCCGACAGCAGGCTCTACTTCGAGGCCGTCTACGCGCTGGCCATGCTCACCGCCGCGCTGTTCCTGCTGGGCTGGCACACCAGGGTCGTCTCCGTCGTGTTCGCCGTCCTGGTCGCCTCGTTCCACGCGAAGGCCATCTTCGTGACGGACGGCGGGGACAACCTGATCCTGCTGATGGCCCTGTACCTGAGCTGCACCGCGTGCGGCCGGCGCTGGTCCCTGGACGCCAGGAGGGCCAAGCGCCGCGCCGCCGCGAAGGGCCACGCCGCGCCCGTTCCCCCGGGGGCGGAGGCGGGTCGCCCGGGACTGCGGCAGCAACTCACCCTATGCCGCGAGGAGTTGACCACCGCCCTGCACAACTGCGCCATGGTGGTCATCGCCGTGCAGGTCTGCGTCCTCTACGGTGCGGCGGGCCTCTTCAAGGTGCAGGGCGGCGCCTGGGGCAACGGGACGGCGCTGCACTACGTGCTGAACCTCGACCTGTTCCGCCCCTGGCCCGCGCTGTCGTCCCTGGTGGACAGCCACGAGGTGCTCCTCACGGTCATCTGCTACCTGACCGTGCTCTCCCAGGTGGCCTTCCCCTTCGTCCTCTTCGGCAGGCTCAAGTACCCCGTGCTCGGCCTCATGTTGGCGACGCACCTCAGCATCGCCGCGCTGATGGGACTGCCGCTGTTCTCCGGGGCGATGATCGTCGCGGACGCGGTCTTCCTGTCCGACGGCGCCTACCGGTGGCTGGCCGGGGCGGCGCGCGGCCGGCTCCGAGGCCGGCGCCGGCCGCCGGAAGGGGTCGACGACGCGCGCCCCGGCCACGACGCCCCGGAGGCCGCCCACCCGGCCGGGACCGACCACGGCGAACCGGTCGGCGCGCGCTGACGGACCACGCCCCCGCCCGCCGGGGGGACACGCCCCCCGGCGCAGCCCCGGTTCAGCAGCGCTCGACCCACCGGTGCGACAGCGGCGCGTAGCCGCCCTCCAGATTCCCCTGGGTGTTCACCGAGGTGCAGCCGGTCCGCCGCGTCGGACGGGTCGTGTCGATCCCCGTGGGGACGAAGTTCCTGCCCCGGTCGTAGGCCACGTCGTGCCGGGACTTCGTCCTCCGAGACCCACCCGCCGGGGCTGCCGCCCACCGACTCAACCGGGCCCTGCGCAGGGTCCGGCCGGGTGGGGCCCCCGGCCGGACCCACGAACGTCCGCGTCGCCGTTCCGCTCAGCAGGTGGGTTCGGTGGCGGCGAACTCCAACTCCAGGAAGCGGGCCCGGTAGAGGCTGACGTCGGCGAAGACGTCGTCCAGCGAGGAGGAGTTGACGTTGTACGACACCACGAGGGTGTCGTCCTCGCTGAGCACGGTGTGCACGGCGACGTTGTAGGTGTAGATGTCGCCGGCCGCGCCCTCGTCGAACTCCGGCTGTGCATCGTTGGCCGTTCGGGCAACCGAGCCAGGACCGAACAGGGCGCGGGCTGCTCACGTCGACCGCAGGAAGCGTTCCAAGCTCGCATGGCGGACGATCGCAGGAGTTCCCTCAAAGAACTACACATCGTACCCCTTATTTCGCAGCCGCTCCGCAAGCGAGGTCTGATGAGGAGGCCTCAGGATGTACTTATCTTTCATCGAGTCCAACGACTCGAGATACGCGGCCACCTCCGCTCCAGGCTCATACTTGTCCTCATCATCAACATACAGGGCGTCAATCAAGCCGACTTTCGACAACCCAATATCTACGATGACACCCCAATTGAAGATCGCCACAACGCGGCCGACGACGAGTGATCCCACGAGCTCAAGCTCAGAAGGATTCTGATCTCCATTATTCATTCGATCAATTCCCTCGGATAGCGATTCAGCACTTCGAATTGCGTATTCGGAATGGCAACCTCCACCCCCGGCACCCCATTATGGGATCCAACATACGAACTGAAATAACGATCGAAATCGGCCTCCGGTATTCTAACTCGAACCACCGCCGAGTCATATCCTCCACGACTCGCATAATCGAGGGCGATCTCTCGGCCTTCATCCTGGAGACCGAAGTACGCCCTACCGTCGGGGTATCCATTTCCTGACCCCGGGAAATCAGCCGGGTCGAACCCGTCCTCCAGCAACCTCTGCGTCGTACCCCGGCTTGGCGCCTTGTAGATGCTCACATCACAGTCCGACCCTGAATTGTGCGCCAGCACCGGCGTCTCGCCCGCCAGCACATAGTAGGTGTGTGGGCCCTCCACCGTGAGGTTGTGGACAGCGGTGCCCCGGGTGTGCCGGGTGGAGGCCGCGACGCGGGTCAACGTGCCGTCGGGGGCGGTGAGTTCGGCGCCGGGCGGCAGGTCGGCCGCCTCGGTCCAGGAGCGGGTCGTCTCGTTCCACACCGGGTGGTCGTCGGTGGCGACGAGAACGGCCCGGCCGTCCTCGGTGTCAACGACCAACCGGGTCAGGTACTTGGTCTCCGTCGTGGCGATCTCGGCGGTCACCGTCCGCGCGCTGGTCTCGCCCGTCTCCGGGTCGGTGGCCACCACCTCGTCACCGATCCGCACCTCCTCGATGGGACGGCTGGTGCCGTCGGCCATCAGGACGCGGGTGCCGGGGACAAAGCTGTTGCACAGCGCGCCGTCGCCGGAGCAGCGTGTCGTGTCGGGGACGACGGCTCGGACGGCGATCAACGCCGCCTTCAGGCTGCCCGCCAGGTCGGTGCCGGTGTCGAGGCACGCCCCCACGTCGGAGTCGGCGATGCAGGCGGGCAGGTCCACCAGCGGAATGGCGCTGTAGAGGAACTGCCCCAACGCCTGCATCCACACCGGTGGTTGCCGGGGCACCGGCATCTCGTCGGTGCACGCCCAGCCGCAGCGGTACAGCGCGGCGGCGCGGCACGCGTCGTCGCACTGCGGCTGGTACCCCCGCGCGTCCTGGGAAGAGCAGCTGAACCCGCAGCGGTAGTCGCGGGCGGCCTGGCTGGCCCGGTTGCTCCAGGTGCGGCCGGCGCTGCCGACGGTCTGACGGGTCGCGTTGGTGATCTTCCGCACCCCGCTCTTGATGCCCCGGATGATGTCCTTGAAGAACAGCCCCGTCGGGTCGGCGAAGGTCAGCGGGTTGTTGTTGGCGTAGGTGTAGCCGTGGATCTGCTGCGGGTCGGTGAGGTCCATCACCGGGTCGAGGGAGAGGAAACGCCCGGTGGCCGGGTCGTACTCGCGGGCGCCGAGGTGGGTCAACCCCGTCGAGGTGTCGGTGGTGCCGCCGACGTAACCCCGGGTGCCGGGCCAGGAGTCGGCGTCCGCGCCCCGGATCTCGCCGAAGGGCAGGACGCGTCGCTGGCTGGCCTCGAGCGTCCACGCGTCGACGGCGACCCGGGCCGTGCCGAGGTGGTCGGCGAGGGTGTAGGAGATGTCGCCGTTGTCCTCCAGGACGACCAGGTGCCCGCCGCCGGCGTCCACATAGCGGGTGGCCCGGGCCGTCGAGGCGCCCGCCGGGAGGACGACCTCGGTGTGGCCGAGGTACAGCGTCGTCTCGGTCGGGGTGCGGCCGATGAGGCGGTTGCCCTCGGCATCGTAGAGATACTCGGTGCGGGTGCCGTCCGCCTCGGTGACCTCGGTCAGCCGCCCCTCGGCGTTCCACGCCAACTCCTGGGTGTCGCCGCCGGTCTGGCGCGCGACGGTGTTCCCGGCGGCGTCGTAGGCGTACTGCTCCAGGGAACGGACCTCGGGGGTCTCCTCGACGACGGAGGTCAGGGTGTGCGGCTGCGGGCCGCCGGCCTCCGGGTAGGCGTAGGTGCGGGTGGTGTCCCGTTCGTGGAAGGTCTCGGTCAGGCGGTTCCCTGACAGGTCGTAGGCGTAGGAGTGCCAGTAGGGCGCGGGCCCGCCGAGGGTCGCGTCGGCCGGGTCGGCCGCGCACTCCTCCTCGGTCTGGGCCCAGGCCTCGGTGAGGCGCCGCAGGTGGTCGTACCGGAAGCACTGGGTCTCGCTGCCGGTGAGGGAGACGTCGTTGATGGAGGTGACGTTGCCGGCCTCGTCGTAGGAGTAGGTCTCGTACCGGTCGGGCCCGCCGGCGAGGAAGCGCATGGTCCAGGAGGTCTTGAGGCGCTGCGTTCCCCACTCGTAGGTGTTGGTGACCCACGCCGCCTCGTACGCGTCCGGGTCGAGCTTCATCTCGAACTGGAGCGGCTTGCCCGTCAGGCTGTAGTTGGTCCGGGTGTACAGGCCCTGGGAGCCGTCGAGTCCGACCTGCCGTCGGGTGCCGTCCTCGTAGCGCGGGGTCACGGTCAACGAGGAGAGGTTCCCGGCGGCCGGGTAGGTGTACGCCTCGGGCAGGCCGGAGGCGGCGTAGCTGGTGGCCGTCTCGTAGGAACCGGCCAGCGCGCCCTCCGACGCGGGGATGGTGACCTCGGTGCGCAGGGCGCGGTAGAGCGCGTCGTACTCCAGGACGCGGGTGGTGTAGGGCTCGCCGTCCTCGTGGCGGGTGGCGGCGGCCAACTGCCCCTGGGCGCCGGGCACGGTGTCGTACTCCCAGGTCGCGAGCGTCTCGCCGGCCCCGTCGCTGAGTTCGGTGCGCCGGCCGAGGTTGTCGTAGGCGTAGGCGAGGGTGGCGCCGCGCGCGTCCGTGGTGCTGGTGATCTGGTCGCGGTCGTCGTGGACGCTGACGGTGGTGCCGGCGTCCGGGTCGTGGGCCTGGGTGCGGCGGCCCAACTGGTCGTACTCGTAGACCCATTCGTTTCCGGCGGGGTCGGTGACGCGCGCCAGCAGGTCGAAGGGCGTGTAGGCGTAGGTGGTGGCGTCGAACGCGGCACCCAGGGTGCGCTCGTGGTGCTGGCGGAGTTCGGTGGTGCGGCCCCGCACGTCCTGGATCGTGGTGGTGGCGGTGTCGCCCTCGGGCGGGATGACGGTGGTGCGGTCGCCGAAGTAGTGGGTCTCGGTGGTGCCGAGGATCTCGCCGCCGTCGCCGTTGCCCGCGACGAGTTGCCGCCGGGTCTCCCGGCCGAGGGCGTCGTAGCTGAGGCGGGTCTGGGTCTCGATCTGCGGCACGTCCGGCAGGTAGAGCTGGTTGGTCGGCGCGCCCGAGCCGTGGTACGGGGCGTGGGTGCGGTGCGGCAGGCCGAGGGCGTTGTAGAGGGTGTCGGTCAGCAGCCGCCCGCCGTCGGGGCCCGGGTCCTGGGTCTGGCGTTCGCGCAGCAGGCCGTCGTAGAGGACGTAGGAGGAGTCCTGTTCGCCGTCCACGCCGATGGTGCGGGTGCGCACCGCGACGGGCGAGCCCTCGACGAAGCGGTAGTCGAACTGGTACGTCGGGGTGTCGTCGGGGTCGCGGTCGGGCAGCCAGACGTGGCTGGCGCGGCCCAACGCGTCGTGGCGCAGGACGGTTTGGTGGCCGTTGGTGTCGGTGGTGCGCACCGGCAGGGCGCGCAGCGGGTCGAGCGCGATGACGTTGGTCTGCGCGGTGCTCGGGTCGTCGGGGTCGGCCGGCGGCGAGGTCTGGGTGACGGTGGCCGGCAGGCCGGTGGCGGGCTGGTAGGCGGTGGTGACGGTGCGGCCGTCGTTCCGCGCGGTGCCCTCGACCGCCCCGCCCGGGGCGAACTCCTCCTCCGCCTGCGCAAGGACCCCCAACGCCGTTCCCTCCGCGTGCCGTTCGACCGCCACGGCCGCGCCAGCGTCCACCGCGCCGAGCACACCCTGGCCGAGGGCCGCTGGGACGCCTTCCTCGCCACCGCCGAGCGGCCGAAACCCCAACGCCTCGCCGCCCGCCTCGTCGAGACCGCAGCGCTGGTCGTCGCCCGGCCCCGCGCTACCCCCAGGGGCGCCACCGCCTGGATTCCCTACCCCACCAAGGACGGCAACCTCACCCTCCGCACCTGGCAGCGCCCCCACCACGCCGAGGTCACCGAGATCCGCACCACCGACACCACCGTGACCATCGCCGTCAACGCGCCGGCCACGCCGGGCAGCCGCGTCACCGCCCGCGACGCCACCGGCCGCGAGACACCGCTGACCGTCACCCCCACCGCCGACGGCCACCTCTCCGCCACCCTCGCCTACGCCGACCTGCCGCTGCCCCCGTCCGCGCCCGCCGAGGCCCGCGTCTGGCGCCTCCACCTCACCACCCCCGAGGGCCACACCGCCCCGCTCGCCCGCATCGCCGGCGACACCCACGACCGCCGCAGGACCGACGTCCATCCCACGGCCCCCCTCCGGAACGGCGACCTGACCGTGCGCCCGGCCTTCACCGGCGACAACGACCTCACCCTGCTCGCCGAACCCGCCGCGCCCCCCACCCCTGTGGGGAACTGACAACGCCCGGCCCGCCCCGCCTCGTTCTACTTGTCGGTAACGGGGGCTAGCCGGGCCCGGCGCCCGGCTCTACGTTCGTCCCATGCCGAACCTGCCCGATGTCGTGCTGTGGTCCATACCGGCGTTCGTGCTGCTCACCGTCGTGGAAATGGTCAGTTACCGCATCCATCCGGACGAGGACAAGGCCGGGTACGAAACCAAGGACGCCGCGACCAGTCTCAGCATGGGCCTCGGCAGTCTCTTCTTCGACCTCCTGTGGAAGATCCCGATCGTCGCGATCTACACCGCCGTCTATGAACTGACCCCGCTGCGCGTCGAGTTGACGTGGTGGACGGTCCCGCTGATGCTCCTCGCGCAGGACTTCTTCTACTACTGGTCGCACCGGGGCCACCACGTCATCCGCGTCCTGTGGGCCTGCCACGTGGTGCACCACAGCAGCCGGAAGTTCAACCTCACCACCGCGCTCCGCCAGCCCTGGACCAGCCTCACGTCCTGGCCGTTCTACCTGCCGCTGATCGCGCTCGGCGTGCACCCGGCGGCCCTCGCGTTCTGCTCCTCGCTCAACCTCGTCTACCAGTTCTGGATTCACACCGAACGCATCGACAGGCTGCCCCGCCCCGTCGAGTTCGTCCTCAACACGCCATCCCACCACCGGGTGCACCACGCCTCCCAGGGCAGCTACCTGGACCGGAACTTCGGCGGCATCCTCATCGTCTGGGACCGACTCTTCGGCTCCTGGGCCGGCGAGGTCGAGAGGCCCGTCTACGGCCTCACCAAGAACATCACCACCTACAACCCGCTGCGCGTCGCCACCCACGAGTACGCCGCCATCGCCCGCGACCTGCGCGCCGCGCGCGGCTGGCGGGAACGGGCGGGAAGGGTGTTCCGTGGCCCCGGCTGGCAGCCCGCCCCCGTTCCCGGCGTCGCCGAGTTCCCCAACTCCCCCGGAACCCCCCGGCCGACCCCGCCGACCTGCTGACCCCGGCGCCCCGGGACGTGGCGCGGCGGGTCCCCGAGGAGTTCCGGGGCGAGGACGACCTGTGGCTGGGCGAGATGCGGGTGGTCCAGGTGATCGTCCACAACCCCGAGATGCTGCCCCCCGAAGAAGCCCCGCAGGACTGGGAGGACCTGACCGACCCCGCGTTCCGGGGCAGGATCCTCATCCGCGACGTGGCCTCCTCGGGCACGACGCGCGGCATCTACACCGCGATGATCTGGCGCCTGGCCCAGCCCGGAGACGATCCCCGGCCCGGCTACGAGTGGCTGCTCGACCTGGCGTGGCGTTGCCTGGCGGCTCCGGACGGATACCGGTGCCGCGCCGACCTCGAACTGGCCGTCGGCGACGAGGCGTCCCTCTCGCTGCGGCCGGAGACGCTGCGCTTCGTTCCCGAGGGCGAGGGGCTGTCGCGCGGCACGGTGAGGAACCTGGAGTTCAACGGCGCGACCACGTCCTACGACGTGGCCGTGGGCGACCACACGCTCCAGGTCACCACGCCCGAGCGGGCCGCCGGGCCGCGCCCGGGCGATCCGGTGGCGCTGGCCTGCGAGGTCGAGCGCGCCTGGCTGGTGACGCCGTGACGACGGTCGACTCCCCCGTCCACGAGGCCGCCTCCGCCCGGCGGCGCGGCCGGTTCACGCCCTCGGGCGACCGGTTCGTCCATGTCCTCGCCACCCCGGTGGTGCTGGTCCCGCTGCCGTTCGTCGTGGTGCCGATGGCCAACACGGCCTGGACCAGCGTCGGCGGCGACGGCTTCGGCCCCAACTACCGTTCGTTCCTGTCCGGTTCCTCGCGCGAGGCGTTGCTGCTGTCGCTGGGCGTGTCCCTGGGGTCCGTCCTGACCTGCGGGGTGCTGGGCACGCCGCTGGCGGTGCTGCTCTCCCGCCTCGGTGGCGATGGGCGGGGTAGCCGGGGTGCTGCTCGTCCTCAC
This sequence comes from Streptomyces triticirhizae, assembly GCF_003696235.1. Classification (GTDB taxonomy): domain Bacteria; phylum Actinomycetota; class Actinomycetes; order Streptomycetales; family Streptomycetaceae; genus Streptomyces; species Streptomyces triticirhizae. The sequence continues at coordinate 14,460 of NZ_RFFJ01000009.1, forward strand.
CTTCACGATGTACCCCTTCTTCTGTCTGACGGTGCGGGCCGGACTGGCCGGGCTGGACTCGTCGTTGGGGTCAGCCGCCGCCAGCCTGGGCGCCGGCCGGGCGCGGGTGTGGCGGACCGTGGTCCTGCGGCGCGTCCGCCGCCACGGCACGCGAGGCCGCCGCGACCGCGCGCCTGGTCGCGGCGCGGGTCAGGGACGGGGCGGCGGGGGTCCCGGGGTGACGGGTACGCGGGGGCGCACGGGACGGCGCGGGCAACGGGGGAACGGGGGTTGGTCGGCGGCGCCCGGCTCGTTGGCCGGGCGCAGGCACTCTGTTCCCCGGCCTTCGCTCACCAGTACGCTCGCCGCAGTTGTCGGACGATCGCGGAGGCACGCGGATGGGGGAGCCGACCTTCGGGGTGCTGGGGCCGCTCCAGGTGCGGTCGTCGTCCGGCGGGCCGGTGCCCGTCGGCGGGCCGAAGCCGAGGGCCGTCCTCGCCACGCTGCTGCTCCAACCCGGCGGGTTCGTCTCGCTGGACCTGCTGACCGAGGTGCTGTGGCCCGGCGGCGCGCCCCGGTCCGCCGTCGCCAACGTCCGCACCTATGTGCGCACCCTGCGACGCGCGTTGACGGCGGCCGGCGTTCCCACCGGCGGGCTGCGCACCGAGCCGGCCGGCTACGCCCTGGACGTCCCGTCGCACGAGGTCGACCTGCCACTCTTCGAACAGCGCCTGCACGACGCCCGGTTGGCGGACGAACGCGGCGACGCCACCGCCGCGCTGCGCCGCTACGAGGCCGCGCTCGGGCTCTGGCGCGGCGGCGTCCTCGCCGACCTGCCGCCCAGCGTGGTGTGGGACCCGGCCGTCACCAGGGTCGAGGAGCTGCGCTCGGTCGCGGCCGACCGGTGCCTTGAGGTGCGGCTGCGCCTGGGGGACTACCCGCCGCTGGTCGCCGAGTTGCGCACCCGGCTGGTCGAGGACCCGCTGCGCGAGGACCTGTGGCGGATGCTGGTGCAGGCGCTGCACGGCGCCGGCCGCACCGCCGAGGCGCGCGCCGCCTACGCCAGGGCGGAACGCACGCTCGCCGCCGAGCTGGGCGTCGAGCCCAGCGCGCCGCTGCGCACCGTGGGCGCCGAGGTCAACGGCTACGCCGGGCCCCGGCGCGCCACGACGCCGGCGCCGGTCTGCCAACTCCCGGTGGACGTCCCCGACTTCACGGGCCGCGCCGAGGAGGTCGCCGCGCTGGAGCGGCGGCTTTCGGCGGCGCGCGGCGCGCCGGTGGTCGTGGTGGTGTCGGGGCCGCCGGGCTCCGGCAAGTCGACGCTGGCGGTGCATGTGGCGCACCGGGTGCGCGCCGCCTTTCCCGACGGGCAGCTCTTCGTGGACCTGGGCGGGATGAGCGACCAGCCGCGCCAACCGGCCGACGTGCTGGCCGAGATGCTGCGCGGCCTCGGCGTCATCGACGGCGCCATCCCCGCCGAACTGGGCGAACGCGCCGCGCTGTTCCGCTCCCGGCTGGCGCAACGCCGGTTCCTCATCGTGCTGGACGACGCCGGCGACGGCGCGCAGGTGCGGCCGCTGCTGCCCGGCACGGGCGGCTCGGCGGTGCTGGTCAGCTCGCGCCGCCGGCTGCCGGGGCTGCCGGCGCACCACTGCCCGCTCGGCGTGATGCCGCTCGACGACGCCCGCGCGCTGCTCGCCACCATCGTCGGCCCCGACCGGCTGCGGCGGGCGGGCGCCGACACCGACCGGGTGCTCGCCGGCTGCGGCGCGCTGCCGCTGGCGGTGCGGATCGCCGGCTCCCGGCTGGCGAACCGGCCGGGCTGGACGCTCGGCACGCTCGCCGACTTCCTGCACGACGAGCGCGGCCGGCTGGACCAGCTGCGGACGGGCGAGCTGGAGGTGCGGGCCAGCGCCGAGTTGAGCTACCGCCACCTGCCGGGGCCGGCGGCCGAGACGTTCCGCGTCTTCGGGCAGCTGCCGGACGAGCCGGTCGCCGGCTGGCTCGTCGCGGTGGCGGCCGGCCACGCCGACGAGCGGCCCGGCGGCCTTGAGACGCTGCTCGACGAGCACCTCGTGGAGGTGGTGGCCACCGACCCGCTGGGGCTGCGGCGCTTCCGGATGCACGACCTGCTGCGCTGCTACGCCCGGGAGTTGGCCGAGGAGGAACGGGCGGCGGTGCGGCTCACGCGCCAACTCCGTTCGTTCGACGCCCTGATCGCGCTCGCCCGCTGCGCCAACGCGGCGATGCCCACCCGTTTCCTCGGCGTCCTCGGCGAGGCGGTGCCGCCGACCGGGCCGGCCGCCGCCGTGACGCCGGCCGTGCGGGCCAGGCCCGTCGCGTGGCTGGAGACCGAACGCCGGGTCCTGGTCGCGGCCGTGGAGTCGGCGCTGCGGCTCGGCGAGGTGGCGCGGGCGGCCGAGTTGGCCATCGAGCTGGCGAGCTTCTTCGACATGCGCGGCTACTACGACGAGTGGCTCCGCACCCACCGGCTGGTGCTCGACGCGATGCGGGCGCCGTCCGCGTCGCGCGCGCCGTCGGAGACGCCGAACGGCGCCCCGCCCGACGCCCGCGCCGCCGCGCTGCTCCGCAACCTCGGCCAACTCCACCTCTACCAGGACCGTTACGCCGACGCCGTGGCCGCGTTCGTCGCCTCGCGCGAGATCTTCGCCGCGCTGGGCCTGCGTTCCGGCGAGGCGGTCGCCGCCGTGGGGGCGGGCTCGGTGTACCGGGTCCTCGGCGATCTCGACGCCGCGCTCGACACGTTCGCCGAGTCGCTACACGACTTCCGCGCGGCCGGCGACCGGCACGGGGAGGCCGTGGCGCACAACGCCATCGCCTCGGTGTGGCTGGAGCGGCGCGACCCGGAAGCGGCCGCGCCCTGGCTGGCCGGCGCCCTGGAACTCTCCCGCGACGTCGGCGACCGGCACCGCGAGGCGCAGGTGCGCCGCCGGATCGCGGTGCTGCACGAGCAGCGCGGCGAGCCGCAGGCGGCGCACGGCGAACTGGAACGCGCCCTGGACATCTTCGACGAGCTGGCCGACACCCACTGCGCCGCCTATGTGCGGCAGAGCATCGGGGAGTTGTGCCTGCGGCAGGGCAACGCGGGCCGGGCCTCGGCGCTGCTGGTCGACGCGCTGGCCGCGCAGCGGCAGCTGGGCGACCGCCGGGCGGAGGCCCGAGTGGCGTGCCTGCTGGGCGAGTTGCACCGGGCGACCGGGCGGGAGCACACGGCGCGGCGCTACTTCCACCGTTCGCTGTCGGCCTGGCGCCGGCTCGACGTCCGCGACCAGGCCGAGCTGGTCGACGCCAAGCTCCGCGCGGTGCGCTGACCGCGCGGCCCGTCAACGCGCGTAGCGTTCCGGCGGGTTGACGGGCCGCGAGGCGCGGCGCGCGAGGCGCGGCGCGCCGGCGGTGGGGTCAGCAGTTGTTGGTGCTCCGCTGGGTGCGCTTGAGGAAGTCGGACCAGCGGACGCCCTGCACCACCGAGACGACGACCGAGCCGTTGTGGATCTGCTCGTAGTGCAGGTGCGGCGACAGGTTGTACTTCGCGGACGTGGCGCCGACCGTTCCGATCCGCTGGCCGCGCGTCACCTGCGCGCCCACCGCGACGCCCCGGGACCTGAGGTGCGCGTAGCGGGTGCGCCAGCCGTCGCCGTGGTCGATCACGATGGTGTTGCCGTAGCCGGTGGTCGTGGAGTAGTGCGAGGACACCACCCGGCCGCCGGCGCTGGCCAGCACGACCCGGCCCAGGTCGTCGGGGTTGCCGTTGGCGTCGTAGTGGTTCCAGTCGATGGAGTGCGCCGGGCTGTGGCCGTTCCAGTTGCTGCCGGTCCACACCTGGTCGCAGCGGAACGGCATCCGGAACGCGGGCCGCGCCAGCGCGTCCACGTCCGAGGCGGCGGCCTCCGCCGAGCCGCCCTCCGCCAAGCCGCCCTGCGGCGCGGCGACCGCGAGCGGGGCGGCCACCACCACGGCGGCGACCGCCCCCAGAGCCGCCCATAACCTGTGGGAACGTCTGCGCATGGTTACTCCCCTGTCCTGCCGGTCTCGATGACGCGGCGATTCAAGCGCGGACGCATACAAAGCACATACACGCCGGGACGGCGGCACCGGGCGGCGGCCCGGCCGCCGGGTGCGCCCGGCGGGGCGACCCCCGCCGCCGCGCGACCTCGCCGTCGTCCCGGGTGAACCGGAGCCGGATCGGACCCCCGTCGACCGCACGCGATACCCGAACAGCGCATATCCCAACTCATGTGCGACGGCGACGACTTCGGGCACCCTCCGAAAAACCCGCACCTCGACGTGCTCGGCACCGTCGAACCTGGAGACGTGGTCCTCAGCCGGCATGTGTCCCTCCCCTTGTCGCACTCCCCATCCCCCAGGCACCGGCTCACCCGGCATTACCCGAAGCCGATCGACAGATGTTCTCCCCGGAACACCTGTCGACGCCGGCGCGGATCCCGCTCAAGCGGCCGACCAGGCGGCACGGCGTTGCCGAACGTCCCCGCCGCGATGGCGAGGAGCACCCGGATTCCCGACCGGCGAGAGCGAGGACAACGAGGACAACTCAGCATTCGTCAAAGGTGCTGGCCAGCGCCTCGTCGATCTCGCACTTCCTTCGGGTGCCGGAACGCACGCCTGTAGCTCCGCGAAGGGCACATCGGACGGCTCCATGCCGGGCGACCAAAATCCCCGGGGCCCGGCCACCACTGCGGCCGGCCGCCCACAGGGCAGCGGGTACACCTCGCCGGACCACAGCGGGCCTCGCGACGCGACCAGGGATCGTGTGGCGGGTCCTCCTGGCGGACGGCACCCGCGCCCTCACCACGCAGGGGCATTGGGCCGAGGCCCTGCCCCACGTCGAGGCGCACCAAGGGATCGGCACCCGGACAATCGACGACCGGCAGGTCGCTGTCCTAGCCGCCCTCACCGGGCAGGACACGGGGACGGCCGCCCGGCTGCTGGCCGAGACCGTGCCGGCGACCCCTGGGAACGGGCAGTGGTCGGAGTCCTCACGGCGCTGTGCCGGCGCGCCGCCGGTCGGCCGGCTGACGGAGCACTGGCCGCCCCGGTGGACACCTGCCTTGCGCGCGAGGCGGAACACGGCATAAGCGTTTTCGACACCCGACTCGGCCTGTCCCTCCTCGATCTCGTCGACGGGGCCGACGATCCGTCGGCCCCTCGCATCGTCCACCACCTGTACGCCCGGACAACCCGCCGCCGACGGATACGCCCCCACGAGATCCTCGCCCACCCGCTCTTCGTCGCTCAGGCCAGCGCTCCGCACATCCACGCGCTGCGCGCCCTGTTGACGCCCTGCGCTCTCGGCGCGGGCGCCCTTCCCGACTACGTGGCCATCTCGCTCAACGAAGCCCTCCGCATGTGCGCGGCGACAGCCACCGGATCGTCGAACACGCCCCACGCGCCGTCGTGCAGCGCAGACCGTGGCGCCCTCGGCTCGGCGAACAACCGGGCGGCCGGCTCCTGGAAGAGGTGCCCCAACACCCGCCGCGTGTCCCCGCTGCGGCATCCGCTTCAATCCGCCGGCCATCCACCGGTCGAAGGTACGGCGCGACACCAAGACATCAGCCAGCTGTCGTTCCCCGGTCCGCGCGGCCAACTACCCCGCCGCTCTGCCGAAGTACCGGGTGCGCCCTGGTGCCACGGAAGCCATCTGCTCACATGCTGGCTATCGCGGGGCTGTTGCTTCCCCTCACAGGGGCGATGAGTCCGCGCTTGATGGCCGTTTCCCCAAGCCAGGTCGGATAGTTGCGACCCCCGCCCGGCGATCCGAAGTAAAGATCCCTGCGGGGCGATGACTTGACCGAGCATAACCGGCCCTCGCGATCCGGCCCATCAACTCGGTCGTATCCAACTCAGTCTTATCTCACCTGACTTGGCGATTTGACACATCAGGTAGTCGTCACGCTACTCTCTGACCTCGTCGCCGCCGTGTGTGATCGTCCGATCACACACGCACGGTGCCAGATGGGTCTGACAATCCGCCGTGACCTGCGGTTTCGCGGGTGGGGCTGGCGATCAGCAGAGAGGTGATCGGTTGTGCGGTGGTGGTTGCGGACGCTCGTTCACACGAGCGCCCCGGCATTGCCCTGGGCCGAGGTCCAGGCGCCGGGGCGGGCGGTCTGTTACGCGCTCCTGGAGCGCGGGGCCGCCGAGTTGGGGGCTCGACTGCACAGGGCCGGGGTGGGGCCCCATGGGATGGTGCCGTTCGGATACAGGGCTCCCGTGTTCCCCGGGGCGCGCCGACGCCGGGGCGTCTACGCGGCCGGAGGGCGCGGCTATGTCGACCTCGGCAGCCCGCTGCCCGAGGTGATCGAGGGCTGGGCACGAGGGCTCGCGCAGATGCCGGTGATCGCCTGGGGAGCGACGGCGCTCATCGTTGACCACGTGGAGGTGCGGGAGGCGCCGGATTTCCGTTCGGGGAGGGCGCTGTTCCGCACCGTGACGCCGGTGGTCATGAAGACCTCGGGCCGCGACGACGCCGGTCGGCGAACCACCCGGCAGGCGTGGTGCCTCCCCGGTGAGCCGGAGTGGGACGTCTTCATGCAGGCCAACCTCCGCCGCAAGGCGGAGACGTTGGGCCTGGACCCGGACGTCTCCCTGGACGCCGTGACCTGGGTGGGGCCGAAGCGCTCGTTCCAGGTGGCCTCGGCGAACGGTCCCGGCGGGAAAAAACCCGGCGCGTGCGTGGAGGTCGAGGTCTCCGGCCCGCCGGAGACCCTGGCCGCGCTCCACGCCTGGGGGCTGGGCCAGGCGAACGCCGCCGGCATGGGCTGGATCGGATCGCAGCGATGACGTTCACGCGATCGGAAACCGATCGCCACACGAGGAGGGGCGGAGCCAGTGACGACCACTGAGGGGTCGACCAGTTGGGCGGTTGAGCTGACCGCCAGTCCACTTCAACGGGTCGGCGCGTTCGCCCTGGCGGGGCTGGTCAACCTCAAGCATCCGGAGGAACTCACCTCGGACTCCTTCGAGTATGCCGTCGAGACGATGACCGCGCATCTCCTGGACACCGCCGGTCTGGCGAAGGCGGACGAGCCCGGCGGGTACTGGCTGAGCGCCAGCTATCTCCTGTGGCCCAACTCCCCCCTGAACCCCACCAACCGAGGCAAGCAGACCGTCGCTCAGCGCCGGGCCGCGATCACCGCCTGGCGCACCCGGCCGGACGCCGCCAGCGCCCCCGACGCGCCCTGCGTCTACTGTGGCCGACCCGCCTGCGGCTGGTACGGGAAGGTGGACATCCCGTTGGGTGCCAGCGTCGCCTACCGGAACACGACCGCACACGGTCACCAGGGAACTCCCCTGTGCTATCCGTGCCTGGCCTGCCTGTGGGCCTTCCCCTACGGAGCGAAGCTCTCCGGCGGGAGGGCCGCCGTCATCCACTCCTGGGACGACGACTTCCTCGGCGTAGTAACGCGAAGGGTGCTCAGGCAGACGAGTCGGCTGTGGAGCCTGGGGATGCCCAAGGGGGTGAAACCCGGCCCCTACGAGCGGGAGTTGGCGGTGCTCAGGGAGATCAGGGACTACGGCCTCCCACTCCGCGCGCCGGTGGAGTTGATGGTGCTGTCCAACTCGAACAAGGAGCAGTTCCTCGATGTTCAGGAGATGGGACAGCCGGTGGCCGAGTGGCTGCGCTCCACCGTGAACTCCCGGCACGCCGCGGGCTATCGGGCCCTGGTCGGGACCCAGGGCACGCAGCGCGTTCCCGGCGAGGCGTTCCTGGCCAAGCGGGCCTTCAGCGATCCGGCGGCGGTGCTCGACTTCGCCGTGCGCCATGTGGTGCGGGGCGTCGGGGAGAAGGCTCTGCTCCCGCCGGTGGCCCCGGAGCTGGGGCGGATTCTCCATTCCTACTGTCGAGAGGTGTTGTCCATGGAGGACAAGGACGTCCAGCGCGTGGCGGTGCTGGCCGAGCGGGTGGCGGGGGTCCTGGGCGCGACGAACAGCCCGGGACCGTTCCGGGAGTTCATCCGGGCCAACGGCCGGGGCGGGAACCTCAACGGCTGGTTCCGCGCACGGTCGGTCGACTGGCTGCTGGACCCGAAACGCCCCGAGGACGCCCCCGCCTTCCTGGCCACAGCCGAGTACCGGCTGCTCTTCGAGGACGAACGGTCCTGGCACTGGCGCCAGTTGCTGCTCTACCGGGTGATCGAGGAGCTGATCGGGGCTGGTTGGCGCCCGCAGGGGTCGGCCACGGAGCTGGAAGAGATCAAGGAGGCGGCCGGGCAGGTCGCCAACAAGGAGGACGTGGAGCGATGACGTTCCTGGTGGGACAGACGGTGTTGGAGATCAAGGCCGGAGCGCCCAACAACGGCCGGGGGGAGGACAACCTGGGCATGGTCAAGCAGTTCAGGGTCGGCCGCAGCGACATCTATCCCTACGTGTCGGCGCAGGCCGGTCGCCGTTGGCTGCGCGACAGCCTGCCGCCGGACGAGGCCGTCTCGCCGGTGACCCGGAGCGGGGAGGGGAAGAAACAGCAGGCGTACACGGCCGGCCGGCCGGACCTGTACCTGGACGACGACCTGTTCGGCTACATGATCGCCGTCAAGTCGGAGTCGAAGACGGCGAAGAAGGGGGAATCCAACTCCTTCATGCGCGACACCGTCCTCGCCACCGGGACGCTCGTCGCCGTGGTTCCCAACCGGCCGGTCACGGACTTCGGCACCATGAGCCGGGGCTTCGGGGCGGATGAACACCCGGTGATCCACGAGCACCAGATGTACACGGCGGACCTCGCCGGGGACCTGCTTCTGGACCTGCCGCGGGTCGGCACGTTCGAGATCGGCGGGAAGAGCATCAGGCCCGCGCTGCCCGCACCCGTCATCGCGGAGGTGGCGGAGCAGGGTGCCGAGCCGGTCGTGCTGCGAGGGCGCGAGTGCCTCCGCCTCCCGATGCCGGAACGGCGGCGGCGCGTCGCGGTTCTGCTGCGCACGATGGCCTCGGTCAAGGGCGGAGCCAAGTGGTCGGCCCACTACGGTGACCGGACGCCCGGGCTGATTCTGCTGGCACCGATCAAGGGGGGCACCAACCCGTTCACCCGCGTGGTGCGGGAGAAGGAGCGCGCCACCTTCTTCGACGCGGACGTGCTCCGCGAGGAAATGAGCGCGTGGGCCGACGAGTTGGACGGTCCGGTGCGCATCGGGTGGGCACCGGGATTCCTCGGCGTGCAGCGGGAGCGCGCCCAGGAGGACCTCGCTGACCTCATCCACGCGAGGCGGGTGACGCTGGATCACCCGCGCACCATGCTGCGGACGCTGGCGGACGAGTTCGAGGCCGGGGAGCACGACGACTGGCTCGACGATCCCACCGCCCCCGCCGCCTGATACCGCCCGTACCTCATCGCCCCTCAGAGGGGCCACGCCGCCGGCCGCACGACCGCCGACCGTACGCCCCCAGGAGGCGCAGCCATGCCCGAAGCACTGGAAGTCTCTGTCCACGCGCCCGTGGCCAGCTTCCGCAACCCCCTCTACGCGGGAATCCAGGTGGGCCTTCCCTGCCCCCCGCCCTCCACGGTCGGTGGCCTGCTCGCCTCCGCCGCCGGTGGTTGGGAGCACGTTCCGCTCCGTACCCGTTTCGCGATGACCTTCCACGCCGAGGGCGAGGGGAAGGACCTGGAGACCTACCATCCCGATGCCGCTCCCGGTACGCCCACCAACGCGACCATCAAGGAACGGGAGTTCCTGGCGTTCACCACGTTGAGGATCTGGCTGGTCGAGGATCTCGACCTGTGGCAACGGGCCTTCCGCCGTCCCGTCTGGCCGCTGCGGCTCGGCCGCAGTCAGGACCTGGTGCGGGTGGACCTCCGTCGTGTCGACCTCGCGGCGGGCTCCGGCGTCCAGGGCCACGCGCTGGTGCCTCACGACATGGCGGGCGCCGTGGGCACGCAACTCCGACTCACGACGGTCGTCTCGCCGGAGCGGGACAGGTTCGGTTGGGACCACTACAGGTACGCGAAGCAGGGCGCCCCAGCGATTCTCGACTCGGGGCTGGTCACGAGCGAGGGCCAGGCCGTCGTTCTTCTCCCGGAAACCCACCCCGGGCAGTTCGCGAACGGCGGGGCGACACCGGCGGAGGCGAACTCCCGTGTGCTCCAAGGGCTGTGGGCCAAGGAGCCCGTCCGTCCCGCCAAGGTGGGCGAGGCGCTCAGCGACCACCTGCTGAACACCCTGCGGGCGGCGGTGGCGATCCGCGAACGGGTCGGCACGCTGCCCTACCTGTCCGATCGCTCCTGGACCCTGGTGCTCCTCGCGGCTCTCTTCCACGACGCGGGCAAGGTCGCGTTCGGCTTCCAGCTCATGGTCGGCAACGGTCCCGGCCCTCGCCGGAACTGGGGAGAGCGCCATGAGGTGCTCTCGCTCGGCTTCGTCGCGATCCTCCTCGCCGACCTGCCGGAGGACGAGCGCCTGACGGTCGCCAGCCTCGTGGCCGGGCATCACCGCCCCTTCACCACGGGCGGGGCCCACGCCCGCAAGACGCCCCTCTTCCCCCTCTACGAGGGCGACCAACCAGAAGAGTTCCTCGGCAAGTTCACTCCGCTCGACGAGGCACGCGTCAACGATCTCGTGCGCTGGTTGCGCGCCACCTGTGCCGCGTTCGAGCTGCCCGTCTCGGACAGGCCGAGCCGCGTCACGCCCGGCGACGTGGTGACGGCCTCCCACCGCCTCTTCCAGAAGTTGTACGAGCGGTGGTCGTTGGCCGAGGAGACCGAAGAGGAGGGCCGCGCCACCGTCCTGCTGCTCGGCGCCACAACCATGGCCGACCACCTGTCCTCGGGGCACCATGTGCTGGACACGAAGCATCCGCTGTCCGCCGACTACCCGGACCGGCTCGCCAAGAGGTTCCTGGACGAAGGAAAGGAACTGCGCCCGCAGCAGGCCGAGTCCGCCGCACAGCACGATCACCTTCTCCTACGGTCCTGGACCGGCAGCGGGAAGACGGAGGCCGCTCTCCTCTGGGCGACCACCCAGATCGCGGACATCTCAGCCGGCACGGGAGGCACCCCACGGCTGTTCTACCTGCTGCCGTACCTGGCCAGCATCAACGCGATGGCCGGCCGCCTCACCGAAGAACTGGAGGCCGCCGAGCACATCGGCGTCGCTCACTCCCGAGCCGCCTCCTACCACCTGGCGCGGGCCCTGGCAGACGACTGCGCCGACCACACCAACGACCAGGACGACCGTCCTGACGACCTCTCCGAGGAACTCGTCGACGACGCCCCCGTTCGCGCCGCCCAGAAGGCCCACGCACGGGCCGAAGCAACCCGGAACTTCCGCGAACTCCTCCGGGTGGGCACCCCCTACCAGCTGCTGCGCGGCGCGCTCGCCGGCCCGATCCACAGCGGCATCCTGACCGACTCCGCCAACTCCGTCTTCGTCCTCGACGAACTACACGCCTACGACGAGCGACGTCTCGGCATGATCCTGGCGATGCTCGGTTTCTGGGCCGACCTCGGTGGGCGGGTCGCCGTGATGTCCGCGACGTTGCCCGAGGCTCTGAAACAGTGCGTCGAAGAAGCCCTCGCCACAACCCTCCGCGTCGTCGAGCCACCCGCCGAGCTGCCGGCGCCCCGGCGCCACCGGCTCCACACCCGCTCCGCGCACCTCACCGACGCCACCTCGATCGGCGAGATCCGACAGCGCCTGGCCGAGGGACGCTCCGTGCTCGTGGTCGCCAACAACGTGCGCGACGCCGTCACCCTCTACGAAGAACTCGCCCCCGCGTGCCATGAACTCCACGGCGAGGACTCGGCGTTCCTGCTGCACTCCCGGTTCCGCCGGGGTGACCGGAACGCCATCGAAGGAAGGATCGCGGAACGCTTCGGCACGCGGCGGCCGCGTCGGCCGGGCCTGCTCGTCGGAACGCAGGTGCTCGAAGTCTCCCTCGACCTCGACCTCGACGTCTGCCACACGTCCGCCGCCAACCTTGAGGCCCTCCTCCAGCGCTTCGGCCGCGTCAACCGTCTCGGCAGCCGCTCCCCGGCCCCCACCGTCGTGCACGAACCGACCTACGCCCCTCGGCGCCGTGGAGGCGGCGACCTCTGGGCCGACGGCGTCTACTCGGCCGAAGCCACCCAACTCGCCTGGAGCATCCTCACGGAGCACGACGGCCAGGTCATCGACGAGGGGAAGACCGCCCGCTGGCTCGACGACATCTACGCCTCTGCCTGGGGAGAGCGGTGGAGGGCCGATGTGGATCACCACCGGCGCGCGTTCACCGAGGCGTTCCTGAAGTTCGAGCACCCCTTCGACGACCGCGGCTTCCTGGCGGACCAGATGGACGAGATGTTCGAGGGCACCGAGGCGATCCTGCTCCAGGACCAGGACGAGTACGAGCGACGCCTCAACCTGGACGGTTCGCGAGGCGGCCGGCTCCTGGCAGCCGACCTGCTGATCCCCCTCCCGTACTGGGGCAGAGCCCTCAGCCGCTGGGAGAAACAGCACCACGTCCGGACGATCGACGGCGACTACGATCCCACCTACGGGCTCCGGGCCGTCCACCGCGTCGAAAAGAGCACCTACCAGCCCGGAGCACTTCTGTGATCGGCCGAGAGGACGTCGGTGGCGTCCACATCAAGTACCTGTACCACTGCCCCCGGCAGCTGTGGCTCTACGCTCGCGGTATCCGCCCCGAGCACCTCAGCAGCGCCGTCCGGTTCGGCGAGGCCGTGCACGAGACCAGCTACCGCCGCGCTTCCCCCATCGATCTGGGCGCCGCGAAGCTCGACTTCGTCGACGGGCAGCACTGGGTCCACGAGGTGAAGTCGTCCGGCCGTCCCCAACCCGCCGACCAGGCCCAGGGACGTCACTACTGCCTCCGTCTCCACGCCCTCGGCATCGACGTCCAGGGCACCGTGCTGCACTACCCCGCCATCCGCCGAACCCGACGCTTCCCGTTCACCCCCGAGGAAGCGGAGCAGGCGGGGAAGGACATCACAGCGGTGCTCGACACCGTCACCGCGCCGACCTCCCCCGACAGGCTGCCCAAAGCCCGCTGCCACGGGTGCGCCTTCACCGACTACTGCTGGACGGAATGAGATGCCCACCGCCGCCCGCACCTACTGGCTGACCAACCCGACGCGTATCCGCCGCAAGGACAACTCCCTGCTGATCGAGCGCACCAACGAACCCGACGTCCACATCCCCGTCACCGACGTGCGCGACATCGTCGCCTGCGCCGAGACCGACATCAACACCTCGGTCGTCGCACTGCTCAACCGGCACCGGATCTGCGTGCACCTTCTCAGCCACTACGGTGACTACGCGGGTTCGCTGCTCACCTCCGACACCAGCACCTCGGGCCAGACGGTGCTGGTCCAGGCACGCACCGCGCAGGACCCCGAAGCCGCCACCGAGATCGGCCGACGCATCGTTGAGTCCTGCGCGTTCAACGTCCGACGGGTCGTGGACCGAGCCCTCCTCAAACAGCCCTACGAGAACCTACGCGCCACCCTCCGCGAGGCCACCACACCCGGCCAACTCATGAGCGCCGAGGGCACGTTCCGCCGCGCCGCGTGGAGCGTCATCGACACCAAACTGCCCGCCTGGCTCCAACTCGACGGCCGAAGCCGCCGACCACCGAAGAACGCGGGCAACGCCTTCATCAGCTACGTCAACGGGATCACTTACGCACGCGTGCTCAGCGCCATCAGGCTCACACCACTCCACAGCGGCATCGCCTTCCTTCACAGCAGCATGGAGCGACAGCGCCACTCCCTCGCGCTGGACCTCGCCGAGATGTTCAAACCGCTGTTCGCCGAACGACTACTCCTGCGCATGGCGAACCGCAGGCAACTCAAGCCGCATCACTTCGACAGCGACATCAACCAGGCCATGCTCAGCGAAGCGGGACGCAAGCTCGTCGTACAGACCGTTCGTGACGAACTCGCCACCACCGTCAGCCACCGCACCCTCGGCCGCCCCGTCGCCTACGACGAACTCATCTACCTCGACGCACTGGCCCTCACCCGCCACTGCCTGGAGGGCACCCCCTACAAGCCGTTCCGCATCTGGTGGTGACGCCCGGATGCACGTCATCGTCGTCTATGACACGGCCGCGAAACGCAACCCCAGAATCCTGCGCACCTGCCGCAAGTACCTGCACCATGTCCAACGAAGCGTCTTCGAAGGACAACTCACGCCGGCCCAACTCCGCATGTTCCAGGCGGCGGTTGAAGACGCTCTCGACCTGAGCTACGACAACGTCCTCGTCTACACCTTCCCACCCGGGACGAGTCCCCAACGCCTCGAATGGGGTGCCACGAAACCCGCCCCGACGGATGTCCTGTGACGGCGGCAGACAAATTTCAGCAACACCCCGGCCTCAGCCGCACAACCCCCGGAGCGCTGAAAAACTGCGCCCCCACGGGAGCACGGAACCCGTGCTGACCTGCATCTTCACGATGCGGTCCTCATCGCCCCTACGAGGGGTAGCAACTTGTCCCGGTCGCGCCGGCCGGGGTGGAGCTGGACCGGTCCTCATCGCCCCTACGAGGGGTAGCAACTCGACGAGTCCTTCGCGGACGAGGTCGGCGGCCTGGAGTCCTCATCGCCCCTACGAGGGGTAGCAACGCCGTGGTGCTGCCCTTGACGCCGAACACGAGGGCGGTCCTCATCGCCCCTACGAGGGGTAGCAACATCGCGTCGCCGACCGCCCCGAGAATGCGGCCCACGTGTCCTCATCGCCCCTACGAGGGGTAGCAACGCGCGGGGGTGCACTACGTCTCCTACGGCACCCCGGGTCCTCATCGCCCCTACGAGGGGTAGCAACATGACGGAACAGGTAGCGTCGGCCATGGCCGGACTCGTCCTCATCGCCCCTACGAGGGGTAGCAACTCGCCTACGCCACGCCCCAGGCAGCCGAAGAGGCGGTCCTCATCGCCCCTACGAGGGGTAGCAACGGGCGGGGAAAAGTGATCCCCGAGGATCACCCTCGTCCTCATCGCCCCTACGAGGGGTAGCAACGTGTCGTAGTACTGGTGGCGCTGCTCGGCGCGGCGGGTCCTCATCGCCCCTACGAGGGGTAGCAACCGGTCGCGCTCGATCTCTTCGCCGGTGACGGCCTCGGGTCCTCATCGCCCCTACGAGGGGTAACAACCCGGCATGGCTGAGGACATCGCGGCGACGGGCGAGGTCCTCATCGCCCCTACGAGTCCTTGGTGATCTGGATCAGCACGTCCTCGCTCACCTCGAACGCCCCAACCCCCGCACCTGCGAGCATGCGATCGCCGCCGCTCGGGAGGAGGCCCTGTTGGGCGACCGCAACTGGAAGCGGTGGTGCCTGGCCTTCGTCGCCGAAGCCTACGGCTGGGGCGCCTCCGGCGAACCCACGGCCAACGCCGCCTGGCGCCGGCTTCACGCAGCCGGTCAGACCCACCCTCACGACCCCAACGTCCCAGCCGGTGCTCTCCTCTTCTACGCCACCGGTGACGACGCCGGTCACGTCGCACTCCATCTCGGCGACGACCAGGTCGCGACGAACGACATCGCGGCCCCCGGCCGCATCGACATCGTTCCCCTCGACCAGCTGACCCATGGCCCCTGGCACCTCACCTACCGAGGCTGGGCCCCACCGAGCTTCCCCCACGGGGTCGAGGGGACCAGCCGGGTGGGTTGATCAGGATGTCGTCGTTGCCGGCGTGCTCTGCTGGCGACCGCCTCCGTGCACGGGAATCGGGCCCAGGCACCCGTGAGTTCATGTTGACCAGCCGCACCGCCTCATGCCCCGGCTTCCACTTGGAGGGCTGCTGCTCCTTCTCCCTGGACCGTAGGCTTTGGGGATGGCGACGACCGCAGAGTCCAGGTTCGATAGCGCGCGGGCGGCGCAGTTTCTCGTTCTCCGCCTCGGCCGCCGGCTTCCTCCGCCTCGCCGGGCTGGTGCGCTTGTCGACCAGCTTCTCCAGGGCCCCGGCATCCCGCGCGGCCCGCCATTCCTTGACGTGCGAGTGGTACAGACGCTCGCGGCGCAGGACCGCGCCTTTCTCGTTCTTGGGCGCGGCGTCGTACTCGGCCACGATCCGCAGCTTGTACTCGGGACTGAAGGTACGGCGCTTCGGCCGGGCAGCCGGGTCGGGTCCGGCAGGGTTCGTGCTGGTCATGAGGGGGGTTCTCCTGTCGTGCCCTCTCAGGCTAACCCGACGAAGCGGGACGTCTCACCCAAGGCTGACAGAGAGGGGGGCCGACCACCCCGGAATCGTCCCCTCCCAAGGAGAAGACGCGGTGTCCGAAGCAGCACGCGAGACCGCGCGGTTCGCCGCCCTCGCCGAACAGAGCAACGTCGGCCCCCACACCCTCGACCAACTCCAGGCCGACATCCGACGCGTGGTGACGACCTACCCCTCCCGCCCCATCGAGCCGCTGTTCCACGAGGTCAGGGAACTGCGCGACCGCGCGTTCAACCTGCTGGAAGGCCGCCAGGCGCCGCACCACACCCGCGACCTCTACCTGGCCGCCGGCCTGCTGTGCGGAGTACTGGCCAACGCCTCCTTCGACCTCAACCGCTACCACGAGGCCGAGACCCAGGCCCGCGCCGCGTTCCTGTGCGGCGAACTCGCCGGCCACAACGGCCTGCGCGCCTGGCTTCGCGGACTCCAGTCGCTGATCGCCTACTGGGACGGCCGCCCCCGCGACGCCGTCCAACTCGCCCACGCCGGAATGGAGTTCGTGCCCGAGAACGGCACCGCCCACATCCGGCTGGCCAGCATCAGCGCCCGCGCCTGGGGACAACTCGGCCACCGCACCGAGGCGTTGGCCGCCCTCCGCCAGGCCGACGAACACCGCGAACGCCTCACCCCCGACATCGAACACGACGACCCCGGCGGGATGATGAGCTTCCCCCTCGCCAAGCAACACCTCTACGCCGGCACCACCCACCTCTGGCTCCGCGACCCCACCTCCCTCACCCACGCCAAGGAAGCGGCGAACCAGGCCATCCAGCTCTACCAGGCCGACCCACCAGAACGTCGACGACTCGGCGAACTCGCCCTCGCCCGCGTCGACCTGGCCCAGGTCCACCTCGCCACCGGCGACCTCGACGCCGCCGCCGACCAGGGCCACACCGTCCTCGGCCTGGCCGCCACCCGCCGCACCGAAAGCATCGACAAAGGGCTCGACCGCCTGGCGCGTCACCTCAACGAAGGCCCCGCCGCGACCTCCCCTACCGCCATCGGACTCCGCGAGGCCATCACCCACCACCGCGCCCGCGCCCTGCCCCCGGGAGAGACCACATGACCACCCTCACCCTCCTCCACCCCGGCAGCATAGGCGCCGCGATCGGCGGCGAAGCCGCCCGCGCCGGCACCCGCGTGCTCTGGGTACCCACCGGCCGCAGCGAAGCCACCCGACAACGCGCCCAAACCGCCGGCCTCCAACCCGCCGCCCCCCTCGAAGCCGCACTCGCGGTCAGCGACCTCGTCCTGTCCATCGCCCCCGCCCACCTCGCCGAAGAAGTCGCCGCCACCGTCGCCCCGTTCGACTACACCGGCCTCTACGTCGAAGCCAACCCCACCCCACCGGCCACCCTGGAACGCATCACCGCCCAACTCCCCCACGCCACCGTCCTGGACGCCGCGATCTTCGGCCCCGACGCCGACCGCACCCGCGCCGCCGCCCTCTACCTCCACGGCCCCGAACCCGAAGTCGCCCTCCTGCGCACGCTGTTCGCCAACACCCGCGTCCACACCCACACCCTCCCCCACCCCCCACCCATCGGCCGCGCCTCCGCCCTCAAGATCGCCTACCTCACCTACCAACGCACCACCCGCACCCTCACCGCCCTCACCCACGCCCTCGCCACCCACCACGGTGTGCAGCACGAACTCCTCGCCGAAGCCGCCCACATGCCCACCCCCCGCCTCGACGACACCGCCTTCCTCCCCACCCTCGCCACCCGCGCCTGGCGCTGGCACCACGAACTCGACATCGCCGCAACCGCACTGACCGCCGCCAACCTCCCACCCGCCCTCGCCCAAGCAACCGCCGAACTCCTCACCACCTGGGACAAGGACAAGGACAATCGGTCGCTGGAGGCCGAGGACGTCATCAATCGCCTGCTGAACGGAAGCGGCAGAGGCCGAACACCTCTCGGCGAGTCGCACAGAGAGCGTGCGGGCGCCAGGCAGCAGCAGCGGTACCTGACGGAATGAGAGCCTGATGGAGGTGACCTCCACACACGCCATTGGGGGCGTTGTGGTCACGCCTCAACCGGGTGTCGCACTCGGTTGTCCCCCCTCGGTTCGGCCCGGACCCCATTACGGATCGGGCGGACGTCTCCACCCCTGCCCGAGGGCATCGAGATGTCAGCCGGTTTGCTTCCTGCCCGGGACAGTCAGTGAGGCATCACCGCAGCGGCGCTCCGAGGGCGCCGGTGTCTACCACCAACTCTCCCACCTCCCGGCAGCACAGCGCCCCCATGGCCACCTCGTCAAACGAGCGGAGGCGGGGGCGTCCTCGGCGGGCGTCGGTGCGGCGAATTTGTCTCTCTCCAGGCGGCACAATCAGCCAACCTGGCTGCGACCCAGGGATCATCGGACAGGTACTCAGGGAGCCTGGTGTCGTCATCGATCTCCGCCTCGGCAAGCTGCCCGGCAGTGAGCCCTCCGGCTTCCCGGAAGTCGGCACCGCGAAGGAAGGCCCGCCGAAAGTCCGCCCCATTCAAGCTCGCGCCACGGAAGTCAACAAAGGCCATCTGAGTCCCTTCACAGCAAGCATCCTGAAGCCAAGCCCAACGCATATCAGCGTCGTTGAGGATGGTGCCCCTCATATGCGCGCCGCGAAGGTCAGCTCGATGTAGGTCAGCCCCGGTAAGGAACATCCACTCCAGGCGCGGCGCGGATTCGAACTCGAAGTGACGCAGGCTGAGACCGGCGAGCCTTGTGTGACGAAGGTCGATGCGTCGCGGCTCGGCTCGTCGCGGCCGTCGGGCCAGGACCTCCACCGCCTCCTGGATGTCGGGGGAAAGCTCCTCCCCCCAGTCTGGAGGATCGCTTTGGTAGGAGTTTCTCTGTTCGGGAGGCTTCATCGGCTCTGGTGCGGAGCTCCGCCGAACCCGGTGGCGAACGAACCCAGCCAGCACTTCCACGACCGCACGGTGATCGACTGCCGACTCCGCGAGAATGTGCTCAAGGCTATAGACAGAACCCAATCGGACTTCAAGCTTATCCGAAGCCAGATTTTCGACTGCCGCCCGGAATCTCTCCGTCACCTGCCCCCGACGCGACAGGCGATAAGTACGAGCCGTGTAAGCAAGACTGGCAAGAACTGTCACCCCGGCCAGGGCAGCCAGCACCGTTTGGCGAACCGCATTGATCGCATCCGCCCTTTCCTTGCCGGACAGCCCCTTGACCGTCTCACCGGCAACCCACCAGGAGACCGGCCCCAGAACGAAGATCAGAACGCAGAGGATTCCCAGCGACGCAACAGTGACAAGCACTGCTGCACGCCACCGCTCGTTCCGCCCGCCCCCGCCGAACCGCTTCTGCGTCGACGCCCTCCTGAACACCCGTCCCCCCGGCCTCAGTACACCACCGCAGCCTCATACCCACTCCACCGTGCTCTCGATCTCCGGCCCTCGCCTCTGTGACGGAAGCGGCAGTCGCAGAGGCGTGGGCCGGGGCTCGGGACACGCTGGCCGCCGCTCGCGGCGGCGGCCAGCGCCGAGGGAAGCGAGCAGCTTCACCCGTTCGGCCTCAGGTAGGCCCTCCAGAAGTCGTGTGATCCTGGTCATGACATCGCCCACTGCCTCATCCATCATCGCAGGTCAGGACCCTAGAGCACCTTCAGCGGCAGCAGCTTCTTCCCCGTCGGCCCGACCTGGATCTCGGTCTGCATCTGGGGGCACACCCCGCAGTCGAAGCAGGGCGTCCAGCGGCAGTCGTCGACCTCGGTCTCGTCGAGGGCGTCCTGCCAGTCCTCCCAGAGCCAGTCCTTGTCCAGCCCCGAGTCGAGGTGGTCCCAGGGCAGGACCTCCTCGTAGCCGCGTTCGCGCGTCGTGTACCAGGCGACGTCCACGCCGTAGGGCTCAAGCGCCTTGCCGGCGCAGTCCATCCACAGGTCGTAGGAGAAGTACTCCCGCCAGCCGTCGAAGCGGCCACCCGCCTCCCAGACCGCGCGGATCGCCGCGCCCACGCGGCGGTCGCCCCGGGAGAGGAGGCCCTCGACGATCCCCGGCTTGCCGTCGTGGTACCGGAAGCCGATCGACCGCCCGTACCGCTTGTCCTCGCGGATGGCGTCGCGCAGCTTCGCCAGCCGCGCGTCCGTCTCCTCGGCCGCGAGCTGCGGCGCCCACTGGAACGGGGTGTGCGGTTTGGGCACGAACCCGCCGATGGAGACGGTGCAGCGGATGTCGTTGCTGCCGGTGACCTCGCGCCCCTTGGCGATGACCTTGGTCGCCATGCTGGCGATCTCCAGCACGTCCTCGTCGGTCTCGGTCGGCAGCCCGCACATGAAGTAGAGCTTCACCTGCCGCCACCCGTTGCCGTACGCGGTCGCGACCGTGCGGATCAGGTCCTCCTCGGAGACCATCTTGTTGATCACCCGGCGGATGCGTTCGCTGCCGCCCTCGGGCGCGAAGGTCAGCCCGGAGCGACGGCCGTTGCGGGTCAGCTCGTTGGCCAGATCGATGTTGAACGCGTCGACCCGGGTCGAGGGCAGGGAGAGGCCGATCTTGTCCTCTTCGTAGCGGTCGGCGAGCCCCTTGGCGACGTCGGCGATCTCGCTGTGGTCGGCGGAGGAGAGCGACAGCAGCCCGACCTCCTCGAAGCCGGTCGCCTTCAGCCCCTTGTCGACCATCTCCCCGATGCCGGTGATCGACCGCTCCCGCACCGGCCGGGTGATCATGCCCGCCTGGCAGAACCGGCACCCCCGCGTGCAACCCCGGAAGATCTCCACCGACATCCGTTCATGAACGGTCTCCGCCAGCGGCACCAACGGCTGCTTCGGGTACGGCCACTCGTCCAGGTCCATCACCGTGTGCTTGGAGACCCGCCACGGCACCCCGGACCGGTTGGGCACCACCCGCGCGATCCGCCCGTCCGGCAGATACTCCACGTCGTAGAACGCCGGAACGTACACCCCGCCGGTGCGGGCCAGCCGCATCAGCAGCTCCTCGCGCCCGCCGGGCCGGCCCTCCCGCTTCCAGTCCCGCACGATGTCGCTCATCGTCAACACGGCCTGCTCGCCGTCCCCGATCACCGCGCAGTCGATGAACTCAGCGATGGGCTCCGGGTTGAACGCCGCGTGCCCGCCGGCCACCACCACCGGGTGCTCCTCGGTGCGGTCGGCGGCCGCCAGCGGGATGTCGGCCAGGTCGAGCGCCGTGAGCAGGTTGGTGTACCCCAGCTCGGTGGAGAACGAGACCCCCAGCAGGTCGAACGCGCCGACCGGCCGGTGCGCGTCCACCGTGAACTGCGGCACCCCCCGCTCCCGCATCAGCGCCTCAAGGTCGGGCCAGACGCTGTAGGTCCGCTCGGCCAGCACGTCGGGCCGCTCGTTGAGCACCTCGTAGAGGATCATCACGCCCTGGTTCGGCAACCCCACCTCGTAGGCGTCCGGGTACATCAGCGCCCAGCGGACGTCGGCCGCGTCCCAGTCCTTGACGGTGGAGTTCAGCTCACCGCCGACGTACTGGATCGGCTTCTGAACGTGCGGAAGGAGTTCCTCGAGGCGAGGGAAGACCGACTCGATGGGCATGGCTTGCGTCTTTCGCGACGAAGACCGATCCCGACCGGCAACGGACCGCGCGGGTTCGATCAGGCTGACGAAGGCTGGACCATTCAGCGTACCGGCCCCCGCGCGCCCGCCCCGCCACCGGCGAGCGCCGGCCTCAGGCCGCCCGGGCGCTCACGCCGTCAACGGCCGCTTCATCCGCACGGACTGGAGCAGCCCTATGGCGATCCACACCGCGAACATCGCCGTTCCCCCGTAGGAGAGGAACGGCAGCGGCACGCCGGCGACCGGCATGATGCCCAGCGCCATCCCGATGTTCTCGAAGCACTGGAACGCGAACCAGGCGACGATCCCCGCCGCGATGATCGTCCCGTACAGCTCGCTGCTGTCCCGCGCGATCCGCAGCGCCCGCCACAGCACCACGCCGATCAGCACGATGATCCCACCCGCGCCGAGGAAGCCCAGCTCCTCGCCGGCCACCGTGAAGATGAAGTCGGTGTGCTGCTCGGGCACGAACTGCCCGGTGGTCTGGGTGCCCTGGAAGAGCCCCTTGCCGTCCAGCTGCCCCGAACCGATCGCGATCCTGGCCTGGTTGGTGTTGTAGCCCACGCCCGCCGGGTCCCGGGACGGGTCGGCGAACGCGGCGAACCGGTCCAGCTGGTAGTCGTCCAGCACGCCCAGCGCCCACACGAGCGCCGCGCCGACCACCCCGGCGAGCATCAGACCGATCGACCACTTCAACGGGGCGCCCGAGGCCAGCAGTATCCCCAGCACGATCACGCTGAGCACCATGGCCATGCCCATGTCGTCTATGACGACCACGCACAGCGGCGCGGTGGCCAGCGCCAGCGCCTGGAGCACCGCCCGCCGGCTCGGGTAGTCGCGGTCCCCGGCGTCCACCTGGTCGGCCAGTATCACCGCCATCCCCAGGATGATCGCGACCTTGGCGAACTCCCCGGGCTGGAGGGTGTAGCCGCCGATGGACAGCCAGGCCCGCTGCCCGTTGATCTCCGTGCCCAGCGGCGTGAAGACCAGCAGCATGAACAGCATCGAGAACGCGAAGAACAGCGGCACCGCCGACCGCAGCCGGTGGTGCCCCAGCCACATCACCCCGACCGCGAGGGCGAGGCCGAGCGCCAGGTTGATGCCCTGCCTGACCAGGAAGTAGTGCGGGTCACCGCTGTTGATCTCGGTGCGGTTCCTGGTGGCGGACCAGACCAGCAGGATGCCGATCACCGACAGCGCCAGCGCCGCCAGCAGCAGCACCCAGTCGACGCGGCGCAGCACCGAGTCGCGCGCGGTCAGCCGACGCCAGGGGCCCGGGTCGGGGCCCAACCCGTCGACCCGCAGGTGGTGGTTGTTCAACGACTAGCCCTTACTCGTCTTCCCGCCGCGTCTGGGTCTCCCGCTCCGGCGGGTTCTCGGCGAGGGGAACGGGCGCCGGACCGGCCCGGGAGGCCCCGGCGTTCCACGACGCCCGCGCGTCCCAGGACGCCTGGGAGTCCCCGGCGTCCGGCGGCAGGGGCGTGCCGCCGGGCACGAACTGCTCGGCGCCCTCCGGCTGTTCGCCCGCGTCGCCCTGGTCGCCCTGGCCCCCGGGATCGCCCTGGTCGAAGGTCTCGCCCGGCTGCCCCTGCTCCTGACCGGCCTCGCCCGAGGCGTCGCGCTCCTCGTCGGCGTCCTCGTCCTCGTCCGGCGGCGGAACGATGGCCCCGGTCTCGTCGATCTCCGGCAGCTCGGTGATCGGCTCCGGCAGCAGCGCGGCGTCCTCGTTGACGCCGCCGCCCTGGACCCCGTAGATCGCCTCCCAGATGTGCCGCACCGCGTCACCCGAGGCGCCCGAGCCGGTGCCGGCCTGGGAGATGGTCATCACCACGGTGTAGTCGTCGGTGAACGTCGCCAGCCAGGACGAGGTCTGCTGGTCGCCCGCGCCCTCCGCCGTTCCGGTCTTGCCGTGCAGCGGGATCTCGTTCTGCGGCCAGCCGCCGAACTTCCACGCCGCGCTGCCCGTGGTGATCACGCTGGCCGTGGCGTCCCGCAGGTCCTCGATGGTCTGCTCGTCGGCCGGCAGCTCCCCGGTGGCCTGCGGCTCGAACTCCTCGATCACCCGCCCGTCGGCGGCGACCACGGCCTTGCCGACAGAGGGCTGGTAGAGCGTGCCGCCGTTGCCGATCGCCGCGTAGACGGTGGCCAGCTGGATCGGCGTGACGAGCACGTCGCCCTGCCCGATGGAGAAGTTGAGCATGTCGCCGGCCCGCATCTTCATGCCCTCGGTGCAGTTCTCGCGCGCGATCCTCGCCGGGTAGTCGTCCCGGTCGCTCTCGGCGATCTCGCACCACTCGTCCTTGTTGGCCTCCCAGTAGTCCTGCTTCCACTGCCGGTCCGGGATGCGGCCCGGCACCTCGTTGGGCAGGTCGATGCCGGTCTGGGTGCCGAGGCCGAAGCCGTGGGCGGTGTTGAAGAAGTAGTCGTTCGGCTCGTCCACCGGGTTGTTGCCGCCGTCCCGCTGCCACTCGCGGTGCGCGAGACCGTAGAAGACCGTGTTGC
Organism: Streptomyces triticirhizae; assembly: GCF_003696235.1. Lineage (GTDB taxonomy): Bacteria > Actinomycetota > Actinomycetes > Streptomycetales > Streptomycetaceae > Streptomyces > Streptomyces triticirhizae. The sequence continues at coordinate 38,670 of NZ_RFFJ01000009.1, forward strand.
AGGAGACCTCGATGGCCTGCCCCAGGCTGATCGGGCCGTACGAGCTGGACTCGAAGTTGCGGAACGTCTGGCCGCCGATGTCGTAGGACGACGAACAGTTGTAGCGGCTGTCGAAGTCGTAGCCGGCGTTGACCGCCGCCGTCGAGCTGACCACCTTGAACGTCGAACCGGGCGGGCCCTGGCCCTGGATGGCCCGGTTGATCAGCGGGTCGTTGGCGTCCTCGTCGGTGAGCCTGGCGTACTCGTCGCTGGAGATGCCGCCGACCCAGACGTTGGGGTCGTAGTCGGGTGCCGAGGCCATGGCCACCACCCGGCCCGTGTCGTTCTCCAGGACCACGGCCGCGCCGGAGTCCGCCTCGTAGTTGCGGCCGGTGATGTCGTCGTGCTCGGCCTGCGCGCGCTCCATCGCGCCGACCAACTCCTCCTCGACCACGGCCTGGAGGCGGGAGTCGAGGCTGGTGACGACGTTGGCGCCGGCCATCGCCGGGTCGTTCTCCGCCTCGCCGAGTACCCGCCCGAACTTGTCCACCTCGTACCGGGTCACGCCGGACTCGCCCCGCAGATAGCTGTCGTAGGTGCGCTCCAGGCCCGACCGGCCGATCTGGTCGGAGCGCAGCAACGGCGAGTCGGTGTCCTCGGACTCCGCGACCTCCTCGTCGGTGACCGGCGAGAGATAGCCGAGCACCTGGGCGCTCCTGGCGCCCTCGGGCGCCGGGTAGCGGCGCACGGCGGTGGGCTCGGCGCTGACGCCGGGGAACTCCTCGGCGCGCTCGCGGATCTGGAGGGTCTGCTCGGTGGTGGCCTCGTCGGTGATGGGAATCGGCTGATACGGAGAACCGTTCCAGCACGGCTGCGGGGTCTCGGCGTCGCAGAGCCGGACGCGGTGGGCGACCTCCTCCTCGCTCAGCTCCAACAGCTCGGCCAGGTCGGCGAGGACCTCCTCGCCGTCGTCGGGAAGCTTGGACAGCTCGGTGCGGTCCACGGAGACCACCAGCCGCGTCTCGTTGTCCGCGATGGGCACCCCGCGCGCGTCCACGATGGAGCCGCGCACGGCCGGCTGCACCACCTGCTGCACATGGTTGCCGGCGGCCTCGGCGGCGAACTCGTCGCCCTGCCGGATCTGGAGGTACCACAGCCGCCCGCCCAGGGTCAGGAGCAGCGAGAAAACCAATATCTGGATGACGACCAGCCGAATGGTGATCCGCGAAGTCCTGCCGGTTTCGGGGATGTTGGTCACAGTCGCTTGACTCCCTTGATGCGCCCCGCGCTGTTCCGCGCGGAGCGGCTCAACAGCGGGGACCGCCCGCCGACGCGTGCGGTCCGCCCGTAGCGACTGCGGCGCGGGGCGCGCGGGCGCATCCCCGCGCCCGCCCCGCTCAGCCAGCTGATCGGGTTGTCCGAGCCGGGGCCAGAGGCGTCGCCGGAGAGCGGATCGCCCTCGCCCCTGCGGGCGGCCGCCATGATCAGCGGCACCACGAACGGGGCCAGCAGCAGGTCGTAACAGGTCGCGGTCAACAGCAGGCTGGTGAGCCCGACGTCGCGGGCGGGCGTGTCGCCGACCAGCGCGCCGACGCCCGCGTAGAGCAGCGTCGAGCTGAGCGCGCCGCCGGCGACCACCAGCATCGGGACGGTCGCCGACCGGTGTTGACCGTTCTCCGGCCGGGTCAGCCCGGCGGCATAGCCGATCACGCACAGAACGAGGGCGTAGCGGCCGACCGCGTGGTCGGCCGGCGGGGCCAGGTCGGCGAGCAGGCCAGCGGCGAAGCCGACCAGCGCGCCGCCGGTGTGCCCGTAGACCAGCGCCAGGGCCAGCACGGTGAGCAGCAGCAGGTCGGGAACGGCGCCGGGCAGCCCGAGCCTGGCCAGTATGGTGACCTGCGCCAGCAGCGCGACAAAGATCAGCACGGCGGCCAGCAGCGTGCGGTAGAGGCGCATGGTCAGCTCCTGCTCGCTGGGTCGAACCGGTCACGGCCGGGCGCCAGGGCTCCGAGGTCGGGCTCCCCGCCCTGGTCCTCGCCGCCGTCCCGCTCGGCGTCGCCGCCGTCCTCGCCGTCCTCGCCGGGCGGCGGGGCCAGGCCGTCGGGCTCGGGGAACTCGTCCACAGGACCGGTGTTCTCGCCGGCCTCGGCGCCGCCGTCCTCCTCGTTCTCGGCCTCCTCGCGGGCCGCCCGCTGCTCGATGTCCTCCGGCCGCTCGGGCAGCACGGAGTCGCGTGGGTTGTCCCGGGGCGGCTCGACGACGACGCCGACGAGGTCGAGCTGGGTGAACGCGACATAGGGCCGGACCTGGACGGTGCGGGTCAGGTCGCCGTTGGAACGCTCGACGCTGACCACCTCGCCTACGGGTACGCCCGGCACGAAGGGCTTGTTGTCGGCCGAGCCGAAGGTGACCATCCGGTCACCCTCCTTGACCTCGGCGCGCTGGTTGAGGAGTTGCACGTCCAGGGTGTTGTCGCCGCGCCCGGTGGCGAAGCCCAACTCCTCGCTGTCCTCGAGCCGGGTGCCGACGGTGAAGCCCGGGTCGTTGGCCAGCAGCACCGTCGAGGTGCCCCGGGCGACGGTGGTGACGCGGCCGACGAGGCCGTCGCCGTTGAGCACCGTCATGTCCTTGGCGATCCCGTCCTCGCTGCCCGCGTCGATGGTCACCGTCCAGGAGAAGCCCTGCCCGGCGCCGACGGCGATGACCTGGGCGCCGACGATCCCGTACCGGCCGGCGCCGGCGGTCCGCAGCAGCTCGTCCAGCTGTGCTATCCGCGACTCGCGGTGCGCCTCGCTGCCCAGCTCCTGCCGCAGCTCGGCGTTCTCCCGCTCCAACTCGCTGATGCGGTCGTGCCGTTCGCCGGACTCGCGGACGGCGGCGATGGCGTTGGCGAAGGGGTCGACGGCGCCGGCGACGCCCTCCTCCACCGGGCCGAAGAAGGACGCGGCGGCCTCCCGCGCACCGTTGAGCGGGGAGTTGTCCCCGCCCCTGATATCCATCGTGATCAGCGCGAAAGCGATGGAGACCAGCAGTACGAGAAGCAGCCGGCTCTCTCGGGTGTCCCTCACGTGCGGCGGCCGTGCCTTTCTGGATCGGTCAGTCGACTCCCGGGCTGGCCCGGCTGGGCCGGGCTGGCGCCTGGGCCGGGCTAGCGCCTGGGCTGGGCGTCCAACACCTGCTGGAGCGCCTCGAACTCCTCGACGCACTTGCCCGAGCCGAGCGCCACGGAGTCCAGCGGGTCCTCGGCGATGTGGATGGGCATCCCCGTCTCCTGGCGGAGCCGCTCGTCCAGGCCGCGCAGCAGCGCGCCGCCGCCGGTGAGCACGATGCCCCGGTCCATCACGTCACCGGACAGCTCGGGCGGGCACTTGTCGAGCGTGGTCTTGACCGCGTCCACGATGGCGTTGACCGGCTCCTCCATCGCCTTGCGGACCTCGGCGGAGGAGATCACCACCGTCTTGGGCAGGCCGCTGACCAGGTCGCGGCCGCGGATCTCGGTGTGCTCGTCCTGGTCCAACTCGTAGGCGGAGCCGATGGTGATCTTGATGCTCTCGGCGGTGCGCTCGCCCAGCAGGAGGCTGTACTCCTTCTTGATGTGCTGGATGATCGCGTTGTCCAGCTCGTCGCCGGCCACCCGGATCGACTGCGCCGTGACGATGCCGCCCAGCGAGATCACCGCGACCTCGGTGGTGCCGCCGCCGATGTCCACCACCATGTTGCCGGTGGCCTCGTGCACCGGAAGCCCGGAGCCGATCGCGGCCGCCATGGGCTCCTCGATGATGTGCACCTGCCGCGCCCCGGCCTGCGTCGACGCCTCGATGACCGCCCTGCGCTCCACTCCCGTGATGCCCGAGGGCACACAGACGACCACGCGCGGTCGGGCGAGATAACGCCTTTTGTGGATTTTCAGAATGAAGTAACGCAGCATTCGCTCGGTGATCTCGAAGTCGGCGATCACGCCGTCCTTGAGGGGGCGAACGGCCACGATGTTGCCGGGGGTCCGGCCGATCATCTTCTTCGCCTCGGCACCAACGGCGAGAATGCCACCCGTGTTGGTGTTGATCGCGACGACGGACGGCTCGTTGAGGACAATCCCTCGACCCCTGACGTACACCAGCGTGTTGGCCGTCCCGAGGTCAACTGCCATGTCACGACCGATGAACGACATATTGTTCGCCATAGGGATGCATCTGGCCTTCCAGCTGGAGCGTTTTGTGCGGGGAGGTCGGCGGAGGGTGCGATGGGCTGCGTGCGCGGGACCTCTCCCGCCGCTGGGGGAAGAGGCGCGGCATTGCCATCGTATCCACGGCCGGTCTGACACGGAGCGCCGGAGCGCCGCTTTCGCCATTGTCGGCGGAACCAGCCCCACCCTCCATCATGGTGACGTCGCGTTCGGGTGAAGGGTTCCCCTGACCGACCTTACCGACCCGTGCGGAACATCGCATTCCGCCGGGCCGGCGTGGCTCGGGGAACGTGCCGCGCTGACGGCCGTTCAACAGGGAGTTCAGCGGGGCAGCTCGGGGAAGAAGATCTTCAGCTCGCGCTCGGCGGACTCCTCCGAGTCCGAGGCGTGGATCAGGTTCTCCCGGACCACGGTGCCGAAGTCGCCCCTGATGGAGCCGGGTGCGGCGGCGATCGGGTCGGTCGGCCCGGCCAGGGCGCGCAGGCCCTCGATGACCCGCTCGCCCTCGACGACCATGGCCACGCTGGGGCCGGAGGCCATGAACTCCAGCAGCGGCTCGTAGAACGGACGCCCCACGTGCTCCGCGTAGTGCGTCTCCAGGGTGGCGCGATCCAGGGTGCGCAGTTCGAGCGCGGTGATCCGCCAGCCCGCCTTGCGTTCCACCCGGCCCACGATCTCGCCGATCAGCCCCCGGCTGACCGCGTCCGGCTTGAGGAGGACAAGAGTGCGCTGGCTCATGGGGGCGGCTCCTGGAAATCCTGGAAACGAGTTGCGAGGAACGGTGAAGAACGGTGTGGCGGCGGAAGCACCTCGGCGGGCGACCGCCGCGCGGGGTGGCGCGACCCGCGTGGCCGTCCGGCGGGCCGGACGCCCGGGGAGCGTAAGAGTACCGGGCGGGCGCCCGCCGGCCGCACCCAGGGCGGCTCAACCGGCCGGCGCGCCCTGCTCCCTGGCGGCCTTCAACGCGTCGATGCGGGCGCCGAAGTGGACCGAGGCCCACCACAGACCGGCGAACGCGACGCCCAGCACGAACATCGCCGGCAGCACGAAGCCGGCCGCGACCAGCGCCACCTGGAACGCCCAGCCGAGCCACACGCCCAGCGGCCGCCCGGCGATCGCGCACAGCAGCAGGGACACGGCCATGGCCACGCCGCAGACCCACCACACGGTGGCCGTCGAGGCCGTGGACAGCCGGCTGGCGGCCAGCCCGGCGAGGCCGATGACGAAGAACTCGCCCAGCAGCGTGCTGGCGCACAGGGTGCGCATCACCGACCGCCCTTCAGCAGCAGCCTGGCCTCGCCGACCGTGATCACCGAGCCGGTGACGAGCACGCCGGCCGCCGCGTACTCGTGCTCCTCCTCGGCCAGCGCGACGGCCGCCTCGATGGCGTCGTCGAGCCTGGGCTCGACCTGGACCCGCTCGGCGCCGAAGACCTCCACCGCCACGGCCGCCAACGCGTCCACGTCCACGGCCCGTTGGGAGGTGTTGCGGGTCACCACCACCTCGGTGAGGACCGGTTCGAACGCCTCCAGCAGGCCCCGCACGTCCTTGCCCTCGGTGGCGCCGACCACGCCGATCAGCCGGCTGAAGCCGAACGCCTCGGTGATCGCCTCGGCGGTGGCCTGCGCGCCGCCCGGGTTGTGCGCGGCGTCCACCAGCACCGTCGGGCTGGTGCGCAGCACCTCAAGACGCCCCGGCGAGGTGACGGAGGCGAACGCGGCGCGCACCACGTCCTGGTCCAGCGGCTCGGCCGGCCGGCCGTCGCCGACGCCGAAGAACGCCTCGACGGCCGCGAGGGCGACCGCCGCGTTGTGCGCCATGTGCGCGCCGTGCAGCGGGAGGAAGACCTCCGGGTACTCGCCGCCCAGGCCGCGCAGCGTCAACAGCTGCCCGCCGACGGCGACCTCGCGGGCGAGCACCCCGAACTCCATGCCCTCCCTGGCCACCGTGGCGTCGACCTCGACGGCCCGGCGCAGCACCACGGAGGCGGCCTCGATCTGCTGCTGCGCGAGGACCACGCGGGCGCCGGGCTTGATGATCCCGGACTTCTCCACGGCGATCCGCTCGGGGGTGTCGCCGAGCCGCGCCCTGTGATCCAGGCTGATCGGGGTGAGCACGGCGACCGTGCCGTCGATGACGTTGGTGGCGTCCCAGCTGCCGCCCATCCCGACCTCGACCACGGCCACGTCGACGGGCGCGTCGGCGAAGGCGGCGTAGGCCATGCCCGTGAGCACCTCGAAGAAGGAGAGGCGGTGCTCCTGTTGGGCGTCGACCAGCTCCACCAGGGGCTGGATGTCGCGGTAGACGGAGACGAAGCGGTCGGCGGGGATCGGGGCGCCGTCCAGGCTGATCCGCTCGGTGATGGACTGCACGTGCGGGCTGGAGTAGCGGCCGGGGCGCAGGTCGAAGCCGGCGAGCAGGGCCTCGATCATCCGGGCCGTGGTGGTCTTGCCGTTGGTGCCGGTGATGTGGATGGCCGGATAGGTGCGTTGGGGCTCGCCCAGCACGTCCATCAGCGCGCTCATCCGGGCCGTGGAGGGGTCGAGCTTGGTCTCCGGCCAGCGGGCGAGCAGCTCCTTCTCGACGTCGGCGAGGGCGCGGTCGAGTTCGGGGTCATCGGGTCGGGTCGGCAGGTCGCCGCCGGGCGGGCCGGCCTGGGCGCGCAGGGTGCGGCTGCCGGCCTCGATGACCGCCAGGTCCGGGTCGCGGTCGCGCTCGGCGTCGACGATTCGGTCGAACTCGCCGCCCTCGCTCTGCTCGTCGTCGATGGAGGGAATGGCCGGGAGGTCGTCCGGCTCCTGGCCGTTGTCGGGCTGCGCGTCGCTCACGGTGGCCAGTCTACGGAAGGGCCCGGGGCCGCCCGGGCGCCGGGCTTCGGCTCCCCCGGCGCGGGCCGGGGGAGCCGGGCCGGGTCACGCCGGGAGCTTCGCCAACTGCTCGGTGATCCGGGCGATGTCGGCCTCCGCCGCCTCGCGGCGGGTGCGGATCTTGGCCACCACGTGGTCGGGCGCCTTGGCGAGGAAGGCTTCGTTGCCCAGCTTGGCGGTGGTCTGGGCCAGCTCCTTCTCCGCCGCCGCCAGGTCCTTGGTCAGGCGCTTGCGCTCGGCCGCGAAGTCGATCGCCCCGGACAGATCGAGCGCGACCACGGCGCCGGCGACCGGCAGGGTCGCCGTGGCGGAGAACGCCTCGCCCGCCGGCTCCAGGCGCAGCAGCGCCCGCATCGCCGGCTCGTGGGCGGCCAGGCCCGTCTCCCCCAGGTCGAGGGTGGCGGGCACCCGCTGCCCCGGCTGGAGGCCCTGGTCGGCGCGGAACCTGCGGACCTCGGTGACCAACTGCCGCACGGCGTCCAGCTCGCGCTCGGCCGCCGCGTCCCGGAAGCCCGAGTCCTTCGGCCAGTCGGCGACGACCACCGAGTCGCCGCCGGTGAGCGTGGTCCACAACTCCTCGGTGACGAACGGGATCAGCGGGTGCAGCAGGCGCAGCGTGACGTCCAGCACCTCGCCCAGGACCCGCCGGGAGACCTCGGCCGGCCGGCCGCCGGCGGCGAAGGTGGTCTTGGACAGCTCGACGTACCAGTCGAAGACCTCGTCCCACGCGAAGTGGAAGAGGGCGTCGCTGAGCTTGGCGAACTGGTAGTCGTCGTAGTACGCGTCGGCCTCGGCGACCACCGAGTTCAGCCGGGAGAGCACCCAGCGGTCGGTGGCCGACATCTCCTCGGCCGCCGGCAGCGGGCCCTCGACGGTGGCGCCGTTGAGCAGCGCGAAGCGCGTCGCGTTCCAGATCTTGTTGGCGAAGTTCCGCGAGGCCTGGACCCAGTCCTCGCCGATGGGCACGTCGACGCCCGGGTTGGCGCCTCTGGCCAGGGTGAAGCGGACCGCGTCCGAGCCGTAGGCGTCCATCCAGTCCAGCGGATCGACCGCGTTCCCAAAGGACTTGGACATCTTCTTGCCGAACTGGTCACGCACCATGCCGTGCAGGGCGATGGTGTGGAACGGGGGAACGCCGTCCATCGCGTAGAGGCCGAACATCATCATCCGGGCGACCCAGAAGAAGAGGATGTCGTACCCGGTGACCAGGACCGAGTTCGGGTAGAACTTGGCGACGCTGTCGGTGCGTTCGGGCCAGCCCAGGGTGGAGAACGGCCACAGGGCCGAGGAGAACCAGGTGTCCAGGACGTCCGTGTCCTGGGTCCAGCCGGGGCCGGTGGGCGGCTCCTCGTCCGGGCCGACGCAGCGGACCTCGCCGTCCGGCCCGTACCAGACCGGGATGCGGTGGCCCCACCACAGCTGGCGGGAGATGCACCAGTCGTGGAGGTTGTCGACCCACTCGAAGTACCGGGAGGACATCTCCTTGGGGTGGATGGCGACCCGGCCGTCGCGGACCGCGTCCCCGGCCGCCTTGGCCAGCGGGGCGACCCTGACCCACCACTGCATGGACAGCCGGGGCTCGACCGTGGTGTGGCAGCGCGAGCAGTGGCCGACGGAGTGCTGGTAGGGGCGCTTCTCCGCGACGATGCGCCCCTCCTCGCGGAGCGCGCCGACGACGGCCGAGCGCGCCTCAAGGCGGTCCAGGCCCTGGAACGGGCCCGGCGCGGTGATCACCGCGTGCTCGTCCATGACCGTCAGCTGCGGGAGGCCGTGCCGGCGGCCGATCTCGAAGTCGTTCGGGTCGTGGGCCGGGGTGACCTTGACCGCGCCGGTGCCGAACTCCGGGTCCACATGGGCGTCGGCGACGACCGGGATGGAGCGGTCGGTCAGCGGCAGGTCGATCCGGCGGCCGACGAGATGGCGGTACCGCTCGTCGTCCGGATGGACCGCGACGGCCGTGTCGCCCAGCATCGTCTCGGCCCTGGTGGTGGCGACGACCAGCGAGTCCTCGCCGTCCCCGTACCTGATGGAGACCAGCTCGCCGTCGTCGTCCTGGTACTCCACCTCGATGTCCGAGATGGCGGTCAGACAGCGCGGGCACCAGTTGATGATGCGCTCGGCGCGGTAGATCAGGCCGTCGTCGTGGAGCCGCTTGAAGATCGTGTTGACCGCGCGGGAGAGGCCCTCGTCCATCGTGAAGCGCTCGCGGGACCAGGCGACGCCGTCGCCGAGGCGGCGCATCTGCCCGGAGATGGTGCCTCCCGACTCGGCCTTCCACCGCCAGACCCGCTCGACGAACGCCTCCCGGCCCAGGTCGTGCCGGGAGGTGCCCTCCTTGGCCAGCTCGCGCTCCACGCGGTTCTGCGTGGCGATGCCCGCGTGGTCCATCCCGGGCTGCCACAGGGTCTCGTACCCCTGCATCCGCTTGCGCCGGGTGAGCGCGTCGATGAGCGTGTGCTCAAAGGCGTGGCCGAGATGGAGACTTCCGGTCACGTTGGGCGGCGGAATGACGATCGCGTACGGGTCCTTCTCGCTCTTCTCGTCCGCCTCGAAGTAACCGCGTTCTACCCAGCGCTCGTACAACTTCCCCTCTACGTCGGCCGGCGTGTACTGCGTCGGCAGATCTGCGGGGGCGCTGTGGGGCCCGTTGGCGGGCGGCTGAGTGTTCTCGGTCACGGCGGTAAGTCTAGAACGCCCCGCTGACACTCCGCGCACCCGTTGCCGGGGCCGCCGCGGCGCCCGTGGGTCCGCCGGGGGCGGCCTCCAACGCCGGCCGCCCGCGCGGGAGATCGGCCGCCGGAACCGGTCGCGGCGAAGGGCGCGGAGGGCCTTGCGCCGGCGGCGAGGATGTGATTGGGGTGGATGTACAGGAAGCCGTCTCATCCGACAGGATGTGCCTGACGCAGACGATGTCGGGCTCTTGAGGGGAAGCACATGAGTCATAACCAGCCGGGTCCCTACGGGCAGCAGCCCCCGCCGGGCCAGCAGCCCGGGCAGCCCGGCCCGTACGGGTCACCGCCGCCGCACGGCGCCCCGCCGCCCGGCGGCCCCAACCCGTACGCGCAGAGCGGCGCCCCCCAGGGCCCCGGGTACGGATTCCCGCAGGCGCCGGGCGGCGCCCCCGGCCAGCCCGGCGGCGCCCCGGGGCAGCCGGGCGGGTTCCCGGGCCAGCCGGGCCCGTACGGCCAGCCCCAGCAGCCCGGCCCCTACGGCCAACAGCCGCCGCCCCCCGGGCAGTTCCCGGGCCAGCCCCCCTACGGCCAGCCGCAGCCGCCGGCCGGCGGCGGTGGCGGCAACAAGACGCTGCTCATCGTGCTGTCGGTGGTGGTGGCGCTCGCCGTGATCGGCGGCGGCGCGTTCTTCCTCCTCGGCGGCGACGACGACGGCGGCAGCGGCCCGGGCAACGACCCGGACGCCACCTACTCGCTGGAGTTCCCCGAGACCAGCGGCGACTTCCGGCTGATGGAGCCGGCCTCGTCGACCGACACCCTCTCCGAGGAGGAGCTGGCCGAGGTCGGGCTGGCCGACGCCGAGGGCACCTCGGGCGTCTATGTGGCCGGGATAACGCCCGAGGAGGTCGCCGAGATCATGGACCCCTCGGAGCTGGGCTCCACCGAGGTGACCACCCTGTTCGCGGTCGGCATGTGGGGTGAGATCGAGGACCCCGAGGCCTCCGTGGACGCGTTCCTGGCCTACGGCGCCGAGCAGGCGGCGGCGGGCGACGACATGAGCCTGCTGGGCGAGCCCCAGGCCATGAACCCCGACGGGCTCGACGGCGCGACCATGAAGTGCCAGGAGGCCGAGACCGAGGACACCTTCACCGGCGAGATGGTGCGGGTCCCGGTCTGTGTCTGGGCCGACTACAGCACCGCCGGCTTCACCTTCTTCCAGAAGCAGACCGGCTCCGGCGGCCTGGAGATGTCGCTGGACGAGGCCGCCTCGCACAGCGCCACGCTGCGCAGCGCCTCGCTCGTCGAGGGCACGCCCGGCGCGGGCGGGACCGAGGGCGGCGCCGAGACCGAGGGCGAGGCCCCGGGCGAGGAGACCGTTCCGTAACGGCCCCGGCACCGACCGGACAGCACGAGGGGCCCGGGACCAGTTGGTTCCGGGCCCCTCGCCCGTTGCTACGGCGACCGCTCAGGCGGTCTTCTCCTGCGGCGGCACCGAGGCGTCGCGCTTGGCCAGCCGGGAGCGCGGCACCAGCGTCGGGTTCACGTTGGAGCGGACGACGTCCTCCGTGATCACGACCTGGCCGACGTCCTGCCGGGACGGCACCTCGTACATCACCGACATCAGGACCTCCTCCATGATCGCCCGCAGGCCGCGCGCCCCGGTGCCCCGGAGGATGGCCTGGTCGGCGATGGCCTCCAGGGCCGGCAGGTCGAACTCCAGCTCCACCCCGTCCAGCTCGAACAGCCGCTCGTACTGCTTGATGAGCGCGTTGCGCGGCTCGACCAGGATACGCAGCAGCGCCTCGCGGTCCAGGTTGTGCACCGAGGTGATGATCGGCAACCGCCCGATGAACTCGGGGATCATGCCGTACTTCACCAGGTCCTCGGGGAGCGCCTCGGTGAGCAGCCCGGCGCTGTCCCGCTCCCGCTTGGAGCGGATGTCGGCGCCGAAGCCGATGCCACGGGCGCCCGAGCGGGCCCTGATGATGTCGTCGAGACCGGCGAACGCGCCGCCGACGATGAACAGGACGTTGGAGGTGTCGATCTGGAGGAACTCCTGGTGCGGGTGCTTGCGCCCGCCCTGCGGCGGCACGGCCGCCGTGGTGCCCTCCAGGATCTTCAGCAGCGCCTGCTGCACGCCCTCACCGGAGACGTCCCTGGTGATCGACGGGTTCTCGCTCTTGCGGGCGACCTTGTCGATCTCGTCGATGTAGATGATCCCCTGCTCGGCCTTCTTGATGTCGTAGTCGGCCGCCTGGATCAGCTTGAGCAGGATGTTCTCCACGTCCTCGCCCACGTAGCCGGCCTCCGTGAGGGCGGTCGCGTCGGTGATGGCGAACGGGACGTTCAGCATCCTGGCCAGCGTCTGGGCCAGCAGGGTCTTGCCCGACCCGGTGGGGCCGAGCAGCAGGATGTTCGACTTGGAGAGTTCGATCTCCTCGTCGCGCGAGGGGTGGGCGTCGCTGGCCCTGACCCGCTTGTAGTGGTTGTAGACGGCGACGGAGAGCGCCTTCTTGGCGTCCTCCTGGCCGACCACATAGCTTTCGAGGAAGTCGTAGATCTCCCTCGGCTTGGGCAGCTCCCCCAGGTCGGAGTCCGGCGACTCGGCCAGCTCCTCCTCGATGATCTCGTTGCAGAGATCGATGCACTCATCACAGATGTAGACCCCCGGGCCCGCGATGAGCTTCTTCACCTGTTTCTGACTCTTGCCGCAGAACGAGCACTTGAGCAGATCGCCGCCATCACCGATGCGTGCCACGAGGTGCTTCCCCTTCGACTGCGCACCGCCGGGGAGACGGTGCCGAGTGCTTACAGAAGACGACGGTACCTCGTTGGCCCGGTGGAACGGTCCCCCTTGACGGGAATCCCCCTGGGCGGGGCCTTCCCGTCAAAGGGGACAGAGCCGTTTCGCGCGCCGAATGTGTGATCCGGCACAGGTACCGACAGTGGCCTAGCCGGCCGTGGAGGTGCGGGTGGTGATGATCTGGTCGATCAGGCCGTAGTCCACGGCCTCGGCCGCCGTGAGGATCTTGTCGCGCTCGACGTCGTCACGGATCTGCTCGATCGGCTTGGTGGAGTGCTTGGCCAGCATCTCCTCCATCTGGCCGCGCATCCGCTGGACCTCGCGGGCGGCGATCTCCAGGTCGGACACCTGGCCACGGCCGGTCTCCGAGTACGGCTGGTGGATCAGGACCCGCGAGTTCGGCAGCGCCATCCGCTTGCCGGGGGTGCCGGCGGCCAGCAGCACGGCGGCGGCCGAGGCGGCCTGGCCCATGCAGACCGTCTGGATGTCGGGCTTGACGAAGACCATCGTGTCGTAGATGGCGGTCAGCGCGGTGAACGAGCCGCCGGGGCTGTTGATGTAGATCTGGATGTCCCGATCCGGGTCGATGGACTCCAGGCACAGCAACTGCGCCATCACGTCGTTGGCCGAGGCGTCGTCGATCTGCACGCCGAGGAAGATCACGCCCTCCTCGAAGAGCTTCGCGTACGGGTCGTACTCGCGCACGCCCTGCGAGGTGCGCTCGACGAAGCGCGGGATCACATAGCGGGACTCGGCCGGCAGACGGTCGTAGAGGCCGGAGCCTGGGAACTTCTTCATCGGTGTGTGTACCGCCTTGGGTCTAGGCTTGCGAACGGGCAGTGAGCGTCGGGGCTGTCAGGGCGAGCTGTGGGCTCAGGCGCCCGTGCCGCCGCCGCCCGTGATGTCCGCCGCACTGGTGATGACCCGGTCCAGCAGCCCGTAGTCCCGCGCCTCCTCGGCGGAGAACCAGCGGTCCCGGTCCGCGTCGCGCTCCCACTGCTCCTCGGAGACGCCCGAGTGCTCGGCCGAGAGCTTGGCCATCTTGCGCTTGGTGCGCAGCAGCTGCTCGGCCTGGATCTTGATGTCCGAGGCGGAGCCGGCCAGCCCGGCCGACGGCTGGTGGATCAGGATCTCCGCGTTGGGCAGCGCGTAGCGCTTGCCGGGGGCGCCGGCCGTCAGCAGGAACTGCCCCATCGACGCCGCCAGGCCCATGGCGATGGTCACCACGTCGTTCTTGACGTACTGCATGGTGTCGTAGATCGCCATGCCGGCCGAGATCGAGCCGCCGGGGCTGTTGATGTAGAGATAGATGTCCTTGTCCGGATCGGCGGCCAGCAGCAGCAGCTGCGCCGTGATCCGGTTGGCGATGTCATCGTCCACCGGCTGACCCAGGAAGATGATGCGCTCGTCGAGCAGCCGGTTGTAGACCTGATCGCCGAGGCTGCCGCTTGTCGGCTCCGCTGCGGCGGAGGGCATCAAGAGCGTCACGTATCCACCTGCTCATTCCTGGACGGTCCAGGCCACGTGTGCCCGTCCGTCACTCGACATCTGGCGTGTTTCTAGGGACCCTAACGCGCGGTCCCGACAGACCCATCCCGACCAGGGAACTGTTCGCTGTGAGCGCAGGGTCGCCCCTCCCCGGCGGGACCGGGGCGGCGGGAGGGTGACGGTGCGTGGGGCCCGGGCGGGCCGAACGGGAGCGAACGGAAGGGGGGTGGACGCGTCGTCCGCGTCCACCCCCTGCTGGCCGTCTGCCCGCCGACTGACGTCGCGTCAGCCCTCGTTGGGCTTCGACTCGGTCGAGTCGCCGGCCGTGGCGGCCTCGTTGGCCTCCACCGCCTCGGCGACCGCGTCGTCCGTCTCGTCGGCGGCGGCGCCTTCGGCGTTCTCGTTCTCGCTCTCGTCCTCGTCGTCCAGCTCGACCAGCTCACCGTTGCTGTCGCGGACGGTGGCGGCCTCGACCACGGACGCGAGGGCCTTGCCCCGGCTGACCTCGCCGACCAGCATCGAGACCTGGTTGCCCTCGACGACGGCCTTGGCGAACTGGTCGGGGCTCATCCCGGAGGACTGGGCCCGGCGCACCAGGTGCTCGGTCAGCTCCTCCTGGCTCACGTTCAGCTCGTCGCGGCGGGCGATGGCGTCCAGCACGAACTGGGTGCGGATGCCCTTCTCCGCCTGCTCCTTCAGCTCGTCGTCGAACTCCTCGGCGGTCTTCTCCTGGAGCTTGAGGTACGCGTCCAGGTCCATGCCGAGCTGGGGCAGCTGGTGGTGCTCCAGGTTGTGCTTGCGGGTCTTGATCTCCTCGGCCAGCAGCTTCTCGGGCAGCGGGACCTCGACCAGCTCCAGCAGGGCGTCGAGGACCTTCTCCTGGGCCTCGGTGGCCTGCTGGTACCTGCGCTCGTCGGCCAGCCGGCTGCGGCTGTCCTCGCGCAGCTCCTCCAAGGTGTCGAACTCGCTCGCCAGCTGGGCGAACTCGTCGTCCAGCTCGGGGAGTTCGCGGGAGGAGACGGACTCGACGGTGACGGTGACCTCGGCCTCGCTGCCGGCGCCGGAGCCGCCCCGCAGCTCGCTGGTGAAGGTCGCGGTGCCGCCGGCGGCCAGGCCGATGACGGCCTCGTCCAGGCCGTCCAGCATCTGTCCCGAGCCGATGGTGTAGTTGACGCCCTGGGCGACGCCGTCCTCCAGCAGCTCGCCGTCGACCCGGGCCTCCAGGTCGATCTTGACGACGTCGCCGTCGGCGGCCTCGCGCTCGACGACGGTGGTGGTGGCG
Organism: Streptomyces triticirhizae; assembly: GCF_003696235.1. Taxonomy (GTDB): domain Bacteria; phylum Actinomycetota; class Actinomycetes; order Streptomycetales; family Streptomycetaceae; genus Streptomyces; species Streptomyces triticirhizae. The sequence goes on from NZ_RFFJ01000009.1 coordinate 53,944, forward strand.
AAGCGCTCGCGGAGCTGCTCGACGGCCTTGTCCACGTCCTCGTCGGCGACCTCGACCGCGTCCACGGTGACCTCGATGCCGGAGAAGTCGGGGATCTCCAGCTCGGGGCGGATGTCCACCTCGGCGGTGAACGTGAGGGTCTCGTTGTCCTTCAGCTCGGTGATGTCGACGTCGGGCTGGCCGAGCGGCGTCAGCTCACCCTCGTTGACCGCCTCGGTGTAGAACTTCGGCAGCGCGTCGTTGACCGCCTCCTCCAACACCGCGCCGCGCCCGAAGCGCTGGTCGATGACGCGGGCCGGGATCTTCCCCTTGCGGAAGCCCGGCACCTGGACCTGCTGGTTGATCTTCCGGTACGCCGCGTCGAGGCTGGGCTTCAGCTCATCGAAGGGCACCTCGACAGTGAGCCGAACCCGGGTGGGGTTCAGGGTCTCCACGGCGCTCTTCACGGTCGGTCTCCTTGGGGCTGACAATCGAGAGTTAGGCGAACGTCGCTGAAGCGCTCCATATCCGGACACACCACAGGCGCACAGGCTAGTCATCGTACGTGGTCGGGGTGGCCGGATTCGAACCGACGACCTTCCGCTCCCAAAGCGGACGCGCTACCAAGCTGCGCCACACCCCGTCGTGGCTCACGACGCGATACGTAGGGTACAGGGCGGCAGGCCGGCGCCCTGCCGGGGCCCCGCGCCGCGCCGGGCGGTGATCTCGCCCGATCGGGGCGGGCGTTGGGCGCTGGTACGATGCGATGCGTTCGGGGAGCGTCCGTGGTGGACACGGCATCCGACGACCCCGCCGGCGGGCGTAGCTCAATGGTAGAGCCCTGGTCTTCCAAACCAGCTACGCGGGTTCGATTCCCGTCGCCCGCTCTTCTCCGCACTTCCGGCCCGGCCCCCCTCGGGGAGCCGGGCCCTCGTGTTTTCCTCCGTGCCGCGCGTGGGGGCCGACCGGGAGTGGGCTCAGGGCGAGCTGTTGATGGAGCCGTCCACCTCGTCGACGGCGTTGGTGATCGACTCCAGGAAGCTGTTTATGGGGTCGGCGGCGCCGGTGGAGGCGAGGGAGAAGCCGAAGAGGATCGCCACGATGGCCGGTCCCCACTTGACCGCCCCGCTTCGGATCATGAAGAACATGATCACGCCGAACAGCAGGGCCAGAGAGAACGAGATAACCACAACTGATCACACCTTCGGAAGGTCGCCACTGCTCCGTCAGGGGCTTGACCACGGCCGCCGCACCCCCGCAGGCACCATCGTGCCATCAACTGGCGGGCCAGCGGAGGAGGATGCCCCTCCGAGGGCCCCGATCGGGCGGCGGCCACGGGGTGTTGGGCGGCGTTGTGCCCGTTATCCGTCCGTTAGCCACCGCGTCCGTCCCGCTTCGACAATTCCGGCGGCCCGCTGATCGTGTTCGGGATCACGCCGCCGGGGGGCCGGAAGGCGCCATTCGCCGGGCACGGGAGGGGCCGTCGGGAGGGCGCCGAGCGGTCCGAAACACACCAATTAATCCGGTCAAATCGCGTGATTACGGACAGGGAACGTGACCTCCACCACCCTTGGGTTTTCGTTTCATCAGTCGAATCCCTCTCAAGATTCCCTTATCCGGGTTGGCGAATGTACGGATCACCTGAGGAAGCGCTATCGTGCGGACAATGTTGCACGTCCGTAACCAACGAGCCCCCTTGCCCGAGGTCCGGGCGACGAAGGCTGTCCCCCCACCGACAGTCACGGACGGTCAGGCCCGGGTCAGTGCACGCGACCCCTTCTTCGACAACGCGAAGTACCTGGCGATCGTGCTGGTCGCGATCGGCCACGCGTGGACCCCGCTGCGGGAGGACTCCCGCACGGCGGCGGCCCTCTACAACTTCGTGTACACGTTCCACATGCCGGCGTTCATCCTCGTCGCCGGCTACTTCTCGCGGAACTTCACCGGCCGGCCCGACCAGCTCAAGCGGCTGGTCAGCGGCGTGCTGGTGCCCTATCTGATCTTCGGTGTCGCCTATGTGCTGTTCAAGCGCTGGGGCACCGACGACCCTGACCACCCCTTCGCGCTCCTGGACCCCTACTACCTCACCTGGTTCCTGATCGCGCTGTTCGTCTGGCGGATCACGGCACCGCTGTGGCACATCGTCCGCTGGCCGATGCCGATCGCGCTGACGATCGCCGCGCTGGCCAGCTTCGCGCCCTCGCTGGGGAACGACCTCAACATCCAGCGGGTGCTCCAGTTCCTCCCCTTCTTCGTGCTGGGGATGCGGCTGCGCCCCGAGCACTTCGAGCTGGTCCGCCGGCGCGAGGTGCGGCTGCTGGCGCTGCCGGTCTTCCTCTGCGCGCTGGTCACCGCCTACTGGTCGGTGCCCAGGATGGACGCCGCCTGGTTCTACCGCAGCGCCGCCGCGCAGGACCTCGGCTTCGAGTGGTGGGTCGGCGTGGTGATGAGCCTGGCCCTGTTCGGCTGCGGCCTGCTGCTGACCGTCTGCTTCCTGTCCTGGGTGCCGGCCCGGCACCGCTGGTTCACCGCGCTGGGCGCCGGCACCATCTACGGCTATCTGCTCCACGGCTTCGTGGCCAAGGCCTCGCGCTGGTGGGAGTGGTACGACGTGGCCTGGGTGCACACGCCGGCCGGCCGGATCGGGGTGACGCTGATCGGCGCGGCCGTGGTCACCCTGTTGTGCACCGCGCCGGTGCGCCGGGTCTTCCGGTTCATGGTGGAGCCGAGGATGGACTGGGCGTTCCGCGCCGCCGAGCGGGGCGAGTCCGGCGGGCGGGCCGGGCGGCCGTCGAACGACACGGGCGGCGACCGCCGTCCGGTCAAGGCGAGTTGACGCCGCGCGGGGCGGGCGGTTCCGGCGCCCGCCCCGTTCGGTCAGCCGACCTCGACGCCGTGCCCGACCAGGTAGCTCAGCGGGTCGATGTCGCTGCCGTAGACGTTGCTGGTGCGCACCTCGAAGTGCAGGTGCGGCCCTGTGGAGCGGCCGGTGTTGCCGGAGTCGCCCAGCCAGCTCTCGGCGGTCACCGACTGGCCCGGCTCGACGGCGATGGAGTCGAGGTGGGCGTAGAGCGTGAAGTGCCCGTCCTCCATGGCGACGGTGACGGCGTTGCCGTAGTCGCCCGAGTAGCCCGTCTCGATCACCCGGCCGGGGCCGACCGAGTGCACCGGGGTGCCGACGGGAGCGGCGAAGTCGACGCCCGTGTGGTAGCCGGCGGCCCAGCCGCCGGGGATGCCGTAGCGGGCCGAGACCGGGTGGCCGGTGACCGGCAGCGCCCACTCGGGGCCGGCCGTCGGGTGCCAGTACCAGGGCTGGAACGGCTCGTTCCAGCCCTGCTCGGCCAACGTGCCGTAGTAGGGCCCCGGTCCACGGTGCGCTCCGATGGCCGCGTCGCCGATGCCGCCGAGGAACTGCCGGATCTCGCCGGTGCGGGCCGCCGGCCGGTCGTCCTCCTGCCCGATCGCCGTCACCGCCCAGGGGCCGGCTATCGCGACCGCGCCCAGCAGGGCGCAGCCGGCGGCCCACCGGGCTGAGGGGCGGGACGGCCGGCCGGCGACCATCCTGGCCAGGGGGCGTGCGAGCCGCCTGGCCAGGATGGCGACGAAGGCGTGGCCGGTGGCCAGCCTCCCCAGGGCACGCGGGAGGCGGGGCACTCTCGGCGTGTTCGGCGTGTTCGGCGTGTTCGGCGTGTTCGGCGTTCTCGGCGTTCTCGGGCTGTTGCGCGGATCGCTCATGGACCCGAGCCAAGGCCAGCGGCGGGCGCGTCGCATCCCGCCCGGGAGGCGGCGCGCCGGCCGGATGGCCCAGCGCGGGCGGCGCCGGGGCCGCGTCGGCGCAGCTCAGCCGGCGGCGACGGAGCGTGTGGAGATCAACACCGGAGAGTGATCAGCCCGGTGGGGGCGGCCACTCCTCCAGGGGACCCGAACGGCGCGGCGGCGCGCGCCGGCGCGGCTACTCGCGGCCGATCAGCACCAGCGCGCGGTCGTCGTTGACGTCCTTGGCGACGGCCTCGATCAGGTGCCAGGCCGTGTTGCGGAAGCCGGTGGCGACATAGCGGTCGGCGGCGCCGGTGAGCCGGTCGATGCCGTCGGCCAGGTCCTGGTCCGGGCGCTCGACCAGGCCGTCGGTGAAGAGCATCAGCACGTCGCCGCGCCGCAGCGTGCCCTTGGCCGGGTGGAACTCGGCCCCGTCGTACACCCCCAACAGCGGCCCGTCGGCGGTGATCTCCTGCCAGCGGCCGGTGCCCGCGTTCAGCTGGAGCGCCGGGAGGTGGCCGGCCGAGAGCAGCTCGAAGTCGCCGGTGTCCAGGTCGAGCACCAGGTGGATGGAGGTGGCGAAGCCCTCCTGCCAGTTCTGCCGCAGCAGATAGCCGTTGGCCGCCGGCAGGAAGCCGTGCGGCGGCAGTGAGCCGAGCAGCCCGCCGAAGGCACCCGACAGCAGCAGCGAACGGGAGGCCGCGTCCATGCCCTTGCCGGAGACGTCGGTGAGGACGACCTCAAGGGTGCGGCGGTCGGGGCCCGTTCGGGCGGCGACGACGAAGTCGCCGGAGAACGACTGCCCGCCGGCCGGCCGCAGCGACATCTCGTGGTGCCAGCCGTCGGGCAGCGAGGGCAGCGCGCTCTGCGCCCTGATCCGCTCGCGCAGGTCGAAGAGCATGGTGTGGCCGCGCCGCCAGGGCACGCCGACGCGGCTGCGGAACTGGGCGATCAGCAGCCCGATGAGGGCCACGGCCGCGACCAGCAGGATCGTTCCTGGGGTGACCGGGTCGGGCGCCGAGCGTTCGGCGTCGATCAGCGCCGTCTCCAGCACCAGCGCGAAGGCCGCCGCCGCGTAGAGACCCAGCAGGCTGGCCGGGCGCAGCAGCAGCCCGGCCGCGACCAGCGGCAGCAGCAGCGCCTCGGGCGGGCACCACTCGGGCCAGCTCGCGGTGGACAGGGCCAGCAGCGGGATGGAGCACAGCAGGGCGCTGAAGGCGATCCAGTCGGAGCCGCCGCCCCTGAAGTAGTCGACGGCGGAGCGGCGCACTCCGACGCGCGCCCGGTGGAACGCCTTGCGAAGCCGCTCCCGCCGGCTCTCCTTCGGCGTGGCCGCCAGGCTTCGGCGTGTCATGGTGTGGGACCTTATCCACCGGATCACGGCCACGTCGAACCTCTGGGGCGCTCGGACATCCGTGCGTGGGGGCGGCCGGGGCGCTTCGGGGCGGCCGGAGCCGCCCGGTGGAAAACACCTCGCCGCGCGGCGTACGCCTTGGTAGGGATGGCGTCATGACCATCGAGCTGCGGCGGATCACCGCCGAGGAGTGGGACGCCTGGTACGACGCCCTGGAGTGGGCCTTCGGCGGGGTGCCGGAGCCGCCCGAGGAGCGGGCGCTGTGGCGGGAGTTGGCGGTGCTGGACCGTTCGCTCGGCGCCTTCGACGGGGGCGAGGTGGTCGGCACCTACGGCGAGTTCGCGCTGGGGCTCGCGGTGCCAGGCGGGGCGGTGGTGGAGACGGGCGGGGTGACCATGGTCTCGGTGGCCGGCACCCACCGCAGGCGGGGGCTGCTGCGGCGGATGATGGAGCGCGGGCTGGCGGCGGCGCGCGAGCGGGGCGAGGCGCTCTCCGCGCTGACCGCGGCCGAGGCGCCGATCTACGGGCGGTTCGGCTACGGGGTCGCGGCGCACTCGCTCTCCGCGCGGGTGCCCAAGCACCGGGTCGGCGTGGCCGCGCCACCGCCGGGCACCGACGAGGTGCGGCTGACGGTGACGACGCCGGCCGAGGCGCTCCTGCGGTGCGAGGAGGTCTACGCCCAACTGGTGCCCCGGCGGCCGGGAATGCTGGAGCGCCGACCCGGCTGGGAGCGTTCGGTGCTGCTCGACCCGCCGGGCGAGCGGGGCGGCGCGTCCGAGCGGCGCTGTGTGCTGGCGGAGCGGGACGGCCGGCCGGTGGGCTACGCGCGCTACGCGCTGAAGGTGGAGTGGGACCGGGCGGTGCCCAGCGGGGCGGTGCTGGTGCGGGATCTGGACGCGGTGGACCCGGCCGCCCACGCGGCGCTGCTGCGCTATCTGTTGGCGCTCGACCTGACGGACCGGGTGGAGCTGGTGGGGCGGCCGGTGGACGATCCGCTGGTGCATCTGCTGAGCGATGTCCGCCGCAGCGACCTCCAGCTGCGGGACCGGCTGCATCTGCGGCTGGTGGACGTCGGGGCGGCGCTGGCGGCCCGCCGGTACGCGGCCGGGGTCGACGTGGTGCTGGCGGTGCGGGACGCGTTCTGCCCGTGGAACGAGGGGCGTTGGCGGCTGTCCGGCGGGCCGGGCGGCGCGGTCTGCGAGCGCACCACGGACCCGGCGGAACTGGAGCTGGACGTACGGGCGTTGGGCGCCGCCTATCTGGGCGGCTCGACGCTGGCGGCGCTGGCGGCGGCCGGGCAGGTGGGCGAGGCGCGCGCGGGGGCGTTGACGCCGGCGTCGACGGCCTTCGGCCATCCCGTGGCGCCCTGGCTGCCGCACGGCTTCTAGGCCGCGTCCTAACGCCATCGCTTCACGCCCTCTCGCCCGCTCCCACCCGGTGCGCCCGAGGATACGGGCCGGGGCCGACATCCGGCAGTCTCAACGGGGTTGGCAGCGCGGGCACCAGAACAGGTTCCGCGCGGCGAGCCTGGCGGTGGCCACCGGGGCGGCGCAGACCAGGCACGGCTGGCCGGCCCTGCGGTAGACGTAGACCTCGCCGCCGTGGTCGTCGACGCGCGGCGGGCGGCCCATCGCCTCGGGGGTGTGCTCCGGGCGCACGGTGTCGATGCGGCCGAGCCGGACGCCCTCGCGCATCAGCGCGACCAGGTCGGCCCAACAGGCCGCCCACTCGGCCCGGTCGAGGTCGCGTCCCGGCCGGTAGGGGTCGATGCCGTGCCGGAAGAGGACCTCGGCGCGGTAGACGTTGCCGACGCCGGCGATGACGGCCTGGTCCATCAGCAGGGTGGCGATGGCCGAGCGGCTGGCGGAGATCCGGCGCCAGGCGCGTTCCGGGTCGGCGTCGGCGCGCAGCGGGTCGGGGCCGAGGCGGGCGGGGACGGCGGCCCGCTCGGCGTCGGTGCGCAGCGCGCAGGTGTTGGGGCCGCGCAGCTCGGCCCAGTGCGCGTCGTTGGCCAGGCGCAGCCGTATCTGGCCGACGGGCGGCGGCACGGGGCCGGTGCCGAAGGCGACCTTGCCGTAGAGGCCGAGGTGGACGTGGACCCAGATCAGCGGGGCCCCCGGAAAGCCCAGGAACAGGTGCTTGCCCCAGGCCTCGGCCGCGTCCAGCGGCTGGCCGTCCAACAGGGCGGCGGCGTCGGCGAACTTGCCCTGCGGGCTGTCCACCCGCACCGGTCGGCCGGCGAACCGTTCCCGGTAGTCGGCGGCCAGCCGGTGGATCACGTGGCCCTCGGGCATCAGCCCTGCTCTTCGGCTTCGGGGAGCGGGGGCAGGGTGCCGTCGGCCTCGTATCCGTCGAGCATCGCGATGCGGCGGCTGTGCCGGGCGGCGCCGGAGTAGTCGGTGTCGAGGAAGACGGCGACGAACGAGGTGGCCTCGTCGGCGGTGTGCATCCGGGCGCCGACGCTCAGCACGTTGGCGTCGTTGTGTTCGCGGCCCAGGCGCGCGGTCTCCTCGCTCCAGGCGAGGGCGCAGCGCACGCCGCGCACCTTGTTCGCCGCGATGGCCTCGCCGTTGCCGGAGCCGCCGATGACCACGCCCAGGGAGCCGGGGTCGGCCGCGACGCGCTCGGCGGCGCGGAGGCAGAACGGGGGGTAGTCGTCGTCCCCGTCGTAGTGGTGGGGGCCGCAGTCGACCGGTGAGTGTCCGTGCTGGGTCAGCCAGTCGACCAGGTGGTTCTTCAACTCGAAGCCGGCGTGGTCGGAGGCCAGGTAGACGCGCATGGCCCCCAATATGGCACGGCGCCGGCGGCGGTCCGCCGCCGGCTCCCGGCCGTCGTCGGGGTCAGTCCGCCTCGGGGCGCCGACGGCCGACCAGCCGCCAGGCCGCCGGCAGGGCGCCCATGGCGAGCGCGACCTTGAGCGCGTCGCCGAGCAGGAACGGGGTCAGCCCGGCGGCGACCGCCTCGCCGGCCGACATGCCGGTGGCGAGGGCGAGGTAGGGGACGCCGACGCCGTAGATCAGCGCGCTGCCCAGGGCCATGGTGGCGACGGTGCGCGGCACGGTGCGGTCCCCGCCCCTGCGGGCCAGCTCGCCGACGACGACGGCGGCCAGGGTCATGCCGATCAGATAGCCGAAGGAGGGCATCCCGTAGCCGGAGGTGCCCTCGGAGAACCACGGCGTGCCGGCCATGCCGGCGAGGACGTAGAGCGTCATGGACAGCATCGCGCGGGCCGGGCCGAAGGAGGCGCCGATGAGCAGCGCGGCGAAGGTCTGGCCGGTGACGGGCACGGGCGATCCGGGGACGGGCAGCGAGAGTTGGGCCGCGATCCCGGTGAGCGCGGCGCCGCCGACGACCAGCGCGGCGTCGCGCACCCGCGCGGCGGGCGCGCTGGCGGCGGGCAGCAGATCGGCGAGGACGGCGCGCGGCCGGCCGGCGACGAGGGCTGAACTCATGGTGCTACTCCAGAGCTTCGAACGAGCGGGACCCGTCGACGCTAGCCGAAGGCGGTGGTGGGGGCGGCGTGAGTTTGCTGACACTGATCGCCATGCGTAGCGAGTTGCTCGCGGAGGTACCGGAGTTGACCGTCGGACGTACGGAGATCCGCGCTTTCGGGAGCCGCCGGCGGGATCGCCGGCTCGCCCGCGCCGCGAGCCGTCCCCTTGCGATCTTCGACTGATAGCGTGACGCTATTGCACATCGCTCGCAATTAGTGGAGACAGGCAACGGTATGGCCACCTACACGCTCCCCGACCTCCCCTACGACTACGCCTCCCTGGAGCCGGTCATCAGCGGGGAGATCATCGAACTGCACCACGACAAGCACCACGCGTCCTATGTGAAGGGCGCCAACGACACCCTGGAGCGGCTCGCCGAGGCGCGGGAGAAGGACGCCTGGGACTCCATCAACGGGCTGGAGAAGAACCTCGCGTTCCACCTCTCCGGCCACATCCTGCACTCCATCTACTGGCGCAACATGACGGGCGACGGCGGGGGCGAGCCGCTGGAGCGGGACGGCACCGGCGAGCTGGCCGACGCCATCGCCGAGTCGTTCGGCTCGTTCGCCCGCTTCAAGGCCCAGCTCTCCAAGGCGGCGGCCACCACCCAGGGCTCGGGCTGGGGCGTTCTGGCCTTCGAGCCGGTCAGCGGGCGGCTGGTGGTGGAGCAGATCTACGACCACCAGGGGAACGTCGGCCAGGGCTCCGTTCCGCTGCTGGTCTTCGACGCCTGGGAGCACGCCTTCTACCTCCAGTACCGGAACCAGAAGGTCGACTTCGTCGAGGCGATGTGGCGCGTGGTCAACTGGCAGGACGTGGCCGCCCGTTACGCGACCGCCAGGACCAACGCGGCGGCGCTGACGCTGGCACCCTGAGGCACGCCGCACGCCGACGGGCACAAGGCCCCCGGTCCGTCCGATCGTCTTCTCAGCGCCCCACCGGGGTGGACGGGCCGGCAAGGGAGCGGCCCCCGCGCGGAGGCATCGCGCGGGGGCCGTCTCGTTCGGGGCCGTCTCGTTCGGGGCCGTCTCGTTGGGGGCCGTCTCGTTGGGGGCTCTCGTTCCCCTGAGGGAGCGGGCCCTGGTCCTCAGTCCTCCGAGTCGTCGAACTGGGGGCCGACGTCCCGGGTGCGCTTGATCTCGTAGAAGCCGGGGGTGCCGGCGACCATCAGCGTCCCGTCCCACAGCCGCGCGGCGGCCTCGCCCTTGGGGGCCGGGGTGACCACGGGGCCGAAGAAGGCGATCCGCCGCCCGTCGGCGCCCGGCACCGCGATCACCGGGGTGCCGACGTCCTGGCCGACCAGGTCGATGCCCTCCTTGTGGGAGGCGCGCAGCCGGACGTCGTAGCGGTCGCTGTCGGCGACGTCGGCCAGCTCGGCCGGCAGCCCGACGGAGGTCAGCGCGTCGGCGATGGTCTCGCGGTTCTGCGGCAGCTTCCGGTGGTGGAAGCGGACGCCGAGCGCGGTGTACAGCGAGCCCAGCACCTCGCCGCCGTGCTCCTGCTCGGCCGCGACGCACACCCGCACCGGGCCCCAGGCGTTCCTCAGGCCCTCCCGGTACTCCTCGGGAAGCTCGTCCATCTTGGGCTCGTTGAGCACGGCCAGGCTCATCACATGCCAGCGCACCCGCACCGGGCGGACCTTCTCGACCTCCAGCATCCAGCGCGACGTCATCCACGCCCAGGGGCAGAGCGGATCGAACCAGAAGTCCGCCGTTACCGGCTCGGCGGCGGTGTTCTCGGTCATGGTCTCTCTCCTCGTGTCGCGGGCCGGTTCGGTGGTGACCAACACGACGACGGCCGATCGCATTCCACCGTGCGCCGCCTCGGGCTCGCGTGACATGCTGACACGCGCCCGTGCCACGCGGCCGACCGGCCGCGTGCCTTCCAGGCCGGGCGTCGAGGAACCGCGACAACAGGGAGTCGACCGGCGTGCCAGGAGAGAACCTCACCCGCGAGGAGGCCCGCGAGCGGGCCGCGCTGCTGACCGTGCACGGCTACGAGGTGGCGCTCGACCTGCGCGCCGCCGCCGACCCCGCGCCTGCGGAAGGGCCGCGCACGTTCCGTTCGACGACCTCGGTGCGCTTCGCCTGCGCCAAGGAGGGCGCCACCAGCTTCGTCGACCTGCTGGCCCCGCACGTCCACTCCGTGACCCTCAACGGGGAGTCGCTGACCGTGGACCAGGTCTTCGACGGAACCCGCGTCGCGCTGCCCGCGCTACGCGCGGAGAACCACCTCGTGGTGGACGCCAGCTGCGCCTACAGCCACACCGGCGAGGGGCTGCACCACTTCACCGACCCCGAGGACGGGGAGACCTACCTCTACACCCAGTACGAACCCGCCGACGCGCGCCGGGTGTTCGCCAACTTCGAGCAGCCCGACCTCAAGGCGCCGTTCTCCTTCCGGGTCACCGCGCCGGCGCACTGGACGGTGCTGAGCAACGGGGCGCGGGAGCGGCGCGAGGAGCTGACCGGGGGCGCGGCGGCCACCTGGACGTTCGCCACCACGCGGCCGATCTCCACCTACATCACCGCCGTGGTCGCCGGGCCCTACCACTATGTCGCGGACTCCTACCGCCGGAAGCTGCCCGACGGCTCGACGCTGGAGATCCCGCTGGGCGCGCTCTGCCGCCGGGCGCTGGCCCCGCACTTCGACGCGGAGCGCGTCCTGGCCACCACCAAGCAGGGTCTTGACTTCTTCCACGAGCACTTCCGCTACCCGTACCCGTTCGGCAAGTACGACCAGGCGTTCGTGCCCGAGTACAACATCGGCGCCATGGAGAACCCGGGCTGTGTGACCTTCCGCGAGGAGTACGTCTTCCGTGGCCGGACGACCAGGGCGGCCTACCAGGGGCGGGCCAGCACGCTGCTGCACGAGATGGCGCACATGTGGTTCGGCGACCTGGTCACCATGGAGTGGTGGGACGACCTGTGGCTGAAGGAGTCGTTCGCCGACTACATGGGAACGTTCGCGCTCGCCGAGGCGACCGAGTTCACCCGGGGTTGGATCAGTTTCGCCAACAACCGCAAGGCGTGGGCGTACAAGGCCGACCAGCTGCCGTCCACCCACCCGATCACCGCCGACATCCGCGACCTCCAGGACGCCAAGCTCAACTTCGACGGCATCACCTACGCCAAGGGCGCTTCGGTGCTCAAGCAGCTGGTCGCCTATGTGGGGCGCGACGCCTTCTTCGAGGGCGCGCGGCGCTACTTCGAGCGCCACGCGTTCGGCAACACCCGCCTGAACGACCTGCTCGCCGTGCTGGCCGAGACCTCGGGCCGCGACATGGGCGAGTGGGCCGCCGCCTGGCTCCAGACCGCCGGCGTCAACGCGCTGACGCCGGAGGTGAGTTACGCGGCCGACGGGCGGATCACCGAGCTGGCGGTGCGCCAGGAGGCGCCCGCCGAGCACCCGACGCTGCGCCCGCACCGGATCGCCGTCGGCCTCTACCGGCGCGAGGGCGGCGTCGGCCCGCTGGTCCGCTACGCGCGCGCCGAGGTGGACGTGACCGGGCCGCTCACCGCCGTGCCGGAGCTGACCGGCGCCGAGCGGCCGGAGCTGGTCCTGGTCAACGACGAGGACCTCAGCTACTGCAAGGCCAGGTTCGACGCCGGCTCGCTGGCCACCCTCCGCGCCCACCTGGGCGACATCGAGGACCCGCTGGCCCGCGCGCTGTGCTGGTCGGCGCTGTGGAACATGACGCGGGACGCGCTGCTGCCGGCCGGCGACTTCCTGGCGCTGGTGCGGGACTTCGCGGGCGCGGAGGACGAGATCAGCGTGCTCCAGATGGTGCACGCCTGGGCGTTGACCGCGCTCCGCTGGTACACGCCGGCGGGGCGACGGGCCGCGCGCGAGGGCGAGTTGGCGCAGGCCGCGCTCGGCGAGCTGCGGCGCGCCGAGCCGGCGAGCGACCACCAGCTCGCCTGGGCCCGGTTCTTCGCCGGCTGCGCCAGCTCGGACGCCGACTTCCAGCTGGTGTCCGGGCTGCTCGCCGGCTCGGCGCGGGTGGACGGGCTCGACGTGGACCAGGAGCTGCGCTGGCTGCTGCTGCGCGCGCTGACCGCCGCCGGCCGGGCGGGCGAGGCGGAGATCGCCGCCGAGCGGGCCAGGGACGACACCGCGTCCGGCAACCGGCACCAGGTCCGCTGCCTGGCCGCACGGCCCGACGCCGGGGTGAAGGCGGAGGCGTGGACGGCGGTGGTGGAGCGCGACACGCTCTCCAACGCGCTGGTCGAGGCGACCATCGACGGCTTCGCGCAGGCCGGGCAGCGGGAGCTGCTGGCGCCGTACGCCGAGCGGTACTTCGCGGCGATCGAGGGCGTGTGGCGGGAGCGGACCATCGAGATCGCGATGGCCGTGGTGCGCGGGCTGTTCCCGATGCTCCAGGACTCGCCGGAGACGCTGGCGGCGGCCGACGCGTGGCTGGCCGAGCACGCGGCGGCGCCGCCGGCGCTGCGGCGGCTGGTGCTGGAGGCGCGCGACGAACTGGCCCGCGCGCTGCGGGCCCAGGCCGCCGACGTCTGACGACGGCCCCGCCG
>NZ_RFFJ01000090.1 GCF_003696235.1 Streptomyces triticirhizae
CGGCGCGGCCGGCGGCCGGCGCAGCGCCCCCGGCGTGCGGGAGAAGCGGGGCGCCGGCGCGGGCTGGGTCAGCCCGTCGGGCGCCACCAGCGTGCCCCGGGCGGCCAGATGCGGGTGAACCGCCGCCTCGCGCAGCGAGAGCACCGGCGCCACACAGGCGTCCGTGCCCTCGAAGACCGCCGCCCAGGCGTCCCTGTCCCGCCGTGCGAACCGCTCGGCGATCAACGCCCGCAGCTCGGGCCAGCGGCGGACGTCCGCGCGGTCGGGCGCCTCGGGAGGCAGCGGCAGCAGCCGCGCGAACTCGGCGTAGAACCGTTCCTCCAGTGCCCCCACCGCCATCCAGCCGCCGTCGGCCGTGGCGTACACCGCGTAGTAGGGGCAGCCGCCGTCCAGCAGGTTGCCGCCCCGGGCGTCCCGCCAGGCGCCAGCGCCCAGCATCCCCCAGAGCATCGCGCCCAGATGCGCGGCCCCGTCCACGATCGCCGCGTCCACCACCTGGCCCGCGCCGCCGCGCCCCACGTGCAGCAGGGCGGCCAGCACCCCGCTGACCAGGTAGAGCGAGCCGCCGGCGTAGTCGCCCAGCAGGTTCGCCGGGATCGCGGGCGGCCCTTCGGCCGGGCCGATCAGCCCGAGCGTGCCCGCCGTGGCCAGATAGCCGATGTCGTGCCCGGCGCTGCCGGCCAGCGGCCCGTCCTGGCCCCAGCCGGTCATCCGCCCGTACACCAGCCGGGGGTTGCGCCCCAGCGCCTCCTCGGGCCCGACGCCCAGCCGCTCGGCGACCCCGGGCCGGAACCCCTCCAGCAGCACGTCCGCCGCCGCCACCAGGTCCAGCACGACGGCCGCGCCCCCGGGCGCCTTGAGGTCCACCTCGACGGAGCGCTTGTTGCGGTTGGTCACGTCCAGCGCCGGATCGATCCCGAGCGGCTGCCCGCCGGGCCGGTCCACGCGGACCACGTCGGCCCCCAGGTCGGCCAGCAGCATCGCGGCGAACGGCGCCGGCCCGATGCCCGCCAGCTCCACCACCCGCACCCCGGCCAGCGGCCCAACTCCCGCGCTGCTGCTGGTCATCGGGCTCCCCGGCGTCGGCGGACGGCGGCCACGGCGCCACCTCGTCCCGCGATGTTACGAACGAGTAGCGTGTCGCGCAAGGTGCTCCCCCGCGCACGCGACGCCCCGCGCCCCCCAGCCGCCCGCCTGTCAGCCGCCCCGCGCCTCAGTCGCCGGCGCGCGGCCCCGGCACGGTGGACTTCCGCGCGCCCGAGGTGGACTCGCGGATCACCAGCCGGTGCGGCACGACCCGCTCGTGCGGCGGCAGTACGCGCCCGGCGCGCGCCCCGGCCGGCGAACCGCCCGTCGCCGCCGCCCCGTTGACACCGCCGTGCGCCGGCACCGCGCCGTTCACGCCCGGCGCGTTCCCCGGCGCACCCGCCGGCTCGCCCGCGCCCCGCCCCTGCGACTCAGCGATGCGCCCGATCAGCAGCGCCACCGCGACGGCGGCGATCTCCGCCTTGTCCGGGGCGACCGTGGTCAGCGTGGGCACGCTGTACCGGCCCGCCTCCACGTCGTCGAAGCCGACCACCGCCACGTCCTCGGGGACCCGCAGCCCCCGCTCGTGCAGCGCGCGCACCGCGCCGATCGCCATCTGGTCGTTGAGCGCCAGCACCGCGTCAGGGGCGAGCCCGTCGGTCAGCGCCCGGTGCATGGCGGCCGCCCCGTCCGGCGTGGCGAACTTCGCGACGGGCACCACCAGTCGGGGATCGAACGGGACCCCGGCCGCCGCCAGCGCCGCCCGGTAGCCCCGGGTGCGGACCTCGGCCGTGCCCTCGCTCTCCCCGTCGAGGCCGCCGACGACCAGGATGCGGCGGCGGCCCAGCTGAAGCAGGTGCTCGGTGGCCTCGCGCGCGGCGGCGGCGTTGTCGATCGCCACATGGTCGGCGCAGCCGGCGTTGAGCTTCTCGCCCAGCAGCACCGTGGGCAGCGCGCCGCTGCGGCTTCTGAGGTCCTCGTCGACGAGGGCCAGCGGGCTGAGGATCACGCCGTCGGCGAAGTCCGAGCCGAAGCCGTCGAGCGCGGCCAGTTCGTGCTCGCGGTCGGCCCTGGTCTGGTGGACGAGCACGGTCAGCCCGTTGCGTTCGGCCTCGGCGATGATCAGGTTCGCCAACTCGGCGAAGTAGGGCAGGTCAAGCTCGGGAACGACCAGCGCGATGATGCCCGTTCGGCCGCGCCGCAGGTGGCGTCCGGCGAGGTTGACGCGGTAGCCGAGGTCGTCGATGGCCTGCCGCACGACGCGGCGGGTGCGCTCGGAGACATGCACGTAGTCGTTGATGACGTTGGACACGGTTTTCTCGGAAACCCCCGCGCGCAGCGCCACGTCCTTGATCCTGGGCCTCGCCAACCCGAACCTCCCTAGCCGCCCCGATCGTACCGGTCCTACCCGCCGTCCTGATCGACCGGTCGAACAGTGACCTTACGTGCGGCAACTCCAACAGAAAGAAACTCTTAGCAACCTCTTTACACATCTTGTTACATCGATGTAAGACGTACCAACAACCCAGCGTCGGGTGGGAAAGGTGCGAAATGAGCTTTGATCATTCCGGACATGGTGGCCGGTTCCGGATGGGGCGTCGAGGGTTTCTGCGACTGGGGCTCGCCGGGGCGGGTGCGCTCGCGGCACCAAGCGTCCTCGCCGGCTGCGCCTCTCCGGCGTCCCCCTCCGGCTCCTCGTCCCTGCGGGTCTGGGACCTGTTCTCCGGCGGCGACGGCGTGTTGATGGACGAGATGCTCGCGACCGTGACCTCCGGGCCCGACGCCTTCGACGTGGACCGGACCATCCTTGAGTGGGGACCGTCCTACTACACCAAGTTGGCGATGGCGGCGGCCGGCGGGCGGGCGCCCGAGGTGGCGGTGCTGCACCTCTCCCGGCTGGCCGGATACGCCCCGGGCGGCCTTCTCGAACCTTTCGACCTCGACGTCCTCGCCGAGTTCGGCGTCACCGAGCAGCACTTCGCGCCGGCGGTGTGGGAGCGGGCCAAGTGGGAGGGCGAGGTCTACGCCATCCCCCTGGACACCCACCCCTTCATCGTCTTCTACGACAAGGAGATCGCGGGCGCCGCCGGGCTGTTGGACAGCGACGGCGAACTCGCCCCGATCGGCTCGCCCGAGGCGATGTTCGCGGCCAGCGAGGCGCTCGCCGCCGAGCAGGGCGGCACCGGCGTCCTCTTCGGGCACGTCGGCGACCAGGCCCAGTGCTGGCGGATGTTCAACGGCCTCTACGCGCAGACCGGCGCGACCTGGGAGCTGCCGGACGGCGGAGAGCCCCGCGTCGACGCGGACGCCGCCGTGCGGGCGTTGACCTTTATGACCGAGTTGTTCGACGGGCAGCGCAACCCCAACAACCTGGACTACGCCGGCGCCATGGCCGCCTTCCAGGGCAGCAGGGGCGCGATGATCTTCTCCGGCGAGTGGGAGCTGCCCAACCTGCGCATCACCGACCGGCCGCTGGGCGCCGCCCCGTTCGTCCAGATCTTCGACCAGCCGGCCGTCAACGCTGACTCGCACAGCTATGTCCTACCCCGTCAGGAGCGCGTTGACGAGGGGCGGCGCAGGGAAGCGCACCGTTTTGTCGCCACCATGCTCAAGGCCAGCTACACCTGGGCCTCCGCCGGCCATATCCCCGCCTACCAGCCGGTGATCGAGGAGGACCGCTACGCCGAACTCGACCCCCAGGCGTCCTACGCGAGCGCCTCGGAGGTCGCCGTGCTCGACCCGCCGAACTGGTTCACCGGCTCCGGGTCGAACTTCCAGAACCAGATGACCCAGCCGATGTCGGCGGCGCTGATGGGCAACATGTCGCCCGAGTCGGCGGTGGAGCAGATGATCAGCGCCTCCCAGTCCATGCTCGACGATCCCAACCCGGTCGCGTGACGGAGACAAGGAGTTTCTGACGTGAGCACCACCGCTTCGCGTGCCAACGCGCCCGACGACAGCGCGATATCCCCGTCCGCCAGCACCCCGGCTCCGGTGGCCGGACGCGGCCGCACCCGCTTCACCGGTTGGGTCTTCGTGCTGCCCTTCGCGGTCACGTTCGCGCTCTTCATGGTCTGGCCGATCGTCCAGGGCCTGTGGATGAGCTTCACCGACGAGTCGCTGACCCTCAGCGGCACCGACTTCGTCGGCTTCGACAACTACGCCGAGGCGTTCGCCGACCCCGACGTGTGGAGCAGCCTCGGCAACACCGTCTTCTTCACCGTGATCACCGTGGTCCCGCTGGTGGTCGTGGCCCTGGCCATGGCGCTGCTGGTCCACTCGGGCCTGGCGGGCCAGTGGGTGTGGCGGCTGGCGTTCTTCGCGCCGTACCTGCTGCCGGTCAGCGTCGTCACCATCATCTGGAGCTGGCTCTACCAGCCCGACCTCGGCATGGCCAACCAGGCGTTGGACAAGCTGGGCATGGAGCCCATCGGCTGGCTGTCGGACGAGGCGTTCGCCATGTGGTCGATCGCCGCGTTGACCGTCTGGTGGACGGTCGGCTTTAACTTCCTGCTGTATCTGGCCGCTCTCCAGTCGATTCCCGACCAGTTGCACGAGGCCGCCGCGCTGGACGGCGCCGGTGCCTGGCGCCGGCTGTTCTCCATCACGCTGCCCCAGCTGAACCGCACCACCGCGCTGGTGGCGATGCTCCAGGTGCTCGCCTCGCTCAAGGTGTTCGACCAGATCTACATCCTGACCAAGGGCGGGCCCAACAACTCCACCCGGCCGATCCTGGAGTACATCTACGACGTCGGCTTCACGGGCTACCGGCTGGGCTACGCGTCCGCCATCTCGTACCTGTTCTTCGCCCTGATCATCATCATCTCCATCGCCCAGCTGCGGTTCTTCCCGCGTCAGGAGGGCTGACCGTGTCCGCGACGACCACGCGTCCCCGTCTCCACCCCGCCGGAGGCCCCCTGGGCCGGCGCCCCCGCCGCCCGAAGGGCGACGACGAGAGCACGCCGCTGCTCCTCGGCCACGGCCGGCTGCCCAAGGTCCTGGCCAGCGGCGCCCTGGTGATCTTCGCTCTGCTGTGGCTGCTGCCCTTCGTCTGGGCGATCGCCACCTCGTTCCAGAACGAACAGGACGTCGCCACACCCGGGTTCAACCCGATCAAGGGCGCGCTGACACTGGAGCCCTACCGGGTCATCCTCGATCGCGGCAACGTGCCGATCTGGGCGTTCAACAGCATCCTGATCGCCACCCTGGTCACCGTGATCACCATCGTGATCTCCACGCTGGCCGCCTACGGCCTCTCCCGGGGCACCTTCCGCGGCCGGAAGCTGCTGCTGGCCGTGACCGTCTCCTCGATCATGGTCCCGCCGCAGCTGCTCATCGTGCCGCTGTTCCAGGAGATGCTGGCGTTCAACCTCGTCGACACCTACTGGGCGGTCATCCTGCCGCAGGTGGTGGCGCCCATGATGGTCTTCATCCTCAAGCGGTTCTTCGACGGCATCCCCCGCGAGCTGGAGGAGGCCGCCCGCATCGACGGCGCCTCCGACCTGCGGGTCTTCTGGTCCGTCGTGCTGCCGCTGTCCCGGCCGATCGTCGCCGCCGTCTCGGTGTTCGTCTTCATCGGCGCGTGGAACAACTTCATGTGGCCGTTCATCGTCACCAACGACCCGGCCCTGATGACGCTGCCCGTCGGCCTCGCGACGGTCAAGGACGCCTACGGCGTGGTCTACGCCCAGTCCATGGCCTCCGCGCTGCTCGCCGCCGCGCCGCTGATCATCGTCTTCCTCTTCTTCCAGCGCCGCATCGTCAAGTCCGTGGCCACCACGGGCCTGGGCGGCACCTGATCGTCGGGCGCGCCATGGAAGGGGAACGGCCCCCGGAACCATCGGGGGCCGTTCCCGCGCCCGTCACCACGAGCACGACCCGCGCGCTGCGGAACCTCGCAGCGTGAACAACCCATCTCACTGGAGTCTCTGTGCCTTCCCCCTCCGCCATCCCGCGGCCCGAGTACCCGCGGCCGCAGTTCGTCCGTGGCGACTGGCTCAACCTCAATGGCACCTGGCAGTTCGAGTTCGACCGTGGCGACAGCGGTATCGAACGCGGAGTGCCAGAACGTGACCTCAACGGCGAGATCATCGTTCCCTTCTGCCCGGAGTCGGAGCTTTCCGGCATCGGCGAGACCGACTTCCTCGAAGCCGTCTGGTACCGGCGCACCGTGACCGTCCCCGCCGACTGGGCCGGCCGCACCGTGCTGCTGCACTTCCAGGCCGTGGACTACGACACCACCGTCTGGGTCAACGGCACCGAGGTGGTCCGCCACCGGGGCGGGTTCACCCCCTTCACCGCCGACCTGGGCGGCGTCGCCCAGCCCGGCGAGGAGATCACCATCGTGGTGCGGGCCAGGGACCCCAAGTCCGGCCCGCAGGCGCGCGGCAAGCAGGCCACCCGTTACGCCAACACCGACTGCCACTACACCCGCACCACCGGCATCTGGCAGACCGTGTGGCTGGAGCCGGTCGCCGCCGACCACCTGAAGCGGCCCCGGATCACCCCCGACCTGGCCGGCTCCGCGTTCCACCTGGAGCTGCCGCTGACCGGCAACAAGCCCGGCTACCAGGTGCGCGCCGTCCTCAGCGACGCCGCCGGCGAGGTGGCTTCCGCCACCGCCCGCGCCGACCTCGACCTGGCGCCGCGCCTCCACCTCCCCGTCCCGGCCGACCGCCGCCGGGTCTGGTCCACCGACGACCCGCACCTCTACGACCTGAAGCTCGAACTCCTCGACGCCGACGGCACCGTGGTCGACAGCGCCACCAGCTACGCCGGGCTCCGCTCCGTCGGCATCGACGGCAAGGCCATCACCATCAACGGTAAGAAGGTCTTCCAGCGGCTGGTCCTCGACCAGGGCTGGTACCCCGACGGCCTGATGACCGCCCCCAGCGACGAGGCGCTGGTGCGCGACATCGAACTCTCCCTGGAGGCCGGCTTCAACGGCGCCCGGCTGCACCAGAAGGTCTTCGAGGAGCGCTTCCTCTACCACGCCGACCGCCTCGGCTACCTGGTCTGGGGCGAGTTCGGCGACTGGGGCTGCAACGTCGGCGGCCGCGCCGACGACCGGCAGCAGCCGGACGCCTCCTACGTCTCGCAGTGGCTCGAAGCCGTCGAGCGCGACTACTCCCACCCCTCGATCATCGGCTGGTGCCCGCTGAACGAGACCTTCCAGGAGTTGAGCGACCGGATCACCCAGCTCGACGTCATCACCCGGGGCATGTTCCTGGCCACCAAGGCCATGGACACCACCCGCCCGGTGCTGGACGCCTCCGGCTACTCGCACCGGGTCCCGGAGACCGACGTGTGGGACTCCCACAACTACGAGCAGGACCCGGCCAAGTTCGCCGAGCAGGTCGGCGGGCTCAGCAAGGGCGAGCCGTACGCCAACTTCCACGAGGCCGACAAGCCGTGGTCGCTGCCGTACGCCGGACAGCCGTACTTCGTCAGCGAGTTCGGCGGCATCTGGTGGTGCCCCGAGACCGCGGCCGAGGCGCGCGGCGACGACCGCGCCGAGTCCTGGGGCTACGGCGACCGGCCGCGTGACGAGGAGGAGTTCCAGACCCGCTTCGCCGGCCTGACCGGCGTGCTGCTCGACGACCCGGACATGTTCGGCTACTGCTACACGCAGCTGACCGACGTGTTCCAGGAGCAGAACGGCGTCTACCGCTTCGACCGGTCCGTCAAGCTCGACGTCGAGCGGGTCCGCGCGGCCCAGCTGCGGCCGGCGGCCATCGAGGACGGCGAGGACTGACCGTCGCCCCGCACCCGCCTCCCACTCGGGGGCGGGTGCGGGGCCGTGGGCGCCCTGGGGGCGCCCGACGGCGGTTGTCTGTTCGGTTCAGCTGATCCAGTCCCGGAGGCGCGGGCTCAACTCGACGTCGTGCCGGGCCCGTTCCAGCTCGGGCCCGCTCACGGTGACGCCCTGCCGGGCGAGGATCGCCGCGAGTGCGCCCCAGTGCCCGGCGGCCGCCTCCGCGTGCGTCTGGCCGTCGACGGGCTCGTCCGGCCCGACGACCGTCCGCGCGTCGGCCTCGATGTCCTCGACGGTGAGGAACGCGCGGATGTCTGCGCCGCCCGCGCTCATGGTCCACCCCCGGTCGTCCAACAACACCACCCGCCGCCCATCGGACAGTTCGGCCTCCAGCCGGGCATCCACGGACAGTTGCCGGGCGGAGGAGTGCCCGACGGACGAGTGCTCGACGTTGAGATCGGTGAACGTGACGAGGCGGACGAGGGTGGCGGACACGGGGTTCTCTCCTGGGGCGGTTTTTTTGGGGGTGGGCCCGGACGCTGGGCGCTGGCCGCTGGGCCTTCCGGGGGCGCGGCGGGTCGGTGGCCGGAAGCCCTCTGGTTCTACCTCACCGAGGCCGACACCACGACGTCCGCTCGCTAGGCTGAGACGGGAACTTCCGGATGCCCAAGGGCCGTTGTTTGGGGAGGGTTTGGCCGCTATGTCGCGTTCTCTGAAAGTAAGTAAAAACCGCCTCCCCCGCCGATAAAACCCCAGGTCATTTGCTCTGCTCTCCGCACGCGCGGGGATGGTCCGCGAGCTCGGAGAGCGGAGCCTCGGTGGGAGTGCTGCTCTCCGCACGCGCGGGGATGGTCCGTCGGCGTCGGCTCCTACATCCGCGCCGACCGCCTGCTCCCCGCACGCGCGGGATGGTCCTCGTGAGCGCCGCCCTTACAAGGCGGATGTCGGCTGCTCCTTGCGCACGCGGGATGGTCCCTGTCCTACGGGGGTGAACGTGAGCGGGGAGGGGCGGCCGACGAATGTCCTCCTCGGGGCGCGTTGCCGCCCGCGCACGCCCTCTTTCGCGCGCCCCCGCACTCGGAGCTACGGTGCGTGCGGAAGCGCTCACCACAGGAGGTCGCGACGTGGCTCACCAATTGCCTCAACGTAAGCATCGATCCCCCATCGGGGATGACGGGCATCAGCCCGGACGGCCGATCCCCCCTCCGCTCCCGGAGGAGCCGAGTCCGCCGCGACGCGAGGATGAGTCGCCGGAGCAGGACGAGTCGTGAACGCCGTCGCCGCCGAGGGCAGTGCGATGGACCAACTCCTCGCGCGGGTGGCCGAGTTCCTTGGCCACCCGGTCTCGCCCGAGTGGGAGAACGCGTTCCGGGCGGTGCCTCGGCACCGCTTCCTGTCGGATCGGATCTGGCTGCGGGACGGGCACGGCGGCTACGACATCTGCGACCGGGCCGCGCAGCCAGTGCGTTGGTGGGCGGCCGCTCATGCCGACGCGCCCGTGGTGACGCACATGCTCGCGGAAGCTGACGGAACGCGGCGCCCCTTGTCCTCGGCCTCGGCCCCGGGAACGGTTGTTGCCATGCTCGAAGCGCTCGACGTGCGGCCCGGGACCCGCGTGCTGGAGATCGGAACGGGCACCGGCTGGAACGCGGGCCTGCTCGCCGCCCGGGCCGGCGACGCCGAGGTCGTCACCGTCGAACTGGGCGGCGAACTGGCGGAACGCGCCCGCGCCACGCTCGCCGCCGTCGGGCGAAGCCCGCGCGTCGTGCACGCCAATGGTGCGGAGGGTTGGCCGCCCGGGGCGCCCTACGAGCGGATCGTGGCAACCTGCTCCGTGCGCCGCGTTCCCCGGCCGTGGCTGGACCAACTCGCCCCCGGCGGACGCCTCGTGACCCCATGGGCCTCAGCCTGGTGCGCCTATGGCACGGCGGTGGTGGAACGCGATGCACGCGGCATCGTCATGGGCCGCTGGCGCCCCGGCGGCTCCTACATGCCGCTACGCGCCCCCGGCGTACGCTCCGAGGAACGACTGCCCGACACGCACCCGGAACGCGCCCCCGCCGAACCCACGGAGCTGTCCCCCTGGGCGGTGGCCGGCGAGGACTACCAGGCCCAGTTCGTGATCGGACTGCTGGTGCCGGGTGTCTGGCACGCGTGGGAAGCGGGTGACGAACGGGCGGGCACGCACGCGACGTTGTGGGTGCGGGCGGAGAACGGCCCATCCGCCGCCCTGGTGGAGGTAGCGGCCGGAACCGGTCACACGACGGTTCGCCAGTCCGGCCCCCGCCGCCTGTGGGACGAGATCACCGCCGCCTACGGCTGGTGGCACGCCGCCGGCTCCCCGGACATGCCCCGCTTCGGTTTCACCTGCGGCGAGGACGGCACCACGACGGCCTGGCTCGACACCCCGGAACGGCAGCTCCCGGAGCCGACAACTCGCTAGTCTGGAACGACAACTTCGGGTGCCCCAAGGGCTGTTGCTTGGAGAGGGTTTTGCCGCTATGTCGCGTTCTCTGAAAGTAAGTAAAAACTGCCTCCCCCGCCGATAAAAGCCCAGGTCATTTGCTCTGCTCCCCGCACGCGCGGGGATGGTCCCGAGCTGCGGGAAGCCATCAGCCAGGACCCCCTCTGCTCCCCGCACGCGCGGGGATGGTCCCGACCGGCTGGGGCACGCGGCCGGTGACGAGCTCTGCTCCCCGCACGCGCGGGGATGGTCCCCGCCCACGGCCCCCAGTGGTTGACCTCGCCGAACCGTTCCCTGCTCGCGCGCGGGGCATAGAGACGCAGGTCAGCCCGCTCGCTGAGCAGGCCTTCCAGGTCTCGGCAAGAGAGAACCACCCCCACGCCAGGACTGGGCAGACCGGTGTGGGGGTGGTCGCCACCCGTGTCGACCCGTGCAGAGACGGGGACGTCCGGACGCGGGTGGCTGTCTGTGAGGGGCGGGTTCAACGGGGCGGGTAGGTAGGCCCCACGACGGTGAACTTGAAGCCCACGTGGATCATCTCGCCGCGCGGCGTTCCACGCCCGTCGTGGCCGTGGATCACCATCGTCCCCGTGTGCTGCGTCGGTTGATCTCGCGGATCAGGGGGGAGAGGGCCTGGGCGAGGGACAGGGGTGACACGTCGTCGAGGGGGGCGGTCCAGTCGGGGCCGCCGGCGCGGGGGCGCAGGGTGGCCGAGGTTCCCGTCACGGCCACGATCCTGCCGATGCGGTGGCCGTGTCGGGCAAACGTTCCAACGTCCAGCCGTGCGGGGGAAGTTGCGGCGTTCACCGGGAGTCCCGGGTCGTCAACGCTTGAATGATCTTGCGGGCGGTGTCCTCGGTGACGCACCCCAGCTCGATCAGCGGGGGAACGAACGGCTGGAACATCGAGGGGCCGTCCAGCCCCAGGGACGGGAGCGTGATCCCGTGCGCGCCAAGGGCACGGGCAAGCTCCGCCACGGTCCGCTCCGGGTCGGCGGCGTCGGGCTCCACCTCGCGTCGGTTGTCGATGGCGTTGAGAAGGGTCGTCGGGTCGGTCATGGCAGCTCCCTGGGTGGTTGGAGTGCGGGACCCACAGAGAAGCAGACTGAGCGGCCGTTGAAGGGGGGAGAACCCTCGTGATTCAACGCTCCGTCAGGCGGCGAACGGAGAGAGCATGGCAAAGCGCCAGGTCAACGGACACCATGATGGTCCAGCGAACGAAGGGTTGAATTATCTCGAATACCTCGGTCGCGAGGTGCGGGTGGCACGTGAGGGACGCAGGCTGAGCCAGTCGCAGCTTGGGACGGCCGTGGGCTACAGCAAGAGTTATGTCTCGAAGGTCGAAGTGGGCGCGATCATCCCGTCCGAGAAGTTCGCCAAGGGCTGCGACCTGGTGTTGGGCACGAACGGCTCCATCGAACGGCTGAGGGAGCGCCTGATCAAGCGGGGCCACCCGTCATGGTTCGCGCCGTTCGTGAAGATGGAGGCCACCGCGGTCGAGATTCTGAACTACTCGCCGAGCCTGATTCCCGGGCTGTTGCAGACGGCGGAGTACGCCCGGTTTCTCTTCCAGGCGTGGGACCCCAGGGCAACGGAGGAGACCCTGGCGGGCCTGGTGAAGTCGCGGCAGGACAGGCAGAGCGTGCTCACCGGAAGTCCCGCCCCCGAGCTGTGGAGCATCATTCACGAGACGGCGTTCCACACGATGGTGGGAGGCCAGGAGGTGATGCACCGGGCTCTGGGGCACCTGCGGGAAATGGCGGGGCTGCCCAACGTCACCGTCCAGGTGCTCCCGTTCTCAGCGGGGGCACCGGCCGTGGCCGAACCCTTCATCCTGCTGCGACAGATGGATGGGCGACGAACTCCGTTCGGGGATACGGTACTTGGAGGTCAGATGTCCGAGTCCCCTGACCAGGTAGGGTTGCTGCTCCAGGCGTACGAGCGTCTCAGGGCCGAGTCGCTGGGTGTTCGTGACAGCCTGAAATTCGTGGAAAGAAGGTTGAAGGATTACGATGACCAGTCGTGAAATGACGTGGCGCAAGTCCCCGTACAGCGATGGGGGGCAGGGAAACTGCCTGGAAGTTCGCGATGGTGTTTCGGGAGTGGTGCCTGTTCGTGATTCCAAGGTTATTGGGGGGCCCGTTCTCAGTATCTCGGCCACTGCTTGGTCGCGGTTCCTGGATCTGGCCAAGCGCTGACTCCGAACAGCGAGTAGCCCCCTGTGGAGTAGATTCCACGGGGGGTTACTTGTGTCCGGGGCGACCTGGAATGCCCAGGGCGAGGCTCCCTCGGAGCCGCCGCAGGCGGCCGTAGACCACCTGCGGCGCCTGCCGTAGCCTGCTGCGACAAAAGGATGGGCGACGAACTCTGTTCGGGGATACGGTACTTGGAGGTCAGATGTCCGAGTCCCCTGACCAGGTAGGGTTGCTGCTCCAGGCCTATGAACGTCTCAGGGCCGAGTCGCTGGGTGTTCGTGACAGCCTGAAATTCGTGGAAAGAAAGTTGAAGGATTACGATGACCAGTCGTGAAATGACGTGGCGCAAGTCCTCGTACAGCAATGGGGGGCAGGGAAACTGCCTGGAAGTTCGCGATGGTGTTCCGGGAGTGGTGCCTGTTCGTGATTCCAAGGTTACCGAGGGTCCCGTTCTCAGCA
Organism: Streptomyces triticirhizae; assembly: GCF_003696235.1. GTDB lineage: Bacteria > Actinomycetota > Actinomycetes > Streptomycetales > Streptomycetaceae > Streptomyces > Streptomyces triticirhizae. The sequence continues at coordinate 12,898 of NZ_RFFJ01000090.1, forward strand.
TCTCGGCCACTGCCTGGTCGCGGTTCCTGGATCTGGCCAAGCGCTGACTCCGAACAGCGAGTAGCCCCCCGTGGAGGCGGACTCCACGGGGGGCTACGTGTGTCCGGGGCCTGGCACAGGCCCCGGACAGCGGTCACTCCTCCGTCAGGAGGTCAGGAGCACCGTCGCGACGCCGAACGGCCTCAGCGGCAGCGTGAATTCGCCGTTCTCCGTCAACGGCAGCGTCTCCAGCGGGCGTTCGTCCGCCGTGCAGCGGAGCACCGCCCCGGTGGTGCCGGTCGGGCGGGGGAGGGTGATCTCCCGTTCCTGGCCGGTGAGTTCCTGGACGCGGAGCAGCAGCCCCTCGCGGGTCCGCGCGGCGGCGACCGTCGCGTGGATGCCGTCGGGCAGCGACAGGTCCAACAGCGTTCCGGTGGTCGGGAGTTGCGCGGGGCCGTGGGCGTGGCGGTCGAGGCGGGTGATCTCGGAGGCCAGCAGGCCGTGGCGCAGGCCCTGGCCGAACGCGGTGGCCTGCGCCGGGTCGAAGCCGGAGACGGGCGTGAACGCGTACCGGAGGGTCAGCGAACCGCCCTGGCTGGGCGGGGTGTTGGTGGGCCAGTAGTTGTTCATCACCCAGGAGAGCAGCGTTCCCGAGGCCGGTTCGAACCGGGTCGGCCAGGTGCCGCGCACGATGTCGCCGACGGCGAACAGCGGCACGTCGGCCGAACTCCACACCACGCCAGGCCCGTTGGGGCCACCGTCGGTGACGGCGACGCCGTACTGGGTGGTGAGCCACTCGTAGCAGGCGCCCGGCGTGTGATCAACGGCCGGGTTGATCCAGCCCTGTTGGCGGTCGTAGTGAACGGTGGGCCGTTCGGCCGCGAAGGGGAAGGCGACATAGACCGACTCCTTGGCCAGCACGGCCTCCTTCTCCAGCGAGACCGTGACCTCCACCCGGTCGTCCTCGTCGCGCAGCAGGATCTCCAGCGTGACGGACGGGACGCTGGGCGCGCTGCCGACCCAGCGCAGCCGGTGGCCGTCGTGGGTGCGGCGGACGCCGACGGCCCGCGTGGTGGCGGGGGTGACCGCCAGGGCGGGCGGGGGAGCGGGCGGCATCCGGTCGCCGAGGGTGGTGGGTCCGGCGGCCGTGGGCCGGGGCGTGGTCAACGCGGGGTCCCGCCCGTGGTCATGAACGTGGTCGTGTCCGTGGTCGTGGGCGTAGGGTCCCTCGGCGTCGCCCCGGGTGAGGTGGTCGGGGCCGTCGGCGGCGTAGAGGAGTTGGCCCAACTGCCAGTCGGAGTCGGCGTCCAGGACGGAACGGCCGGTGGCCAGGTGGGTCAATCCCCGGACCAGACCCGTCTGTTGGTCGAACGTCAGCTGCCAGCGCGGCGTGTCGAGTCGTTCCGGCAGCGCCTCGAAGGGTTCCTCGACGGCGGGCAACGACGCCTCGCCCGCCGCCTGTTGGGCGCCGCCGGGACCGACCTCGGCGGTCGGGCCGGTGAGGGAGAGCACCCGCCAGCCGAACGCCGGCACCTCGGGGACAGACAGCCGGAGCCGGCGCAGCCCCCTGCTGTGGGTGGCGAGAACCTCGGCCGGCAGCGGGCCCTCGGGCCCGAACACCACGGTGTCGCGCGGGAGTTCGACGACGACCTCGCCGGCCGTCGCGCGCGGCCCCGGGTTGCCGACGAGGAGGGAGGGGCCCTGGGTGCTGACCAGGTCGCCGAGTTGGCTCAGCGCGCGGCGGATCTCGTCGAGCGCGGCGCGGTGCGCCTGGTGAACGCGCGTGCGCTTCCAGTCGAGTTGGTCGTGGCCCTGTTCGCCCTCGGGGTGGGCGTTGGCGTGCGACCAGGTGAACGTGTGCTCGGCGCCGTAGAGGGCGTTGTCCCAGGCCGCGTCGAGGCTCTCGACGCGGGGCGCGAGGCCCTGGCCGACGCGCGCGACCAGCGCGCTCAGCGCCTCGGCCGCCGGCAACAGGGCCTGGGTGGTGCGGTGTTCGGCGGTGAGGGTGGCGGCGGTGCCGGCGCCGTCCTCCCAGTAGCTGCCGCCGTCGCCCCGGTGGACGGGGAGCCGGTCGGCGAGCGGCCGGACGGCGTCCAGGTAGTCGGGGAGGGTGGAGACGACGAGCTTGGGCCATTCATAGGCGGCGTTCCAACGCTCGACAAAGCCGTGGTCGCCGTCGTCGAGGTCCTCGTTGTCGGCGTGGGTGCCGATGAGGGCGAGGTCGTGGGGCAGGTAGTCGGGCCGTTCGTAACGGGCGAGGTAGCGGTCGAACGCCTGGGCGCCGCCGGCGAGGGTCTGCGGGTCGGCGGCCATGAACCGCAGCTGCGAATAGGAGTCGGCGAAGTGGGTCAGCACGCGGGTGCCGTCGGTGCCCTCCCACAGGAACGGGGAGGTCAGGTGGAGCAGGTCGCTGTCGGCGTTGCTGCCCCGGCCGTGGTTCATGATGCCGACGAAGCCGTCCAGGCCGAGTTCCGCGAGGATCCCGGGGAGGGCGGCGCTGTAGGAGGGGACGTCGGTGAGGTTGGCGTGCCGCACCGGCACGTCGTGTTCGGCGCGGAGCCGGGCGGCGGTGGTGGCGGCGCGGTAGCACTCCTCCAGGGACGCGAGGCCGGAGAGGAAGAGGCTGTGGAACGCGTTGACGGCCAGCCGCCCGTCGCGCAACGCGGCCAGCACCCGGCCGGCGCGTTCGGTGTTCCGGCTGGCCAGGTACTCGGAGACCACCACGGCGCCGTCGACGCTGTAGGCGAAGTCGGGGTCGCGTTCGTTGATGGCCAGCGCGCGGTCGAGGTTGCGGTTGTGGAGTTCGATGACCTTGCCCTGGTAGTCGGTGAAGCCGATGTCCAGGTGGACGTGCGGGACGAGGTGGAGGGTCCACTTGCGGGCCGGGGCCACCTCGTTGATGAACGGGTCTCCGTCATCGAGCCGGACCTCGGCGGGCACCGAGCCGCCGTCCTGGGTGAACTCCGGGACGGGGAAACGGAGATGGAGCTGTCCGAAGTCCCGCGCGCCGGGCTCGTCCGGGGTGCCGACGGCGGGCAGCGGCAGGTGGCGGATGTGCGGGCCGACCCGCACCTCGGCGGCGCCCGGCGCCGGCCGGCCGGGCGCCAACGTGACGGCCAGCTCCAGCAGTTCGTGGGACGCTCCGTTCTCGGCCACATAGAACGGGGTGGCCCGCAGCTCGGCCGTCGGGGCGGTCGGGGGCGCCTCGGACGGCGTGAGCCGCAGACAGTCCCAGGTCAGCCCGCTGCCGAACCAGTGCCCGTACTGCTCGTGGTACGGGCGGCGCTCCTCGGCCGGCGGGCCCTGGTCGTCGAGCCCGTCGGGCACGGCCGTGGTGATCGAGAGCCGGTGCGAGCCGGGGGCCAACCAGGCGGCGGGCAACGGGACCTCGACCCGGGCGTGGCCGTTGATGAGCGACTGGCCCCAGACCTCGGCCCGGTCCTCCCGCACCACCTTCGGCCGGAAACCGCCCCGGTGCCGGCCGTCCAACTCGATCGCCAGATCGGGGCAGGGGCCGTGCGAGGCGAAGAGGAACAGCTCCAACAGGTAGCCGGCCGGCGGCCGTTCGTTCCCTTCGGCCGCCGTGGCCTCCGGCACGGTGAAGTCGATGTCGATCCGGTGGCCGCGCCAGCCGCCGTGCGCGTCGAGTGGACCCGGGTGGAACGCGGGCCAGTCGCTGGCGGGTTCGTCGACGCCGACCTCGAAGGTCAACGCGTTGCCGCCCGTTGCCGACCAGGCACCGGAGAACTGGTGCGGACCGCGCCCCGGCGTGCCGATGGACCAGAGGGGCGTCGGGGAGGCGGTGGGTGTTTTGTGCATGGCTGGGCTCCGTAGGCAGAGTAATCGGGTTCAGGAATATCGTGCGGTGTCGGGCGCGTCCGCACCGGGGTCGGGTTGGCGCGGCCCGGCCCGAAGTCACCCCGAGCCACACGGCCCGGCGGGCGCACGCCCCTCCGGCTCCCGGAACTCCCCGGTTCCGTTGCCCAGTTCTGCCGACGTCATCGACGCGACCGCCGATCGATGCCGCCCTCTCTTCCGGCCGGCCCCACCGGAGTGCTCCGCCCCGCCTTCGCGGACTCGCCGCTGCCCGGCCACCGGAACCCCGCGTTCACCCCACGACCCCGAACGCGCCCACGAAGCCGCCCGCACCCCACGCCCGCCACCAGCGCGGCGGCGACCCGCGCCGTCAGCCACGACGGACGGTGCCGCGCCTGACGGACCCTTCCCCGCGTGACGGGCCATGCCGCGCGTGACCCCGGCGGCAACGGCTGCCGCCCGGGTCACGCGCGTCGTTCAACGGTGGTCAACGGTGGTCAACGGCCGTTCAATGGTGGTCAGCGACCGTCAGCGGCCGTGGTTCTTGAAGTCCCCGACCTCGTCGAGGGTGATCACGTTCGGGTGGCTGTAGACGTGCTCCAGGTGCTCGCGCGAGTTCCACACGCCGTCGGTCAGGAACTCACCGGCCCAGGTCACGAACCAGCTCCAGTCCGCCTGGTACGCCTCCAGCAGGTCGGGGTCCGGGATCGGGCCGCACTCGGTGAGCGCCACCAGCTTGCGGTCCTGGCCCAGTTCGACGAGCTTGTCGTAGGTCGCGCTGAGCGGGCCGTAGTCGCCGGCCGGCGGGTAGGAGTCGGCCGAGACGATGTCCACCACGTCGTCGCCCGGGTACCACTCCGGCTCGACGGAGTTCCAGATCCAGATCAGGTTGTCCAGGCCGTGCACCTCGGTCATCCGCTGGTACATCAGCCGCCACAGCTCCTTGGCCGGCTCGGGCCCCTTGGCGCCCCACCAGAACCAGCCACCCTCGGCCTCGTGCAGCGGGCGCCACAGCACCGGGATGCCGGCGTCCTCCAGGCGCTGCAACTCGGCCGAGATGGCGTCAATGTCGCGCAGCAGCAGCCGGTAGTCCTCGGAGTCCGGGTCGGCCAGCGCCGCCTCCACGTCGAAGGTGGTGGCGTCGGTGTAGAAGCCCCGGTACCACTCGCGGCCCGGCTCGTCGATCAGCCCGCTGGGCGCGTTCCAGTGCCAGACGAACGTGGTGATGCCGCCGCGCTCGTCCCAGGCGAGGGCGTTGTCGACGTCCACGCCGACGGTGCCCCGCTCGACCCGGCTGGGCGAGTAGTCCATCATGTCGAGGCCCGCGATGGCCGGGCTGGTGCCCAGGTTCTCCTCGATCCACTGGAGGGAGGCCATGTCCTGCTGGCCGCTGAGGATGGACTCGCCGTAGTGGTCGGTGAGATAGGCCAGCAGCGAGCGGGCCTCGGGGGACGCGTCGGGGTTGACCGGCTCGCCGGTGACCTGGTGCGGCGGCCGGTCGGGCGCCGGCGCCAGGCTGATGGCGTCGATCTCGTACCAGCCCCAACCGCTGCGCAGCGTCACGGTGTTGGTGCCCGGCTCCAGCAGCACCCGGCCGGCGGAGACGGTGGTGAACTCCGCGCTCTCCGGCAGGGTGATCTCGCCCATGCCGGAGCCGTTGAGCTGGAGCACGGTGTTCTTCTGGCCGTTGGGCGTGCGGTAGTGGACGGTCAGGTCGTGCAGCCCGCCCGGGCTGTCGGGGATGGTGAGGGTGACCTGGTCGCTCTCCTCGTCGAAGCCGGTGACATAGCCGGTGCCGGAGTGGCCCGGCGCGGTGTTGTCGACGTCGACGCCGACGAGTTCACCGTCCTCCGCCTCGTAGACCTCGGCGGCCTCGGCGGCCTCGGCCGCCGCCCGGGCCGGGGCCGCTTCGGTGGCGCTCTCCTCCTCGGCGGTCGCCGCCGGCGTCCCGGCGGTGACCGCCAGGCCCAGCGCGGCGAGAGCGGCCAGACCGCCTCTGGCCAGCGTTCGCATTCTCATTGCACGGCTCCCTGTCCCGTTGGGGCTTGCACGATGAACTGATGGCTGCATCACGGTGGTTGGGGAGCGCTCCCACGCACCATTCGAGCGGACCGAAGAGGGCATGTCAATCAAGGGGGAACGGTTTACCTCCGGCGGTCCGGCGGGCGTCCCGCCGCTGCCGCAGGGTGGCCGAACGGGCGGCTCCGGTAACCGTTTTCCAAACCATATGTGCCCTTTGTCACAACCGTCTTCCCCGGCCTCGTCACCGCTGCGGCGACGGGGAAGGATGGCCGGGTTGCCCCTCGTCGGGCGCCCTCGGACGTGGCGCGGCGCGGGGCTCACGCACGCTCTCGCCGAACGGAGTTCGCATGTCCACCGTCGAAGCCCCCCGCCGGGCCCTGGTGATCCGGGGCGGGTGGGAGGGCCACGCGCCCGTCGAGACCACCGACCTGTTCCTGCCGTTCCTGCGTGAACAGGGCTTTGATGTGACCGTTTCCGACAGCCTGGACGCCTATCTCGACGCCGACGCGCTGGCCGCCACCGATCTGATCGTCCAGTGCTGGACCATGGGCGAGATCACCCAGGAGCAGTCGGCCGGGCTCGCGGACGCCGTCCGGGCCGGCACCGGGCTGGCCGGCTGGCACGGCGGGATCTGCGACGCCTTCCGCGCCCACACCGGCTACCAGTGGCTGACCGGCGGCCAGTTCGTGATGCACCCCGCCGAGTGGCTGGACCACACCGTGGACGTGCTGCCCGAGCGCGCCGACCACCCGGTGCTCGCCGGCCTGCCGGGCCGCATCCCGCTCCACACCGAGCAGTACCTCGTGCACACCGCGCCCGACGTCGAGGTGCTGGCCACCACCACCTTCGCCGCCGACGACCCCGGCGTCCCCGACGAGGCCAGGGGCGTCACCTGCCCCGCCGTCTGGACCCGCCGCTGGGGCGGGGGCCGGGTCTTCGTCTCCACGATCGGCCACAAGCTCGACGACCTCACCGACCCGACCGTGCGCACGCTGACCGAACGGGGGCTGCTGTGGGCGGCCCGGTGAACGAGCACGCGAGCGAGCACGCGAGCGCGCGGGGGGAGGCGTCAACTCCGCTGCGCGTCGGCATCGTTGGCGCCGGCGCCATCAGCGGCCAGTATCTGCGGTACTTCGACGACCACGGGGCGGCGGCCGGCGTGCGGCTGGTCGCCGTCGCCGACCTCGACGCCGCCAGGGCGGAGAAGGCCGTCGCCGGCCGCGCCGGGGTGCGGGCCACCACGCCCGACGAGGTGTACGCGGCGGACGACGTGGACGCCGTCCTCAACCTGACCGTGCCCGCCGCCCACGCCACCGTGGCGCTGGCCGCCATCGCCGGCGGCAAGCATGTCTACGGCGAGAAGCCGCTGGCCTCAACCGTCGAGGAGGGCCGCCGGGTGCTGGACGCCGCGCGGGCGGCGGGGGTGCGGGTCGGCGCGGCGCCGGACACCGTGCTGGGCCGGGGCGTCCAGACCGCGCGGGCCCTGGTGGACGCGGGCCGGATCGGCCAACCCGTCGCCGCGACCGCGTTCTTCGCCTGCCCGGGGCACGAACGCTGGCACCCGGACCCGGACTTCTACTACCTGCCGGGCGGCGGCCCGCTCTTCGACATGGGCCCCTACTATCTGACCGCGCTGGTCCACCTGTTGGGCCCGGTCGAGTCGGTGACCGGGGGCGCGGTGCGCAGCGGCGCGGAACGGGCGATCGGCTCGGGCCCGCGCGCCGGCGAGCGGTTCCCCGTCGAGGTGGCCACCCATGTCACCGGCGTGCTGCGGCACCGGGGCGGCGCGTTGAGCACGGTGGTGATGAGCTTCGACACCGTGCGCCACGAGCTGCCGAGGATCGAGGTGCACGGCACGGCGGGCAGCGTCTCGGTGCCCGACCCCAACACCTTCGAGGGGCCGGTGCGGTTGGCGACCCGCGCTGCGGGGGAGTGGGCGGACGTTCCGCTCAGCCACGGCTATGCGGCAGCCGGGCGCGGCCTCGGCCTGGCCGACCTGGGCCGCGCCCTGCGCACCGGCGGCGGGGCGCGCGCCGACGGCGAGGTCGCGCTCCATGTGCTGGAGGTGATGGAGGGCCTGCTGCGCGCCGCCGAGGAGGACCGGGTGGTCGCCGTCGCCAGCGACGTCGAACGCCCGGCGCTGGTGCCCGAGTCCGCGCTGGTCGCCGCCGACTGACGCCGCGAACCGCCTGCCCCGTCCGCCCGTTGCCCCGTTCCCCTGGGTAACGGGCGGAGGGCCGTGGGGGGGTTGGCGGGAAGCGGGCCGGTCACGGGTATGGACAGGCGCTGGTCGGACGTGTTGTTCTGTGGCCGGCCGTGTTCTACAACGTTGGAAAACGTTCGTTGCCGCGTTTGGTTCACCGGCCGGGCCCGGACCGCCCGGCCCGGTCCCCCACCCGAGACTGACCACCTCCGTCCCCCCAGGAGCCGCACCATGTCCCGGAAGAGCCAGAACAGCCGGAACAGCCGGAACAGCCGGAAGAACGGGAAGAACGGGAAGAACGGGAAGAGCCGGATGTCCCCGCTCGACCGCCGTTCCGCCCGCCGCGCGCTCACCGCCGCCGGCGCGCTGGCGCTGGCCGCGCTGGTGCCCACCGCCCCCACCGCCCAGGCCGCCGCCGCGCCCCGGCTCGTCATCGACACCGACTTCCCCGACCCCGATGTGGTCGTCGCCGACGGCGCGTTGTGGGCCTACGCCACCAACGCCGCCGGCGGCAACGTGCAGACCGCCACCGCGCCCTCGCCCGAGGGCCCGTGGACCCGGCAGGCGGACGCGCTGCCCGTCCTCGGCGACTGGGCGCGCACCGGCCTGACCTGGGCCCCCGAGGTGGCGCGCCAGCCGGACGGCGGCTATGTCATGTACTACACGGCCCGGGACATCGCCTCCGACCGTCAGTGCGTCGGCACCGCCGTCTCCGACACCCCGGCCGGCCCGTTCACCCCGGTCGGCGAGGGGCCGTTGGTCTGCCCGGCCGACGAGGGCGGCGCCATCGACGCGACGACGTTCACCGACGACGACGGTACCCCGTACCTCCTCTACAAGAACGACGGCAACGCGGTCGGCGTCGACACCTGGATCTACCTCCAGCAACTCACCCCGGACGGCCTCGGGTTCGCCGGCGACCGGGTGCCGCTGCTGCGGCAGGACCGCCCGGAGGAGGGCGGGCTGATCGAGGCGCCGACGCTGGTCAAGCGCGACGGCGGCTATGTGCTGTTCTACTCGGCCGGCTTCTTCGGCGACGGCACCTACCACACCGGCTACGCCACCGCGCCCGCGCTCACCGGCCCCTACACCAAGTCCGACGAGCCGCTGATGAACACCGAGAACACCGGCATCGTCGGCCCCGGCGGCCAGGACGTCATCCCGGGCGAGAACGGAGACTGGCTCGCGTTCCACGGCGTGCTCTCCGAGGACCCGCTGGTGCGCGGCATGTATGTGACCCCGCTCCACTGGGACGGCGCCACGCCCTCCGTCGACTGACGGCCTCCGACGCCCAACGGGCCGGGTCCGCCGGCCCGTTGGGACCCGCTTCGCGCGCGGGGCTCAGCGGGCCAGCAGGTCCGAGATCGCCGCCGCGATCTCGTCGGGCGCCTCCTCCGCCATGAAGTGCCCCGCGCCCGTCAGACGGTGGTCCAGGTCCGGCGCCCACGCCCGCCACACCCCGGCGGCGTCATAGCCCAGCCGGGAGCCCCAGTCCTGCCGGATCACCGTCACGGGCATGGCCAGCTGCGACCCGGCCTCCAGGTCCGCCTGGTCGTGGGCGATGTCGATGCCCGCCGACGCCCGGTAGTCGGCCACGATCGACGGCACCGCCGCGCGGCTCGCCCGCAGATACGCGGCCCGCACCTCGTCCGGCAGGGCGGCCGGGTCGCCGGCCCAGGCGTCGAGGAACGAGCCGAAGAACGCGTCCGCGCTGCGGGCGATCATCGTCTCCGGCAGGCCCGGCGGCTGCGCCATGAGGAAGAGGTGGTAGCCGACGGCCGCCGAGACGCCGTGCAGCGGCACGACCGGGCTGCCGGCGCCGCCGACGGCGGCGGCCAGCTCCACGCCGTCGGCGCCGGGCAGGCGGAGGTGGTCGAAGCCGGGGATGGTGGGGGTCACGAGGGCCGTCCTCTCGGGTCGGGAACCGGGAGGGACCAGCCTGGGCGACGGCGATCGGCAACCGATCAGCAGCCGGTTCGGCGACCGATCAGCACGGCCGGGCGCCGCCGGCCCCCGTCGCGGAGGATGGGGCCATGCGCATCGACGTGCTCGGCGCCGTGCGGGCCCTCCACGACGACGGCGCCCCGGCCGACCTCGGCGGGCCCCGCCACCGCGAGGTGCTGGCCCGGCTGGTCGCCGCCGAGGCGGCGGCTCACTACCGCGCCGCCGAGGACGCCCTCCGCACGGCCGGGATGCCGGGGCTGCACCGTGGCCTGTTCCCGCTCGCCCTCCTCGGGCTGCGGCTGCCGCACGACCGGCCGGCGCCCACCGACCCGCGCCTCGACTGGGGCCCGTACCGGCCCTGGGCCCGCCCCCTCGTGCTGCTCGCCCAGGACCGCGCCGCCGAGGCGCGCGCCGCCCTCGCCACGGCGCCCGAACCGCCGCGCGACCACCTCCAGGAGGCGCTGTGGTGCCTGCTGGCGCGGGCCGCCGCGCGGCTGGGCGAACGCGGGATCGCCGCTCGCGCGGCGGCGGCGCTGCGCGACGCCCGGGCCGAACACGCCGGCGCCGCCAGCGGGTTGCTCACCCCGGGCCCGGTGGCGCGCTACCTCGCTGAGGCGGAGGCGTGCGCCGGCGCGGGATAGACGAACGCGCGGCCGGGGCCGCCGGCCGGCGTTGGCGCGGCCGCGCTCCGGGTGCAACGATGCTCCCCGTTCGCCCCTCACCCACCGGGAGCCCAGCGATGGTCGCCGTCCTCGTCATCGTCGTACTCGTCCTGCTGGTCGCCCTCGGCGTCTGGATCGGCATCAGGCTGGACGGCTGGCGCGGCCAGCGCCTCCCGCGCGGACGCAAGCACTGCCCGTCCTGCGGCAACCTCTGGTCCACCGTGGTCCAGTCCGACAACCGCCTCAACGGCTACCGCGAGTGCCGCGCCTGCCACTACACCTGGGACCCGCAGGGGAGTTGACGACCCGCCAGGCGGGCCGTTCGGCCATCAGGCCGTGCCCCGGTCCGCCGGGCCCGCCGTGCCCCGGTCCGCCGGGCCCGCCCGCCAGCCGCCCCGGCCGAGCCCCCCGCGCGCCCG
>NZ_RFFJ01000091.1 GCF_003696235.1 Streptomyces triticirhizae
CCGCCGGTGCTGCCGGCGCAGCGCGGCGGCGGCACCGCGCCGGCGCCCACGCCCGCCACCGACGCCGGCTACGCGCTCCTGCGACTGCGGGTCGTGCGGGCGGCGTTGGCCGCGCAGCGGCCGGTGCGGTTCGCCGGCCGCGAGTTCGGCTGGCTCCCGAAAACACCGCTGCCGCTGCCCCGGGTGTGGGGCCTGCGCCTCTTCCCGCGCGCCGGCGAGCCGGAGGAGGTGGCGCTCGACCAGCGCCTCGGGGCGCTGTCAGCGACCGCCCGCGCCGCCTACGCGCTGCGCAGGATCGACGGCCTGAGCCCGGCCGAGATCCGGCTGTTGCTGGCCGGCGCCGGAGAGCCGGAGCATCGGATCGATGCGGCGATGGCCGCCGCCGACGCGGTGGAGAGCGAGGCCCCGCTGGTCGACCCGTGCGCCCTCCAGGCGCGCCCGACCGACCTGTTGCGGCGCCGGCAGCGCACCAGGACCGCGCTGGTCGGCGCGGTGGCGGTGGCCGTGGTGGTCTGCGGGTTCGCGGTGTTCCCCGACGGCTGGGGTCCGGACGGCGCCGCCGCCCCGCCGTACAGCGAGAACGCGGCGGCCCAGGCGGCGCTCGACCCGGCCGGGCTGCGGCGGATGCCGGCCGACGCCTGGCGGCAGGCGGCGCGGACGGACTTCTCCGTGTGGCCGGCGCGCGGTTCGGCGCTGGACGACACGGGTCTGTTGCGGCGGGCGTTGGCGGTGTGGGCGCGGCCGGGTGACGAGGTGCGGGTCTCGGCGACGCCCGGCACGCAGACCGGTCCGCCGCCGGGCCCGGCGCAGTTGCTCTTCGCCGGGGAGGTCGGCGGGATCTCCGTGGTGTTGCTGCACGACGGGCTGCGGCTGGTGCGGTATGCGGAGCCGACGGGGGCCCGGGAGGGCGAGGTGGTCCTGGATCTGGCCCGGGTGGACGGCGCCGGGCTGGCGGGCGCCTCGGCCGTGGTCGTGCAGCGCGGGGACGGCAACACCCGTTATCTGCTGGCGCCTTGGGTGACGGAGGCTGCCTCGACCGACCTGCTGGTCCCGGGCCGGCCGGCCGCCGAGCTGCCGGTGGACGAGCACGGGGTGAGCGGCCCCCTGCACTCCGCGCGCCAGGACGGGGCGTGCACCGAGGTACCGGCGCTCCAGCTGACGGCGGACGGCGCGACGGGAAGCGGCGCGGGCACCGGCACCGGCACCGGCACCGGCACCGGCACCGGAGGAACGAGAGGGGGAACGGACGCGGCCGGCCCGCTTCTCCTCGCGGATCTGGGTGAGTTGACGCCGGCACTGCTGACCCGTGGCGCGCCCGGCGTCGCCGGGGACGGCGGTTCGGTGGCCGCGACCCGGGAGGCGTGGGGCCCGTTGGCCTGCCAGCTGGCGTCGGTCGGTGGCGGCGGGGTGCGGTCGGTGAACGCGTGGGAGTTCGCCGAGCAGTCGCTACCCGAGGACGGCGGGACCGCGCGCTGGGTCTGTGGCCGGGCGGAGACCTGGCGCGGCACGGGCGCGCGGGTGTGGACACAGTTCCTCGACCCCTCGCACGAGGAGGACGACGGGGCGGTGGTGACGGCGGCGGCCGAGGACGTTCCGTCCTGTGGTGAGCGCCAACCGGGCGTGTTGAGCGGGGTGTTGTGGCGCTCGCAGGACGCCGGCTGGTTCCTGTTGGCGGCCGGCAGCGAGGAGGTCGTCGAGATCGCGGCGGGTGGCGCGGTGACGGGCCGGGACGAGGGCAGGACCTTGGCGCTGCCGGCGGAGGAGGGCGCCCAGGCGCGGTTGACCGCGACCCTGGCCGACGGCGGCGAGTTGGCGATGCTGGGCGACTGAACCCGATGAGCCCGGGCGAAGCCCGGGGGTCGGCGGGACCGGCGGGCCGGCGGGGCCGCGCAGGCTCCTCCGACAGAGCCGTGCAATCCCTTTCGCAAGTTCTTGCGAGTTGCTACCTTGCCCGCGTGCCCCGGCCGAGCGGAGGGCCGCCTCGGGCCTCACGCGCCCGCTCGGCCGGGGCTCTCCGCCGCGCGGACGCCGCCGAGTGACGAGCCGTCACATGCGGCCATGCGATCAACTATCAACTAATTCAAACGCGTTACCTAGGCGGGCTCGCGTTCCTCCGTTAACTTCTGGGGCGTTCCCTCGATGTTCTGTGTGACTCTGTTGCCGTTTTGCTGAGGAGTCGAGCATGAGCAAGCGCCCGTCGAGCCGCGCGGATGGCCCTCGTTCCCGGAGTCGCCGTCGGACTGCTCACGGGTCAGGCGGCCTCGGCCGCCCCGCCGCCCCCACCACGCTCAACGAGGCTCCGCTGGACCGCCGGGCGCTGGTCGCCGACCTGGACACCACGGAGAAGAACACCAGGCCGGGGCACCACCGCACCGCCCACACCACCCGCACGAGAGCCACACCACACGAGAGCACCACCACACGAGAGCACCACACCGCACTGGAGCACGACCACGCACTGGAGCACGACCACGCACCACCCCGTCGTCAACACCCCCACATCCCACGGGAGTTCACCCCCATGCCCCTGTCAGCGAACCGAGCCGCCAGACGGCTGGTGGGAGCGCTGCTGGCGCTTCTGCTGCCCGTCTCGTTGGCGGTCGCCCTGGCGCCATCCGCGTCCGGCGCGCCCGTCTGGGAGCCCAAGGAGCCCCGGCTGACCACCCCCTGGACCGACGAGGTCGGCCCGGACAACGCCCTGCCCGAGTACCCGCGCCCCCAACTCACCCGCCCCGACTGGCTGAACCTGAACGGCGTCTGGGAGTTCACCGGGGCGAGCGACCTCGACGCGCCGCCGATCGGCCAGGAGCTGGACGAGGCCGTGCTGGTGCCCTACCCGATCGAGTCCGCCCTCTCGGGCATCCAGCGCCACGAGGACACCATGTTCTACCGGCGCGCCTTCACCGTGCCCGAGGACTGGTCGGGTGAGCGGATCAAGCTCAACTTCGGCGCGGTCACCTGGGAGACCAGGGTCTGGGTCAACGGCACCGAGGTCGGCGGCCACACCGGCGGCTTCGACCCGTTCTCCTTCGACATCACCGACGCGCTGGGCGGCGGCGAGAACGAGATCGTGGTGGGGGTCCACTCCCCCGTGGACGCCGGTGACTTCCCCATCGGCAAGCAGCGCCTCGACCCGGACGGCATCTTCTACACCGCCAACTCCGGCATCTGGCAGACCGTCTGGCTGGAGCCGGTGTCGGCGGCGCACATCACCCGCCTGGACACCACGCCCGACGTGCCCGACGGCGAGCTGGACCTGGTGGTCCAGGCCGAGGGCGCCGAGGGCCACCAGGTGGTGGCCGAGGTCCTCGACGGCGACACCGTGGTGGGCAGCGCCACCGGCGAGGCCGGCGGCGAGCTGTCCGTCCCGGTGCCGGACGCCCGGCTCTGGTCGCCCGAGGACCCGTTCCTCTACGACCTGCGGGTCACCCTCACCGGGCCCGACGGCGCCACCCCGGGCGACAGCGTCGGCGGCTACTTCGGGATGCGCTCGCTGGGCGTCGGCCAGGTCGGCGGCGTGACGCGCCCGCTGCTCAACGGGGAGTTCGTCTTCCAGATGGGCACCCTGGACCAGGGCTACTGGCCGGACGGGCTCTACACCGCGCCCACCGACGAGGCGCTCGCCTGGGACCTGGAGGCGCAGAAGGCGCTCGGCTTCAACATGGTCCGCAAGCACATCAAGGTGGAGCCGGCGCGCTGGTTCTACCACGCGGACCGGCTGGGCCTGCTGGTCTGGCAGGACATGCCCTCGCCCAACACCGTGGACGAGCCCAGCGCCGAGGGCAAGGCCAACTACGAGGCCGAGCTGGCCCGGATGGTCGAGAACCTCAGGGGCATCACGTCGATCGTCCAGTGGGTTCCGTTCAACGAGGGCTGGGGCGAGTACGACGCGGGCCGGATCGTGGACCTGATCAGGGAGTTGGACGACACCCGGCCGGTCAACCACAACTCCGGCTCCAACTGCTGCCTGTCCGACCCCGATCCGGGCAACGGCGACGTGATCGACGACCACGCCTACCAGATGTCGGGCGGCACCCGGCCGCCGGACGACGACCGGTTCGCGGTGCTGGGCGAGTACGGCGGCCTGGGCCGGGCGATCGAGGGCCACGAGTGGGAGCCGGGCGCCGGCTTCGGCTATGGCGCGCTGTACCCGGACGAGGCGTCGCTGACCAACCGCTATGTGACCATCACCGAGGAGGTCGGTCGGTTCGTACACGGCCGGGGCCTGTCGGGCTCGGTCTACACCGAGCCCTACGACCTGGAGAACGAGGTCAACGGCTTCTACACCTATGACCGGCAGGTGCTCAAGGTCAACGCCGACCAGGTGCGGGCCGTCAACGAGCGGGTGCGGGCCGAGGCGGGAGGCGGCCAGGTCCGCACCGGGGAGCCGGTCTCGCTGCGGGTCACCACCGACGGCTTCGACGACCGCTATCTGCGGCACACGGGCGGCGTCGCGCGCACCGACGTCGTCGACGAGGGCAGCGCGGACACCGACCGGCGGGACGCGGTCTTCTTCAGCCGTCCCGGCCTGGCCGACGCGTCCTGCGTCTCGTTCGAGGCGAGCAACCAGCCGGGCGGCTATCTGCGGCACGGCGCCGACGACCGGCTGGTGCTGGGCGAGGGCGGCCCCGAGGCGACCTTCTGCCCGACGCCGGGGCTCGGCGGGGGCGGCACCTCGCTGGAGTCGTTCAGTGAACCGGGCTCGTTCCTACGGCACTTCGAGGAGGGCGTGTACCTGGCGAGCGAGGGCGGCGACCAGCCGTGGGACACCCCGGAGTCCTTCGCCGCCGACGCGACCTGGGCGGTGGCCCTGCCGCTGTGGCGCAGCGGCGCCGAGCTGCCGCTGGACGAGCGGGTCTCGTTCCAGGTGACCTCGGACGGGTTCACCGACCGGGTGCTGCGCCACCGCGAGTCGCTGGCCAGGACGGACGTGATCGCCGGGGACAGCGCTCAGCAGGACCGCGAGGACGCCACCTTCGTGGTGCGCCGGGGCCTGGCCGACCCGTCCTGCTACTCGCTGGAGGCGGCCAACCAGCCCGGCAGCTACCTGCGGCACGCCGAGTTCCGGGTGCGGCTCGCCCCGGACGACGGCAGCGAGCTGTTCGACCGGGACGCCACGTTCTGCGCCCAGCCCGGCGCGTCGACGGGCAGCGTCCGGCTCGCCTCGGTCAACGAACTGGGAGGGAACATACGGCACTTCGCCGAGGAGGTGTGGGTGGCCGTGAAGGGCGGCGGCCACGACTACGACCTGCCCGAGTCCTACGAGGCCGACGTCAGCTGGCGGGTGATCCCGGCCCTGGCGCCGTAGCGCCACCCGGCGTTCCGGACGCGTGGCGCCCCTCCCCGGCAGGGAGGGGCGCCACGTCCGTTCGCGGGCGTCGCCCGGCGCTCACGCCACCGTCCCGTCGGGGCGGCGGCGCAGCGCCCGCCCGGGCAGCGCGCCCGTCGGCCGCCCGTCGTCGATCGCGGGAACGCCGCCGACCAGCACGTACGGGATGCCGCGCGGCAGTTGCCTGGGCCGCTCGAACGTCGCGGTGTCGGACACCGTCTCCGGATCGAAGAGCACCAGGTCGGCGTGGTAGCCGGCGCGGACCAGGCCCCGGCCGGCGAGCCTCAGCCGCCGCGCCGGGGTGCCGGCCAGATGGGCCACGCACTCGGCCAGGCTCAGCACCCCCAACTCCCGCACGTAGCGGGCCAGATAGCGGGGGAACGTGCCATAGGCCCTGGGGTGCGGGCGGGCGGTGGCCAGCAGGCCGTCGCTGCCGCCGGTGTGCGCCGGGTGCCGCATCAGGGCGCGGACGTTCTCCTCGTTGCCCACCAACTGGAGGATGCCGGTGGACAGTTCGTCGCCCAGCAGCAGCGCGCGGGCCGCCTCGAACGGGGGCCGGCCGGCCCGGGCCGCCAGCTCGGCGACGGTGGACCCGACCGCCGCCGGGTCGCGGGAGCCGGCGATCCGGATGGTCTCCCACTCCACCGGCACCCCGTGGCAGCCGTCAGAGCCGGCCACCTCCAGGTCGTGCCGGACGCGGGCCAGCGCCGCCGGGTCCCGCAGCCGGGCCAGGGTCGCGGCGGGGCCGCCCTCGGCGGCCCAGCTGGGCAGCAGCGCCGCGAGCGTGGTGGAGCCCGGCAGGTAGGGATAGCTGTCCAGGGTGAGGTCGACGCCGTCCCGCTCCGCCGCGTCGAGCAGCGCCAGCAGCTCGCCCGAACGGCCCCGGTTCACCGCGAAGTTGAGGGTGGCATGGGCCAGGTGCAGGGCGCAGCCCGAGCGGCTGGCCACCGCCACCATCTCGGCGTAGGCGTCCAACGCGCCGGCTCCGTAGGAGCGGTGGTGCGGCGCGAAGAACCCGCCGTGCTCCGCGACGACCCGGCAGAGCGCGACCAGTTCGCCGGTGGGCGCGTACATCCCCGGCGGGTAGGTGAGCCCGGCGGACAGGCCAACGGCGCCCTGGGCCAACCCCTCGGCCAGCAGGGCACGTTGGGCGTTCAGCTCGGCCTCGGTCGCGGGCCGGGCGTCCCAGCCCATCGCCAGCATCCGCACCGAGCCGTGCGGCACCAGATAGCAGGCGTTGACCGCGATGCCCGCGTCCAGCCGGTCCAGATAGCCCGCCACGTCGCGCCAACTCCAGTCGAGGCCGGGCGGGTCGCCGTTCCAGCCGGCTATGGCCTGCCGCACCTGGGGCAGCGTGGCGTCGTCCACGGGCGCGTACGACAGGCCGTCCTGGCCGAGCACCTCGCAGGTCACGCCCTGGGCGACCTTGGCGAGGTGGTCGGGATCGGTCAGCAGCGCCAGGTCCGAGTGGGCGTGCATGTCGACAAAGCCGGGGGCGAGCGCCAGCCCGTCTGCGTCCAGCGTCCGCCGGCCCGTCAGCCCGGGGCCGCCCACGGCGGCGATCCGGCCACCGTCCACCGCCACATCGGCGCGGAACGGCGCCCCGCCGGTGCCGTCCACCACCAGCGCGCCCCTGATCAGCAGCTCCGCCACCGCCGCTCCTCCCGTCGAAGGGCGCGTCCGCGCGCCCGAGCGTTCCGCCCGCCGTACCGCGCGCGGGCCCGCGTGGTCTACCCTGCCGCCGGCACCCACCCCGGCGGAAGGCGACGCCCTCATGAGCGACCCCACGAACCCCACGAACCCCACGAACCCCACGGACCCGACGGACCCCACGGACCCGACGGACCCGGCGCAAGCGGCCAAGACGGCGGTGCGCACCGAGGCGGCGCCCGCGCCCGCCTGGAACTTCTCGCAGGGCCTGCGCAAGGGCCCGCTGCTCCAGGTCTCAGGACAGGGCCCGCAGGACCCGGCCAGCGGCGCCTACGTCCACCCCGGCGACGTGCGGGCGCAGACGGCCCGCACCCTGGAGAACGTGCGGGCCGTCCTGGCGGCCGGCGGCGCCGGCGTCGAGGACGTGCTGATGTTCCGCGTCTACCTCACCCGCCGGGAGGACTTCGCCGCGATGAACGAGGCGTACGGCGCGTTCGTCCGCGAGCACTGCCCCAGCGGGGTGCTGCCCTGCCGCACCACCGTCTTCGTCGAACTCCCGCACCCCGACATGCTGGTGGAGATCGACGCGCTGGCCGCCGTCTGACCGGCGGCGGCCGTCAGCCGGCGGGCGCGGCGGCCGTGGAGCCGCGCACCACCAGCTCGGGCTGGAAGACGAACTCCGTGTGCTGCACCGGGTTTCCGTTGATCTCCTCCAGCAGGGCGTGCACGGCGGCCGAGGCCATCGCGGCGACCGGCTGCCGCACCGTCGTCAACGGCGGGTCGGTGAACGCGATCAGCTGCGAGTCGTCGAAGCCGATCACCGACACGTCCGCCGGCACCGCGAGACCCCGCTGCCGCACCGCCCGGATCGCGCCCAGCGCCATCATGTCGCTGCCGCACACCACGCCCGTGCAGCCGTCGTCCAACAGGGCGGCGGTGGCGGCCTGTCCGCCCTCCAGGCTGAAGAGGGTGTGCCGCACCACGCCCGTCACGGGCCGCCCGTCCGCCGAGCCGCGCGCGTTCTCCTCGGCCACGGCCGCCTCGAAGCCGGCGACCTTCCGCCGCACCGGGACGAAGCGGTGCGGCCCGACGGCCAGCCCGATCCTGCGGTGGCCCAGCTCCCGCAGGTGCCGCACCGCCATCCGGCTGGCCGCCGCGTCGTCCGGGGAGACGAAGGGCGCGCCGATCCGCTCGTTGAAGCCGTTGATCAGCACGAACGGCACGCCCCTGCCGGCGAGTCGGGTGTAGCGGGCCGGGTCGGCCGAGGTGTCGGCGTGCAGCCCGGAGAGGAAGACGACGCCGGTGACGCCGCGCTCCACCAGCTGCTCCACCAGCTCGTCCTCGGTGGCGCCGCCCGGGGTCTGGGTGCACAGCACGGGCGTGTAGCCGTAGCCGGCCAACGCCCGCTCGATGACCTGCGCGAACGCCGGGAAGATCGGGTTGGTCAGCTCCGGGATCACCAACCCGACCAGCCCTGCGCTGCGTTGCCGCAGCCGCACCGGCCGCTCGTAGCCCAGGATGTCGAGCGCGGCAAGCACCCGCTGCCGGGTCGCGGCCGCCACGCCCGACCTTCCGTTGAGCACCCGGCTGACGGTGGCCTCGCTGACCCGCGCCTGCTGCGCGATGTCCGCCAGCCGGGCGGGAACGGGTGATCCCGGCTGGCTCACCCCTGCCACCAGGCGGTGGTGTCCGCCGGCAGCGGCCCGTCCGCCCGGCACGGGCCGCTGGCCAGCAGCAGCCGCGCCCCGGCGCAGCCGGCCGGCAACTCCACTGGCGCCTCGGTGGTGTTGGCCACCACCAGCACCGCGCTGCCGTCCGCGCCCCGGCGGCGGAAGGCCAGCACGCCCTCGGGCGCCTCCAGCCACTCCACGCCGTCGCCCGCGCCCAGCGCCGCCTGCTCCCGGCGCACCGCCAGCGCCGAGCGGTACAGCTCAAGCGTCGAGTCGGGGTCGCCCTCCTGCGCCTGCACCGACAGTTCGCCCCAGCCGGCCGGCTGCGGCAGCCAGCCGGCGCCGCCGCCGAAGCCGAACGAGGCCCCGTCCCTGGTCCACGGGATCGGCACCCGGCAGCCGTCGCGCAGCCCGTCCTGGCCGTCCTGCCCGTCGCCGCCGCTGCCCCGCCGGAAGAACGCCGGGTCCTGCCGCGCCTCGTCCGGCAGGTCGGTCACCTCGGGCAGCCCCAACTCCTCGCCCTGGTAGACATAGGCCGAGCCCGGCAGCGCCAGCATCAGCAGCGTCGCGGCGCGCGCCCGCGCCAGCCCGCCGCCGAGCCGGGTGCGGTGGCGGACCACGTCGTGGTTGGACAGCACCCAGGTGGTGGGCGCGCCGACCGGGCGCATCGAGTCCAGCGAGGAGTCGATGACCCGCCGCAGCTCGGCGGCGTCCCAGGGGGTGTTCAGATAGTGGAAGTTGAACGCCTGGTGCAGCTCGTCGGGCCGCACATAGAGCGCGGTGCGGCTCTCGTTGGGCGTCCACGCCTCGGCCACGCCGATCCGCTGGTTCGGGTACTCGTCGAGGATCTGCCGCCAGGCGCGGTAGATCTCGTGGACGCCGTCCTGGTCGAAGAACGGCAGCACCTGGGTGCCCAGCAGCCGCAGTTGCCCGGCGTGGCCCATGTCCGGCAGGCCGGGCGCCTTGACCAGGCCGTGGGCCACGTCGATCCGGAAGCCGTCCACGCCCATGTCCAGCCAGAACCGCAGCACCGAGCGGAACTCGTCGCGGACGGCCGGGTTCTCCCAGTTGAAGTCGGGCTGTTCGGGCGCGAACAGGTGCAGGTACCACTCGCCGTCCGGCTCGGGCAGCCGGGTCCAGGCCGGCCCGCCGAAGATGGACTCCCAGTCGTTGGGCGGCAGTTCGCCGCCCGAGCCGCGCCCAGGCCTGAAGTGGTAGCGGTCCCGCAGCGGGGAGCCTGGGCCCTCGCGCAACGCGCGCTGGAACCACTCGTGCCGGTCCGATGAGTGGTTGGGCACCAGGTCGACGATGATCCGCAGGCCCAGGTCGTGGGCGTCACGGATCAGCGCGTCGGCGTCGTGCAGGTCGCCGAACATCGGGTCGATGGCCCGGTAGTCGGCGACGTCGTAGCCGGCGTCGGCCTGCGGCGAGGCGTAGAACGGGCTGAGCCAGACGGCGTCGACGCCGAGCCGCGCCAGATGGGGCAGCCGGGACCTGATGCCGGCCAGGTCGCCCATCCCGTCGCCGTTGCCGTCGGCGAAGGAACGCGGATACACCTGGTAGATCACCGCGTCCCGCCACCACTCGGGCGGGCGGGGCGCCGCCCCCGACTCGGGCGTGGGGCGCGGGGCGCGGGCTTCGCTGGTCGGCCGGGTGCGGTCAGCGAGGTGCTGGGTCATGACATCCCTGGTTTTCGGGGCAGTTGACGAGGCTGCTGACGGGTGGGGTCGCGGTGGGGGGGCACGCCGCCGTCAGGACGTTCTCAGGACTTGGTGGCGCCGGCGGTGAGGCCGGACTGGAGGTGCCGTTGCGCGTAGCCGAAGACCACCGTCGCGGGCACGGCGATGAGCACGGCGGCGGCCGTCATCAGATGCCAGTCCTGGGTGTGCTGGTTGACGAAGGTCTGGAGGCCGCCGGCGAGGGTGAGGTTGTCCTCGCCGGTCATGAAGGCGGTCGCGTAGGCCACCTCGGCCCAGGCCGTCACGAAGGTGTAGAACCCGGTGACGGCGAGACCCGGCCGGGCCAGCGGCATGATCAGCCGCCAGAAGGTGCCGAACGGGTTGAGCCCGTCGACCCGGCCCGACTCGTCGATGGAGACGGGGATGGTGTCGAAGAAGCCCTTCATCATCCAGGCGCAGAACGGCACCGCGATGGTGAGGTAGGTGACGATCAGCGCGACCGGCTGGTTGAGCAGGCCGTAGCGCGACATCAGGTTGTACAGCGGCACGATCAGCACCGCCATGGGGAACATCTGGGTGATCAGCAGGGTCCACATCAGCGGCCGCATCCCGGGGAACCGGAAGCGGCTGAGCGCGTAGCCGGTGGTCGAGGAGATCAGCACGCCGACCACGGTGGTGACGAGGACGATCAGCACCGAGTTGCCGAACCAGGTGAGGAACGCGGTGTCGTTGACCACATGGTCGTAGTTGTCCAGCGTGAAGTCGGCGACCAGCGAGAGCGAGAAGGTCTCGCTCTTCGGCTTGAACGAGGTCACCAGCAGCCACAGCGGCGGGAAGAGCGCGATGAACGCGGCCACCAGCAGCGTGAGATGGAGCCCGAACGAGGCCAGCGGGCCGCGTTCGCCGCGCCGCCGCACCCGCCCGCGCGGGCGTCCGTTCGTTCCCCGACCCGCTGGCCCCGGCACCGGCAGCGGCTCGGTCCCGTCGACCCGGGTGGTATCGGTCGCCATGGTCACCACACCTCTCCCTGTCGCCGCAGCGCCCTGCGGTAGGCGATCGCGAACAGCACCAGCATCAGCAGGATCAGCACGCCCCAGGTCGCCGAGCCGGCGAAGTCGCGGGGGCTGTTGATGAACGCCAGCCGGAACGCCTCGGTCACCAGGATGTCCGTGGACCCCGCCGGCCCGCCCCGGGTCAGCAGGAAGATCACCGGGAACATGTTGAACGTCCAGATGGTGGAGAGCAGCACCACCGTCATGGCGACCGAACGCACCCCGGGCAGCGTGATGTTGACGAAGCGCTGCCAGGCTCCCGCGCCGTCCATCTCGGCCGCCTCGTACTGCTCGGCGGGGATGGACTGGAGCGCGCCCAGCATCGCGATCAGCATGAACGGCACGCCCAGCCACACGTTGACCGCGATGACCGCGATCTTGGCCCAGGTCGGGTCGGACAGCCAGGCGATGCCCTCGATGCCGCCGGAGTCCAGCACCCCGTTGAGGATGCCGTTGCGCTCGTTGAACAGCATCCGCCAGGCGAAGATCGACACGAACGCCGGGATCGCCCAGGGCAGGATCAGCGCCATCCGGTAGAGCGTGCGGCCCCGGAACGCGCGGTTGAGCATGTTGGCCAGGGTCAGCCCGATGACGAACGTGATGCCGACGCAGGCCACCGTCCACACCACGGTCCAGCCGAGCCGGTCCCAGAACACGTCGTCGGTGAGGACGTCGCGGTAGTTCTCCAGGCCGACGAACTCGTAGGTGGCCTCGATGGTGTTGACACCGATGGTGCGCTCGACGTTGGCCTCGTCGGCGTCGGTCAGCGAGAGGTAGATGCCCCGGACCAGCGGATAGCCGATGATCACGGTGATCACCGCGACCACCGGCGTGATCATCGCCCAGGCGTACCAGTAGTCCGCCAGCCGGTGCCGCAGCGCCCTGCGGCGGACGCGGGGGCGGCCGCCGGGCGCCCCGGCCCCGGCGGTGGCCGGGACCGGGGACGCGGGCGTGCCCTGGGGGTTCGGGGTGGCGTCGATGGGTGCGGCGTCAGTCATGGTGTCGGCCCTCCGTCCCGTGGGGCCCGTGCTCACTGCCAGTCTTCGAGCAGGTCACGGTAGGCGTCGCCGGTGTCGTTGGCCGCCTGCTCGGGGGAGGCGGAGCCGGTGAGCATGGCCTCGTTGGAGGTCCGCAGCGGCTCGAAGAGCGACTGGGCCTGCGGAATCCAGGGGCGCTCGTGGGCGACGTCCACGGCCGGCTTGAAGAACTGCACCATCTCGTTGCCCTCCACCGCCGGCTCCGCGTAGACGGACTCGCGGGTCGGCAGGAGGCTCAGCTCCTCGGTGATCCTGGCCTGGGTCTCGGCGGACGCCATGTACTTCACGAACTCGAAGGAGGCGTCGGCGTCCGGGGTGCCGGCGTAGACGCCGTAGTTCCAGCCGCCGAGCGGGGAGCCTTGCGCCTCGCCGCCGGCGGGGACGGGGGCCACGCCCAGGTCCTCGCCGAGCGCCGCCTGGGCGTCGGCGATGGCCCAGGGGCCGTTGATCATCATGGCGATGTCGCCGTCGGCGAAGGCCGACATCATGTTCTCCCAGCCGTCGCTGGTGTCGGTGATCGCGACGCCCGACTCGACCAGGTCGTTCATCTGCTCGAACGCGGCCACGCCGGCCGCGTTGTCGACGGTGACCTCCTGCGCCCCGGCGTCCACCAGGTCGCCGCCCTCGCCGTAGAGGAACGGCAGGAACCAGTACGGGTCGTCGCCGCGCACATAGAGCGGGGTGGTGCCGGCGTCCTCGTAGGCGGCGGCGTCCTCGCGGATCTGGTCGAGGGACTCGGGCACCTCGACGCCGGCCTCCTCCAGGAGGGCGCGGTTGTAGAAGAGGGCGAGGGTGTCGGTGACCTGCGGCACCGCGTAGGTCTGGCCCTCGTACTGGGTGCTCGCCCAGGGCTCGGCCAGGAAGTCCTCCTGGTCCTCCAGCGCGGCGGTGTCGTCCAGCGGGTAGAGGTAGCCGAGGCTGGCGAAGTCGGCGACCCACGCCACCTCGGTGCGCATCACATCGGGAGCCTCGTTGGCGCCTGCGGCGTTCTTGAAGCGGTTCTGGGCGTCGTCGAAGCCGACGTTGACGTAGTCGACGGTGACGCCCGGGTGCTGGTCCTCGAACTCCTTGGCGACGGCCTCGAAGACCGCGGCCTCGGTCTCGTTGGAGGTGTCCCAGTAGGTGACGGTGCCGGAAAGCTCCCCGCCCTCGCCGCTCCCGCCCCCGCTGTCCCCGCCGTCGTCCCCGCCGCAAGCTGTTGCCGCAACAGCCAGTGCTGCCAGCACGGCCGTGGTCCCTATGCTGCGCCGCATGTGAACTCCTTCAACCGTTCGCCCGATTTGGGGCGGTATAACCACCCTATGCGCCGCGCCACCGCGGCGCCGGGCCGAGCAGGAACGTAACAGTGACGCAAGACTTTGGAAAGACCTTGCGGCAAATTTCTGCAAGAGTGCGCTGGACAGGACTTTTTCCACCACGGAGCGCACCCGCGACCGCCCGGCGGACGACGACCCGACACCCTGGGGGCGGCCTCCCGCCGGCTCGCGCGAGGCGGCGCCGAGCACGGAATATCCCCACATTTCCGCACGGAAGCCCAGCTTCG
Source organism: Streptomyces triticirhizae (assembly GCF_003696235.1). GTDB lineage: Bacteria > Actinomycetota > Actinomycetes > Streptomycetales > Streptomycetaceae > Streptomyces > Streptomyces triticirhizae. Next base: position 13,961 of record NZ_RFFJ01000091.1, read on the forward strand.
CCAGGCCGCCGGTAGGCAGTGTCGGCGGCGCCGGGTAAGGTCCCGGACTGTGACCGCGCGGCTAGCCGACATCGCAGCCCAGGCGGGGGTCAGTGAGGCGACCGTCAGCCGGGTGTTGAACGGCAAGCCCGGCGTCGCCACGGCCACCCGCGAATCCGTCCTCGCCGCCCTCGACCTGCTGGGCTACGAGCGGCCGGCGCGGCTGACCAAGCGCAGCGCCGGCCTGGTCGGGCTGATCACCCCCGAGCTGGAGAACCCGATCTTCCCCGCCTTCGCGCAGGTCATCTGCCAGGCACTCACCCGTCAGGGCTACACCCCGGTGCTGGCCACCCAGACCCCGGGCGGCTCCACCGAGGACGAGCTGACCGGGATGCTGGTGGAGCGCGGGGTGACCGGGATCATCTTCGTCTCCGGGCTGCACGCGGACACCTCCGCCGACATGGAGCGCTACGACCGACTCCGCGCGAGCGGCGTCCCCTTCGTTCTGATCAACGGCTACGCGCCGACCGTTCGCGCCCCGTTCGTGTCGCCCGACGACCGGGCCGCGATGCGGCTGGCCGTGACGCACCTGGTGTCCCTGGGCCACCGCAGGATCGGCCTGGCGCTCGGACCGATCAGGTTCGTTCCGGTGCGACGGAAGTTGGCCGGCTTCCTGGAGGGCATGGCCGCCGAGCTGGGCCTGCCGGCCGAGCGGGCCGAGGAGCTGGTCCAGCACTCCCTCTTCACCCTGGAGGGCGGGCAGGCGGCGGCCTCAGCGCTGCTGGAGAAGGGCTGCACGGCGGTGATCTGCGCCAGCGACATGATGGCGCTGGGCGCGATCCGCGCGGCGCGGCAACGAGGTCTCGCGGTGCCCGGGGACTGCTCGGTGATCGGCTTCGACGACTCGCCGCTGATCGCGTTCACCGACCCGCCGTTGACCACCATCCGCCAGCCGGTGCCGGCGATGGGCCAGGCCGCCGTGCGGGCGCTGCTGGAGGAGCTGGGCGGAACGCCGGCGCCGCCCAGCGAGTTCGTCTTCATGCCCGAGCTGGTGGTGCGCGGCTCGACGGCGGCCGCGCCGGCGCGCTGACCCCGCCCGAGGTGGTGCCTGGGACGCCCCTGACCTGGCTCTCCGGGGTGGCATCCATCGGACGATGGAGACGAACCGGGCCGAAGACCAGACCGGAGGATGATCGGGCGGACTGAGTCGCTCTGGCAGACTAGTGGCCCATGGGGGCAACCAGCATCAGTCCGAGCGATGAACGAGTGGAAGCGGACGTGTCCGTGACCGACCGACACAACACCCTGTCCGCCCCCGGCAGACGCTTCTCCCGTCCCCGGCTTCCCGCGCGCCCTCGGATCTGGTTCGAACTGCTGCTGATCGCCGTCAGTTACGCGATCTACTCCGCGATCCGCAACGCGGCACCCGACCGGGTCGCCGACGCCCAGAAGCACGCCCGCTGGATCTGGGACCTCCAGGGCCACCTGGGCCTGGCCTTCGAGCGCTCGGTCAACCACGCGGTCGAGGGCGTCACGTGGCTCGTGGTGACGATGAACTACTACTACGCCACGCTGCACTTCGTGGTCACCATCGCGGTGCTGGTGTGGCTGTTCCGCAGCCACCCGGGGCGCTACGGGCCGACCCGGCTGGTGCTCTTCGTCACCACCGGGGTGGCGCTGATCGGGTACTACTTCTTCCCGCTGGCGCCGCCGAGGCTGATGGAGGGCATGGACTTCATCGACACGGCCAGCGTCCACCAGACCTGGGGCTCGCTCTCCGCCGAGGACAGCGCGATGGCCTCGGTCTCCAACCAGTACGCGGCCATGCCGTCGATGCACATCGGCTGGTCGGTGTGGTGCGGGATCACGATAGCCGTCCTGGCCAGGCCGCTGTGGATCAAGCTGCTGGGGGCGCTGTACCCGGTGGCGACGCTGCTGGTGATCGTGGCCACGGCGAACCACTTCTGGCTGGACGCGGTCGGCGGGCTGGTGTGCCTGGGCGTGGGCTACCTGGTCTCCCGACTGTGGTTCGGGCGGCTGTGCTACCGGCTCCCCCGGGAGGTTCCTCCGGAGAACGCGGAAGCCCCACCGGGGGAGGCGAAGGCCCGGGCCTAGCGGCTAGCGGCGCGGGCCGGCTGGCCCGCCCGCCCTCGTTACTCCCCCTCGTAGAACACCCGCTCCACAACCCCCCGCGCCCGCCGCGTCACGCGCCGGTAGTCGTCCAACATGCGGCCCGCCGTGCCGGGTTCGTAGCCCAGGTAACGGGCGACCGCCGCCGTCTCCCTGCTGTCCGTCGGGAACGTGTCCAGCGGCCGGCCGCGCACCAGCATCACCGCGTTGCGGACCCGGGAGGCCAGGACCCACGCCTCGTCGAGGATCTCCGCGTCGTCCGCCGACAGCAGCCCGGCCGCCGTCGCGGCGGCCAGCGCCGGCCGGGTGCCGGTGGTGCGCAGCGCGGGCAGCTCCGCCGCGTGGCGGAGCTGCAACAGCTGGACCGTCCACTCGATGTCGGAGAGCCCGCCCCGCCCCAGCTTGGTGTGGGTCGTCGGGTCGGCGCCGCGCGGCAGCCGTTCCGCCTCCATCCTGGCCTTCAGCTTCCGGATCTCGAAGACGTCCTTCTGGGCCAGGCCCTCGGCCGGATAGCGCAGCGGGTCGACGAGTTCGACGAAGCGCCGGCCCAGGTCCTCGTCCCCGGCGACCGGCTCGGCGCGCAGCAGCGCCTGGCTCTCCCAGACCAGCGACCAGCGGCGGTAGTACGCGGCGTAGCTGGCCAGCGAGCGGACCAGCGGCCCGTTGCGGCCCTCGGGGCGCAGGTCGGTGTCGACCAGCAGCGGAGGGTCCACGCTGGGCAGTTGGAGCAGCCGGATCATCTCGTTGGCCAGCGCCCTGGCCTGGTTGGCGGCGGCCGACTCGTCCGCGCCGGGCAGCGGGTCGTGCACCAGGACGACGTCGGCGTCCGAGCCGTAGCTCAGCTCGCGCCCCCCGAAGCGCCCCATCGCGATCACCGCGAGCCGGGTCAGCGGCTCCTCGCCCCCGGCGCGGCGCGCGGCGGTCGCGGTCTCCAGGGCGCCGACCAGGGTGGCCGCGTTGATGTCGGTGAGCGCGTCGCCGACCAGGTCGAGGGCGGCGCCGTGGTCGGTGAGGGCGTCCGGGCTGTCCTCGGGCGCGTAGGCGCCGATGATGTCGGCGGCGGCCGTGCGGAACATCTCGCGCCGGCGCACGCCCCGCGCGGCGGCGGCCGCGTCCTCCGGGGAGCCGGCCCGGCCGACGGCCGCGCGCACCTCCTGGGTGAGGGCGGCCCGGCCGCGCGGCGCGAGCCCTGCGGGGTCGCCGAGCAGGGCGACCGCCTCGGGGGCGCGCAACAGCAGGTCGGGGGCGAGCCGGCCGGCGGACAGGACCCGGGCGAGGTTCTCGGCCGCCGCGCCCTCGTCGCGCAGCAGCCGCAGGTACCAGGGGCTGGAGCCCAGCGCGTCGGAGACCTTGCGGAAGCCGAGCAGCCCGGCGTCCGGGTCGGCCGAGTCGGCGAACCGGTCCAACAGCACGGGCAGCAGCGTGCGTTGGATGGCGGCCTTGCGGCTCACCCCTGAGGCCAGCGCGGTCAGATGGCGCAGCGCGGCGGTCGGGTCGGTGTAGCCGAGGGCTTCGAGGCGTTCCTTGGCCGCGCCCTCGCCGAGCCTGGCCTGTCCCGCCTCCAGCCGGGCGACGGCCTCCAGCAGCGGCCGGTAGAACAGCTTCTCGTGCAGCCGGCGCACGCCGGAGGTGTGCCGGCGCCAGGCGTCGGTCAGCTCCCTGACCGGGTCGCCGGTGAAGCCGAGGGAGCGGCCCAGGCGCCGCAGCTCGGCCTCGTCGGTCGGCATCAGATGGGTGCGGCGCAGCCGGTGGAGCTGTATCCGGTGTTCGACGGTGCGCAGGAAGCGGTAGGAGCGGTCCAGTGCGGCGGCGTCGGCGCGGCCGACGTAGCCGCCCTCGGCGAGCGCGGCCAGCGCCTGAAGGGTGGGTGCGTGCCGCAGCTCGGGGTCGGTCCTGCCGTGCACCAGCTGGAGCAGCTGGACGGCGAACTCGACGTCGCGCAGCCCGCCGGGCCCGAGCTTGAGTTCCCGCTCCAGCTGGGCGGCGGGGACGGAGCGCTCGACGCGGCGCCGCATCCGTTGCACGTCGGGGACGAAGTTCTCCCGTTCGGAGGCCCGCCAGACCAGCGGGTCCACGGCCGCGCGGTACTCCTCGCCCAGCGTGAGGTCGCCGGCGATGGGCCGGGCCTTGAGGAGCGCCTGGAACTCCCAGGTCTTGGCCCAGCGTTGGTAGTAGGCGAGGTGGCTGCTCAGGGTGCGCACCAGCGGGCCGTTGCGGCCCTCGGGCCGGAGGTTGGCGTCGACGGGCCAGATGGTGCCCTCGGCGGTGCGCTCGGAGCAGATCCGCATCATGGCGGAGGCCAGCCGGGTGGCGGCGCGCAGCGCGGTCTCCTCGGGGACGCCCTCGACGGGTTCGGCGACGAAGATCACGTCGACGTCGGAGACGTAGTTCAGCTCGCGCCCGCCGCACTTGCCCATGCCGATGACCGCCAGCCGGCACTGGGCGGCGTCGCCCGGGGCGCCGGCCTCCGCGATCCGCAGCGCGGCGCGGAGCGTGGCGGTGGCGAGGTCGGCCAGCTCGGCGGCGGTCTCGGCGAGGTCGCTGCTGCCGGTGAGGTCGCGGGCGGCGATGGTGAGCAGCGCCCGGTGGTAGTGGACGCGCAGCGCGTCGCGGTCGTGGGCGTCGGCGAGCGCGGCGGTGAACTCCTCGGTGCCGGGGTGCAGGTCGCTGGTCTCGAACGCGACCAGGGCCTGCCAGGTGGCGGGGTGGCGCACCAGTTCGTCGGCGAGGCCCTCGGAGGCGCCGAGCACGGCGAGCAGCCGGTCCCGCAGCGGCTTGGCGGCGAGCAGGGTGTCCAGCAGCCGGGGGCGTTCGGCCTCGGGCTGGGCCTCGACCAGCCGGGCGAGCGCGCGCAGCGCCTGGTCGGGGTCGGCGACCGAGCCGAACGCGTCCAGCAGGGCGGGGTGTTGGGCGACGGGCCGCAGGGCCGGCGTGTCGAGCAGGCGGTCGGCGGCCGAGGCGTCGGTGAACCCCCGGCGCAGCAGTTGTCCGAAGCGGCTGTCCCTTCGTCCTCCCACCGGCACCGTGGTCGTCCCCTCTCGGTCCTGACCTGGCGACCGGCCGCCGTGGCGCGCGGCCGGTCCTGTCGGAACGAAGCCTAGCCACGCCCGCCTCGGTGCGTTCCTCGGCGTCCCGGTCGGGGGCGTTCAGGCGCCGCGTGCCGGGGCCGGGGCGATGTTGTGGTTGAAGCGGAACATGTTGTCCGGGTCGAAGCGGCGCTTCAGCTCGGCCAGCCGGGGGACGTCGGCCGGGTCGTGCACGTCGGGGGCGGCGGCGACGGCCAGCGGGCCGGTGAGGAAGTTGACGTAGGAGCGGCCCGTGGACCAGGGGATCATCCGCTTGATCAGGGCGTCGGCGTAGGAGCCGGTGGACTCGGGCGGGGAGATCACCATCAGGCTGAAGACGGCGTCGCGGTTGCCGACGGCGCTGGGCGAGGCGGGCGGCCGGCCGGCGGCGCCGCCGAGGTGGCGCAGCTCCAGCATGTAGGCGGGGCACTGGGAGACCTCGGGCCCGACGAGGGTGAGGACCTGGTCGACGGCGGCGGCGTCGAGGCCGCGCAGCATCACCGAGTGCGCGTGGTGGTCCAGCGGCTCGACGGGGTCGTCGTGGACCCGGGCGATCTCCAGGTAGGGGCGCTCGGCGACGGTGTCCAGCAGCGGCGCGGTGACGGCGCGCAGCGGGGCGAGCAGCGCCTCGCCCTCGGCGACGGGCCCGGTGTGGGCGACCCGCAGGTGCAACACGTGGGCCCCGCGCAGCGGTTCGGGGAACGGCGGCATGTCGGGGAAGCGCACCAGGGCGAGCGAGGTGGTCATGGTCTCGGGCACGGTGGCCGTCCACTCCCGCCAGGTGTGGGTGACCTCCGCCGCCGCCCAACCGGGGAAGAAGAGCCCGCCGCCGTAGAAGCGGTCGACCGGCACCAGGCCGAACTCCAGCTCGGTGACCACGCCCAGGTTGTCCTTGCTGCCGCGCAGGCCCCAGTAGAGGTCGGGTTCGCCCTCGGGTCCCGCCTGCCGGACGGTGCCGTCGGCGGTGACCACCTCCAGGCGGGTCACCAGGTCGGCGGCGTAGCCGTACCGCCTGGCCAGCGGGCCGAGGCCGCCGCCCAGGGTGTAGCCGACGACGCCGACCTGCGGGGACGAGCCGTTGAGCGGGGCGAGGCCGTGCGCCCAGGCTGCCCTGATCACCTGCTCCCAGCGGGCGCCGGCGCCGACCCTGGCGGTCCTGGCGGCGGGGTCGACATGGACGTCGGTCATCCGGTGGGTGCTGAGCAGCAGCCCGCCGTCGGCGGGCCGGGTGATGCCGTGTCCGGTGGCGCGGACGGCGACCGGCAGGCCCCGTTCGGCGGCGTGCGCGACGGCGGTGCGGACGTCGTCCCGGTCGGCGGCGGCGACGGTCAGCTCCGGGTCGTGCCGGGCGACGCCGTTGAACGGGGCGGGCGGGGCGGCCGGTTCGGCGGCGGCGCTGCTGGCGTCGCCGGGGTCGAAGACGGCGCCGCGCAGATGCCGGGCGAGCTGCCGGGCGAGCGGATGGGCGGCCACGTGAGGTCCTCTCGGCTGTGCGCTGGGAAGCACACAGTCTTGAGGTCCGGGGGCCCTTCTTACATCCCTCGTATGAGCGTCGCCGGATCACCCGGAGGCGCGCGGGCTCGTTCGCGCGCCCCCTTTCACCCCTGTCCGCCGTCTGGCTGCCCCCTCAGAGGACCGGCAGGTTCTTGCGCAGTTCGAAGGCCGTCACCTCGGAGCGGTACTCCTCCCACTCCTGGCGCTTGTTGCGGAGGAAGAAATCAAAGACATGTTCGCCGAGGGTCTCGGCGACCAGCTCGCTGCGCTGCATCAGCTGAATGGCTTCCCCCAGGTTCTGCGGCAGCGGCTCGATGCCCAGCGCGCTGCGCTCCCGGTCGGTCAGCGCCCAGACGTCGTCCTCGGCGCCGGGCGGCAGCTCGTACCCCTCCTCGACGCCCCTGAGCCCGGCGGCCAGCAGCACCGCGTAGGCGAGGTAGGGGTTGGCGCCGGAGTCCAGGGAGCGGACCTCGACCCGGGTGGAGACGGTCTTGCCCGGCTTGTACATCGGCACCCGGATCAGCGCGGAGCGGTTGTTGTGGCCCCAGCAGATGTACGAGGGCGCCTCGCCGCCGGCGCCGGCGGTGCGCTGGGCGCCGCCCCAGATCCGCTTGTAGGAGTTGACCCACTGGTTGGTGATGGCCGAGATCTCCCCGGCGTGCCGCAGCAGCCCGGCGATGAACGACCGGCCGACCTTGGAGAGTTGGTACTCGGCGCCGGTCTCGTGGAAGGCGTTGCGGTCGCCCTCGAAGAGCGAGAGGTGGGTGTGCATCCCCGAGCCCGGGTACTCGGAGAACGGCTTGGGCATGAACGTGGCCTGCACGCCCTGCTCCAGCGCGACCTGCTTCATCACCAGCCGGAACGTCATGATGTTGTCGGCCGTGGAGAGCGCGTCCGCGTACCGCAGGTCGATCTCCTGCTGGCCGGGGGCGCCCTCGTGGTGGGAGAACTCGACGGAGATGCCCATCGACTCCAGCATCGTGATGGCCTGGCGGCGGAAGTCCATGCCCACGTTCTGCGGGGTGTGGTCGAAGTACCCGGAGGAGTCGGCCGGGGTGGGCCGGCTGCCGTCCACGGGCTTCTGGTTGAGCAGGAAGAACTCGATCTCGGGGTGGGTGTAGAAGGTGAAGCCCAGGTCGGAACTCTTGGCCAGGGCCCGCTTGAGGACATAGCGGGGGTCGGCGTAGGAGGGCGAGCCGTCCGGCATCAGGATGTCGCAGAACATCCGCGCGGTGCCGGGGGATTCGGCCCGCCAGGGCAGGATCTGGAAGGTGCCGGGCGAGGGCTTGGCGATCATGTCGGACTCGTGGACCCGGGCGAAGCCCTCGATGGCCGAGCCGTCGAAGCCGATGCCCTCCTCGAAGGCCTGCTCCAGCTCGGCGGGGGCGACCGCGACGGACTTGAGGAAGCCCAACACGTCGGTGAACCACAGCCGCACGAAACGGATGTCCCGCTCCTCCAGCGTGCGGAGCACGAACTCCTGCTGCTTCTCCATTTCCACCCATCCTCGCTGGTCAGACGGCTCTCGTCCCCGGCCGCGCGGCGGACGGGACCGCTCAGGGGACTCCCGAGCATCCCATCACAGGATTTCCGACGCGTTGCGGTTCGGCGACCGGACGTCCCGGGGCCGTTGGCTCCATTGTGGGGCACCGAGGGCGGGGCCCCGGAAGGCGACCCTTGGCCATGGGTTCACAGACCGACAACTCCCCGCGTTCGAGCGGGAAACCGCAGGTCAGCGCCGACCCCGAGGCGTTGCCAGCCGACCGGAACCCGGTGTCGGCCGCTCGATCGGGGGAGCTTTGCGCAAGTGCCTGCGGCACCCGCTGGAAGACCTCTACTCTCCTGTGTCACATAGCGAGTTGTGACAGCTACGGCTAGTCGCGGCCGCGCGCCGGCGCACATGTCAGTGGCATGGGCCACCGTCGCGGCCCGACCGTCCCGTCCCTTCCCCGTCGAGTCGTCCCAGTCCGCCGCAAGCCAGTGAGGAAGCCCATGGTGCACGTCGGTTCATTAGAGCGAACCAGCCGACCGGTCCTGCCCACAGGACGGTGGTTCGTGCCGCCCGCCCTGGTGGCGCTCGGCGCGCTGGGCGCCGTGTTCCTGGTGCCGGCCGACGCCCGCCTGGCCGTGGTGTGGTGCGGCGCCCTGGCCACCCTCGCGGTGCTGCTGATCGCCGGCGAGACCGCCCGGCGCGGCCGGGCCGTCGAGCTGCTGAAGGCCCGCCTCCACCAGCATGTCGCCGACGCCGACCTGATGGCGTACGACCTGCTCCCCGTCGCCCTGGACCGGATGAAGAACGGCGACCTGGAGGACGACGTCATCCCCTCGCTCCCCGAGGAGACCTCCTCCGACCCCCAACTCGTCGCCGCCTTCGAGGGGATGGCCTACGGCATCCTCGACGTGCTGCGCGAGAAGGAGTTGCAGCGGGACTCGGCGAAGCGGGCGATCGTCAACATCGCGCACCGCATCCAGTCCGAGATCCACCGCCTCCAGGACGACATCGCCACGATGCAGTTCCGGCACGGCACGCCCGATGTGCTCAGCGACCTGATGCACCTGGAGCACCGCATCAACGTCACCGGCCGGTTCGCCACCAGCCTGGCCGTGGTCGGCGGCGGCGCCCCCGTGCGGCGCTGGGCCAGGCCCATCTCACTGCACGACGTGATGCGCGCCGGCTCCGGCCCGATCAACGAGTACCTGCGCGTCGAGCAGCACCGGGTGATCGAGACGGCCGTCGTCGGCCACGCGGTCGAGCCGCTGATCATGATCATGGGCGAGCTGCTGGACAACGCGACCCGCTACTCCCCGCCCACCAGCACCGTGGTGATGAACACCGAGGAGGTCGCCTCGGGCGTCGAGGTCTCCATCGAGGACAAGGGCGCCGGCCTCACGGAGGAGTCGCGGCGCCGGGCCGAGTTCCTGCTCCAGCAGGGTGTGGACGGCCTCGACCTGGAGGACCTGGGCGAGACCGCCAGGATCGGGCTGCGCGTCGCCGGCATCCTGGCCAGCCACCACGGCGTCAAGATCTCGCTGCGCCCCTCCACCTGCGAGGGCGTGCGCGCGGTCGTCTTCATCCCCGACGACCTGCTGACCGCCGTTCCCCCGCCCAAGTACCCGGTGCCGGCGCTGCGGCCGACGCCCCAGTGGCACCTGCCGATCGGCGAGTTGGACGAGGAGCCGCAGTACGAGCGCAACGCCAACGGCCTGCCGCAGCGCCGCCGGCGGCGGCACGCGGCGGCGGCCGGCGGGCACACGGCGGCGGCC
>NZ_RFFJ01000092.1 GCF_003696235.1 Streptomyces triticirhizae
CGGTCGCGGCGCGGCGCGTCGGCCCCGGTCGGCCGCTCGCGCGGCGGCTCGCCCGACGACCGCTCGCCGCGTGCGGGCGTGGGCGAGCCGCCCGCCCCGCTGGTGGATGACATGGCTCGATCCAAACATCCACAGGTAATGGATGCAAGAGTCCACGGACCCTTACCTTCGCTCGTGTGTCCGGGGGTGCGGTGTGATGGTCGGTGCGACTTTCCGCAAAGTTGACGGCCGTTGCTACCCGTTCCGCATCCCCGGTGACCCTCCGGGAAAAGCGCAGGTCACGACGGGTTTCTTGGCGGAGGGCTCGGGGAGGCGCGGGGAGTCGTCCCCAGGTGGTCCACAGGAGAGGGAAGGTTATCCACAGGGTCTGATCTGAAATCCACATAGCCTGTGGATAACTCGGGTTGGTCCTCCGCGATCCGGGCCTTACCGTAGGTCCGCCCGGCCCGGTTCCGGCGCCGGCCGAGCCCGCTCGCGCCGCCCGCCCCACGGACTGTCAGTGCCGTGCCGTAGACATGGACGTGGGCGCGACGCCCTGGCCGGGAGGAGGCGGGACGATGGCGGATCTGGAGCACGCGGGTGCCGCGTGGGACGAGGTCGGCATGGACGACCAGCTCTCCGTCTCCCGCCCCCGCAGGAGCGTGGACGAGGAGCCTCCGGACGAGCGCGCCGCCTTCGAGCGGCTGCCCCCGCAGGACCCGGCGGCCGAACAGTCCGTGCTCGGCGGGATGTTGCTCTCCAAGGACGCCATCGCCGACGTCGTCGAGGTGCTGCGCGGCCGGGACTTCTACAAGCCGGCGCACGAGACGATCTACGAGGCCATCCTCGACCTCTACGCCAAGGGCGAGCCGGCCGACCCGATCACCGTCTCCGACGCGCTCTCCAAGCGCGGCGAGTTGGCCAAGGTCGGCGGCGCCGGCTATGTGCACTCGCTGGTGCAGACGGTGCCGACGGCGGCCAACGCCGAGTACTACGCGGAGATCGTCCACGACCGCGCCGTGCTGCGCCGCCTGGTGCAGGCGGGCACCCGCATCACCCAGATGGGATACGCGGCCGACGGGGACGTCGACGACATCGTCAACTCGGCGCAGGCGGAGATCTACCAGGTCACCGAGCAGCGCACCGCCGAGGACTACCTCCCGCTGAGCGAGATCATGGAGGGCGCGCTCGACGAGATCGAGGCGATCAGCAACCGCAGCGGCGAGATGACCGGGGTGCCCACCGGCTTCACCGACCTGGACTCGCTGACCAACGGCCTGCACCCGGGCCAGATGATCGTCATCGCCGCCCGCCCCGCGATGGGCAAGTCGACGCTGGCGTTGGACTTCGCGCGCAGCTGCTCGATCAAGCACAAGATGCCGAGCGTGATCTTCTCGCTGGAGATGGGGCGCAACGAGATCGCGATGCGGCTGCTCTCCGCCGAGGCCAGGGTCGCGCTCCACCACATGCGCTCCGGCAGCATGACCGACGAGGACTGGAACCGCCTGGCCCGCCAGATGGCCGAGGTCAACGAGGCCCCGCTCTACATCGACGACTCCCCCAACCTCTCGATGATGGAGATCAGGGCCAAGTGCCGGCGGCTGAAGCAGCGGAACGACCTCCAGCTGGTCGTGATCGACTACCTCCAGCTGATGCAGACCGGCGGCAGCCGCCGGCCCGAGAGCCGACAGCAGGAGGTCTCCGAGATGTCGCGGAACCTCAAGCTGCTGGCCAAGGAGTTGGAGGTGCCGGTGGTGGCGCTCTCCCAGCTGAACCGGGGGCCCGAGCAGCGCACCGACAAGAAGCCGATGGTCTCCGACCTTCGTGAGTCGGGTTCGATCGAGCAGGATGCCGACATGGTCATCCTGTTGCACCGGGAGGACGCCTACGAGAAGGAGTCCCCCCGCGCGGGCGAGGCCGACCTGATCGTCGCGAAGCACAGGAACGGCCCCACGGCCACCATCACGGTCGCCTTCCAGGGCCACTACTCCCGCTTCGTCAACATGGAGGGCGGCTTCTGAGGCGGGCGGGGACGCCGGGCCGTTCGTTCGTCGTCGGCGCCGCCCGGCCGGGGGCGCCGCTCAGCCGGGGTGCCGCTCAGCCGGGGTGCCGCCCGGCCGGGGTGCCGCTCAGCCGGGTTGGAAGAACGCGAGCATCCGCTGGGCGGCGTCCGGCGCCATCAGCAGTTCCTGGAGGTCCGTGGACATCCGGGCGGCGGCGCTGGTGCGTTCGAACATCTCGCGTTCGTACTCCGCGACGGCGGCGGGGACGTCGTCCGGGTGCGCGGCCAGGGCGAGGCCGAGCGCGGCGCCGTCGAGCAGCGCCATGTTGGCGCCCTCCCCGACCGGCGGCATGAGGTGCGCGGCGTCGCCGAGCAGCGTGACATCCGGCCTCGAAGGCCAGGTCAGGCCGACCGGAAGCGTGCTGATCGACCGGGGCACGACCGTGTCGTCGCAGGCCGCGACCAGCGCGGTGATCCGTGGGTCCCAGCCGGAGAGCAGTTCGATCAGCCGCGCCCGGGCGGCGGGCGGGTCGTCGAACGGTATGCCGCTGGTCGCGAACCAGTCCTCGCCCGTGTGGGAGAAGCTGATGCCGATGCGCACGCGGCCGTCCCCGTTCCGCTGCGCGCCCAGGGATATCCCGTCGCCGAGCACCCAGTAGGTGCCGCGCCCCACCATCGCCGCGAGGTCGGGGTGCGTCGCGTCGATGTCGGGAATGCCGATCTCGACGACGTTCTGGCCGATGTGCCTCGGGCGGACGTCGGTGAGCAGCGCGCGGACCCGGGAGTTCGCGCCGTCAGCGCCGACCAGCAGGTCGTAGGGCGCGCTGCCGCCGTCGGCGAAGCGCAGCCGGCCGTGCTCCGCCGACGTGAACGCGTGCCCCCAGCGGACCGTGCCATCGGGGAGGGAGTCCAGCAGCAGGTCGCGCAGGTCGGCGCGGTCGACCTCCGGCCGGTCCAGCGGGGCGTCGTCCGGGGTGTCCTCCTGGAGCAGCTGGGTGCCGTCCGGTTGGAGAAGGCGCATGTCCTGGCCCTCCCCACGGGCGATCGCGAGGAACTCGTCGATCAACCCCGCCTCGCGCAGCGCGCGTTGGCCGGAGTGGATGTCGAGCGTCCCGCCCTGGCCGCGCGCGTCGCGTGATGCCTCGCGCTCGTACACCACGGAGTCCACGCCGTTCACGTGCAGCACCCGGGCGAGAGCCAGGCCGCCGAGGCCGGCTCCGACGATGGCGATGGACGTGTTCATGGACGTGTGCGTGGTCATGATCGCCTCCCCTAGCATCCTCCTGATACGCCGTACTGGACGATACACCGTATCGGGACGAGGCGGTGTACTCGTGTAGGGTCGGCGCCATGGTGGTGTGGGAGAGGCCGGAGCCGCCGGAACGGCCCGTGCCGGCCCCGTTGAGCCGGGACCGGATCGTGCGGGCGGCGGTCCAACTGGCCGACGCGGACGGCCTGGACGCGGTGTCCCTGCGCAAGGTCGCCGCCGCGCTGGACGTCCGTCCGATGCGGCTGTACGGGTATATCGCCAGCAAGGAGGAGCTGCTCGACCTCATGGTCGACGCCGTCCACGCCGAGATCCGGCCGGCCGGGGACGGCTGGCGGGAGGCGCTGCGGTCGCTGGCCGAGGCGGTGCGGCGCGCCGCTCACCGGCACGAGTGGCTCGCCGACCTCCTGGGCGGCCGACCCCAACTCGGGCCGCGGGCGCTGGCCAGCGGCGAGGCCGTGGTGGCCGCGCTGGACGGGATCGACGTGGACGACGTCATGCCGGTGGTCGCTGCGGTCAACGCGTACGCGATCGGCGCGGTGCGCCGGGAGATCGCCGAGCGGCGCGCCGAGCGGGCCACCGGGATGGACGAGCGGCGCTGGCAGGCGGAACTCGGGCCCTATCTGGAGCGGACCCTCGCCACCGGACGGTTCCCCGCGCTGGCGACGGTGGTGCGCGACGCCGCCCACCGGGACGCCGACGAGACCTTCCGAATCGGCCTCGACCTCCTCCTCGACGGCATCGAGGCCCGCTTCGCGGGGTGACGCGCGGCTGTGCGGGTCCGGCCGAAGGCCCGGGCGGGGGCCGGGAGTTCCGGCCCCCGCCACCGCCCGCGCCGCTACGGCACGAGGGTCGGCTGGTCGGCCGCCCACAGCCAGGAGCCGTCCGGCTGGCGGCGGGCGATCTCGACGGTCACGTCGCCGTTGGTCAGCGTGGCGGAGGTCAGCGCCAGGTCGCCGCACACCAGCGCCGGGTGCTGCCGGCCCGGTGAGAGAACGGGCGCTGCCGCCACGAACTGCTCGTAGACCGCGCGGATCTGGTCATGTCCGGTCGCGAGGTTGCCCGGTGGGAACGCCAGCACGGCGTTCGGCTCGTACAGCGCCACCAGCCCCTCGACGTCGCCCGCGTTGGCGCGCTCGATGAAGAACCTGCCCAGGTCGTTCGGCTCGGTGGCCACCTTCTTGTTGGTCATGTGGGCAAGCCTGCCCGGGGATACGCGACACCCTGTGTCGTGTATGCCGATAGGGTTCTCGGATGCGCGCCGACCGGTTGGTATCGCTGGTGCTGCTGCTGCGGCAGCACGGTCGGCTCTCGGCGTCCACGTTGGCCCGGGAGTTGGAGGTCTCCACCCGCACCGTGCTGCGCGACATCGAGGCGCTGTCGGCGGCCGGCGTTCCCGTCTACGCGGAGCGCGGCCGGCATGGCGGGTTCGCGTTGTTGCCGGGCTTCCAGACCGAGTTGACCGGGCTCAATCACGACGAGGCGCTCGCCCTGCTGGTCGTCGGATCGCGGCGCGGCGCGCAGGCGTTCGGGCTCGGCGCGGCGCTCGCCTCGGCCATGCGCAAGGTGGTCGACGCGCTGCCCGATGGCCATCGGGCCAGGGCGGCCGGCGCGGCCCAGCGGCTGCTCGTCGACCCGGAGACCGACCTCCTCTCGCGCCGGCTGGTCGCCGAGGAGATGCCCGACGCGGTGGTGGCCGAGGTCCGGCGCGCGGTGTTCGCCGGCCATCGGCTGCGCATCCACTACGCGGCCGTGGGCCAGGCCGCGCGGTGGCGCACGGTGGACCCGATCGGGCTGGTCACGGCGGGCGGCCATGTCTATCTGCTGGCTACGCGGTCCGGCGAGGACCGCACCTACCGGCTCTCCCGCGTCCTGGCGGCCGAGGAACTCGCCGAACCGGCTGAGCGACCGGAGTTGGTCGATCTCGACCGGGCCTGGCGCGAGCGCGGGGCGCGGTTCCGGACCGGCGGCGACACGGTCACCGTGCTGGCCCGGGTGGACCCGGCGCGGCGGGAGGAACTGGCCCGCACCGCGCTCGCCCTCCGCGTCGAGGGGGACGAGGGCGCCGGAGGGGAGAGCGCCGGGGACGGCTGGCTACGGCTGGAGGCGACGTTCCAGGACGCGCGGCACGCCGAGTGGGCGCTGTGGCAACTCGCCACGGGAGCCGAGGCGTTGAGCCCACGGTGGCTGCGCGAGTCCCTGCGCGACCGCGCCGCCGCCGTCGCCGCCCGCTACGGCGGGTCGCCCTGAGCCCTGGCCGGCCGCGCGGTCCTCAGCGTGCGGTTCCGGCCTTGACGCGTGGCGCGTCCCAGGCGAGCTTCCGGAAGCCGACGCCGTAGTACAGCTCGCGCGCCTCGGGATGCCCGGGCGCGCCGAGGCAGGCGACCGTCATGTGGCGGGCGCCGGCGTCGCGGGCCAGCCGCATCCCGTGCGGCAGCATCGCCCGTGCCAGCCCCCGACGTCGGTAGTCCGGATGCGTTCCGACCGGCTCGAACTCGGCCGTGGCGTTGGCCTCGTCGAGCCACATGATCGTCGAGGAGGCCATCGTCCCGTCCGGCGCCTCCACCAGAACGTGCAGGTCACCACGGTAGGGAGGCGTCTGCCTGACGCCCAGGTAGCTCTCGGCCGTGTAGGGCGAGGGCGCCCAGGCGTCCAGATGGGCCCGGACGGCCGCCTCGGGGCCGGCCTCGTCGGCGGTGCGGAACCGGAACCCGTCCGGCAGCGCCGGCCGTTCGACGTCGTCGAGGGTCCGCTCGTTGAGCTGGGTCCAGGAACCCCGGTCGCCGAGCGCGGCGGCGTCGGGCTCGTAGCCGTGTGCCGCCCAGCGCTCCAGGGCGAACGCGTCGGCGGCGCTGGGGAGGACCGTGCGCGTGACGTTCCCCGCCGTGGCGTTCTCCACCGTGGCGTCGAACCAGTCGATCACCTCGTCGACCAGCGCGGCGTGGTCGGGGTGGACCTGGTAGGCGAGATAGGCGCCGGTGACCTCGCGCACCGAGCCGTCGCTCAGCCGCACGTCGCGGGGCAGGTGGGCCCACCCCCAGGCGACCAACTCCCCGCCGGAGAACCACAGTCGCCGCCGCCAGCTCGCCCCGGCGCTCGCGTGGCCCCTGCCCCAGTTCCAGGCCAGCCCGCCGTAGGAGGCGTCGCTGTTCACCAGGTCGGGACGGACGGCGGTGACGCGCTGTGCCAGTTCCTGCATGAGCCGCACATCGGCGGCGCTGATCTGCTCGGGCTCGGCCATGGTGCGCCACTGTGTCAGGGACCGGCCGGGGCGTCGAACGGTTTCGGGGCCGCCGCCCGCGACGGTCCGGTGGCGGTCGGACGGCGGTCTGGTGACGGTCAGCGGCTCGGCGGCCGGTGGCCCAGCTGGCCGGCCCTGGCCACGCGGCGGTCGAGGACCTCCTCGCGGCGCTCCGCCATCTGCCGCAGCGCCTTCGCGCGGTCCCGGCGGCAGAGCCGGTCGAGGTAGGTGTGCCCGAGCAGGTGGTCGCACTCGTGCTGGAGGCAGCGCGCGAAGTAGCCCGTCCCCTCGATGACCAGCGGCTCGCCGTCCCGGTCGAAGCCGCGCACCGTGGCCCGGTCGGTGCGGGGCGTCTCCATGGCCGCGCCGGGCACGGAGAGGCAGCCCTCGTAGTCGTCGACGAGGCGCCGCTCACCCGGATCGGGCAGCTCCAGAACGGGGTTGACGAGGTGGCCGACATGCCGGACCCCGTCGTCGTCGGGGCAGTCGTACACGAAGACCCGCAGGTCGACGCCGACCTGGTTGGCGGCGAGGCCGGCGCCCTCGGCGACGTACATGGTCAGGAACAGGTCGTCGACCAGCGCCGCCAGCTCCGGCGTTCCGAACTCGGTCACGGCGCGGCACGGCCGGGCCAGCACCTCCTCGCCGACCTCCGTCACCCGGCGGACGGCGCCCCGTTCCGCCTCGGGGGCGAGGGCGGGGAAGTGGTCCACGGGGCGCCCGGCCACCAGGACGCGCGGGGAGAGGGAACGGGGCCGCCCGGAGGACGGCTCGTGACGAACGGGCATGGGGCTGGCTTCCCTTCGGCCGGGACGATGACTTGCGGAGTTCTTTGCAAAGTAGCAGACTTTGCAAAGTGACTGAAGAGGACGTCAACGCGCCGGACGAGCAGGGCGTGCCGGACGCGCCGGGCGTGCCCGGCGCCGAGGGGTTGCGGGAACACGAGGTGCGCACGGCCCTGTTGGCGCTGCTCGCCGAGGTCGGCACCGTCACGGCGACGGAGGCCGCGTCCCGACTGGGGCACAGCTCCGGGCTCTGTTCGTTCCATCTGCGGCAGCTCGCGCGCCACGGGCTGATCGAGGAGGCGCCGCGACGAGGGGGCCGGGCCCGCCCCTGGCGGCTGGTCGCACCCGGCTCAGGCGCCGCGCCCGAGGGGGCGTCGGAGGCGGAGTTCGGCGCGCTGGCCAGGGGGTTGGAGGACGAGAGCTGGCGGCGGTGGCTGGACCAACGGGACGCCGCGCCGCCCGAGTGGCGCCGCGACGAGGCGTTCAGCGCCGTCGCCTACCTGACGCCCGAGGAGATGCGGCGGGTCGCCGGGGCGATCCGGCGCGCCCTCGATCCCTACCGCGACCGCGAGCAGCGGCCCCTGGCCCGCCCCGGGGACGCCCGGCCGGTGGCCGTCATCAGCCGGCTCTTCCCGCTCCTGCCGCAGGGGCCGGCGGAGTCGGCGGAGCCGGAGGGGCCGGCGGAGTCTGGGGAGCCGGGAGATTCTGGGGATTTCGGGGAGCCGGGGTAGTCCGGGGGCTCTGGGCGGTTCGGGGTGGTCGGGGCGCGAAGGTGACCGGGGCTGAACGGAGTTGACCGGCGTCGATCGCGCGGTGAGGATCGCGCGGTGAGCGCGACATCGCGGCGGTGGGCCCCGGTCGAGCGGCTGGACGGCGTCCGGCTGCTCGGGGCACGCAACGAACGGGCCGACTCGGCTCGCCGGGCGCCCGGATGTTCCCGGGGTCGCCTCGCACCTCCTCGCCGACGGCCCCGGGTACTGCCTGCACGGGCCGCTGCGCGAACACGGGGCGCGCGCCGCCGCGCTGGAGCGGTGGGTGCGCGCCGTCGGGGCGGAGTTCCCGCCCCGGCTGGCCGGCGACGACGCGGTGCACCAGGACTTCCACCCCGGCAACCTGCTGGCCGTCGACGGGACGGTCACCGGGGTGATCGACCGGGACGGCGCGGCGCGTGGCGACCGCCGCCTCGACCTGGTCACCCTCCGGTTCGGCGTCGAGGGAACGGGCGCCGACCCGGGCGTGGTGGCGCGGCTCGACGCCGTGCTCGACGGGATGCCCGAGGAGGTCCTGCGGCCGGCCTGGGCGCACATGAGCCTGCGCATGGTGGACTGGGCGATCCGTCACTTCGCCCCCGGCGAGGTCTTCCGGTGGCTTGACCTGGCGGAACGGCGGATGGACGGGCCGGCCTGACCCTGCGGTGGCGAGGCGCGCCGCCGGCCGGGTCAGCCGGCCTCGCGCAGCGCGCGGCCGACCACCGCGACGCCCTCCGCGATCGCGCTCGGCGCGCTGGCGGCGTAGCCGAGGACCAGCCCGGGCGGGCCAGGCCGCTGGCGGTGCCAGCCGAGCGGCTGGGTGCGCACCCCGAGGGCCAGCGCGCGGGCGGCCAGCGCGGTGTCGTCCAGGCCGGCGGGCAGGGTGACCGTGAGATGGAGCCCGGCGGCCGCGCCGTGCACCACGGCGCGCGGCAGGTGCGCGCGGAGCGCGGCGATCATGGCGTCGCGCCGGGTGCGGTGGCGGCGGCGCACCAGCCGCAGGTGGCGCTCCATTTCCCCGGACTCCATCAGCCGTGCGAGGACGAGTTGGGGGAGCACGGCGTTGCCGAGGTCGGCGAACCGCTTGGCCTCCACGAGCGCCTCGTGCCAGCGCGGCGGCGCGACCAGCCAGCCGACGCGGAGCGCCGGGGAGAGGATCTTGGAGACGCTGCCGAAGTAGCAGACGTGTTCGGCGGCCATCGACCGGATCGCGGCGACCGGCGGACGGTCGTAGCGGTGCTCGGCGTCGTAGTCGTCCTCGACGATCAGACCGTTCCGCTCCCTGGCCCAGGCCACCAGCTCGCGGCGGCGGCGGCCCGACAGCACCGTCCCGGTCGGGAACTGGTGCGCCGGGGTGAGCAGCACCGCCCGCGCCTGGCCGGCCGTCAACTCGGCGACGCGGGCGCCCTCCTCGTCAACGGTCAGCGGCGGCGTCGCCAGCCCGTTGTGCTGGAAGTGCTGGCGCGCGCCCAGCGAACCCGGGTCCTCGACGGCGATCTCGCCGAGCCCCTCGCGGCGCAGCAGGGGGCCGAGCAGGCTCATCGACTGGGCGGTGCCGGCGACGATCAGGACCTCGTCGGGGTGGACCAGGACGCCCCGGTTGCGGGCGAGCCAGGTGGCGACCGCGCGGCGCAGGGCCGGGGTGCCCCGGGGGTCGCCGTAGCCGAGGTCGGCGGCCGGCAGGTCGGTGAGCAGGGCGCGTTCGGTGCGCAGCCAGGCGGCGCGGGGGAAGGCGGCGAGGTCCGGCAGCCCGGGCGAG
The DNA here is from genome assembly GCF_003696235.1 of Streptomyces triticirhizae. Lineage (GTDB taxonomy): Bacteria > Actinomycetota > Actinomycetes > Streptomycetales > Streptomycetaceae > Streptomyces > Streptomyces triticirhizae. Next base: position 9,783 of record NZ_RFFJ01000092.1, read on the forward strand.
AGGTCGATCCGGGCGGGGGCGGCGCGCAGCGCGTCAAAGACGTCCGCCCGGGGCGCCCCGTCGAACGGGTCTGCTGTTGACGGAGGTTGAACGGTTTCGACGCTCGACGTTCGAACGGGGGCGGCCACCACGACCGTTCCGTTGCGGCGTTGACCGGCGACCTGTCCCTCGTCCATCAGCCGGCGGTAGGCCGCCGTCACCACGCCCCGCGAGACCCGCAGCTCGGCGGCGAGCGTGCGGGTGGCCGGGAGCCGGCCGCCCACCGGGAGCAGGCCGTCCGCGATCGCCCGCCGCAGCTGGCCGGCGAGCCACTCGGCCCGGCCGCCGGCCGGGGCCCGCCCCATGTCCAGCTGGAGGAAGTCCGAGCCCAGGGGCTCTTTGGACTCCTCGGAACCATGATCTTTGGACCTGTTCATGGAGCCATAGTGCCCGCCAGGCTGGACCCATGGACACGTTCACTCCCTCGACCCCGAAAACCGCGACCCCGACCCCGACCACCGCGACTCCCGGGCCCGGCTCCGCCGCCCCCGGCTACATCCACGGCTACTCGGAGCGCGAGGCCGTCCGGCTGGGCGACCAGGCCGACGCCCTGGCGGATCTGCTGCACTCCGGGACCCGTTACCCCGCCGGCAGCAGGGTGTTGGAGATCGGCTGCGGGGTCGGCGCGCAGACCGTGCATCTGGTGCGGCGCAGCCCGGGGGCGCGGCTGGTCGCCGTGGACCGGTCGGCGGAGTCGTTGGCGGCCGCGCGGGCGCGCGTCGCCGAGTGTGCGCCGGGGGCGCTCGTCGAGTGGCGACAGGCCGATCTCTTCGATCTTCCCTTCGCCGAAGGCGAGTTCGACCACGTTTTTGTCTGCTTCGTTCTGGAGCATCTTTCGGACCCGGTCGCGGGACTCGAACGGCTGCGCGGGGTGCTGCGGCCGGGCGGCTCTCTCACGGTGATCGAGGGCGACCACGGCTCGGCGTTCTTCCACCCGGACAGCGCGCTGGCGCGGGCGGCCATCGACTGCCAGACGCGGCTCCAGCGCGCGGCCGGCGGGGACGCGCTGCTGGGGCGGCGCCTGCTGCCGCTGCTCGACGGCGCCGGGTTCGAGGGGGCGAACGTCCGGCCGTGCACGGTCTGGGCGGACCGGACCAGGCCGGAGCTGATGACCGGGTTCACGCGGGACACCTTCATCCCGGTGATCGAGTCGGTCCGCGCCGAGGCGCTCGCCGCCGGGCTCGCCGGCCCGGCGGACTGGGACCGGGGGATCGAGGAGCTGCGGCGCACGGCGGTCGGCGAGGGCGCCTTCCACTACACGTTCTTCAAGGCCGTCGCCCACAACCCGGCCGGGACGACGGCCCGTTGACGCCGTTCGGCGTGGCGCGGCCCGGACCGGTCCGGCTCACCCCGGTGCGTCGGTCCCCTCGCCCGGCGCCAGGCGCAGCAGGGGGTGGTGCGAGACGGCGTGGAACACCTCGCGCGGGTCGAGTCCCTCCAGCGTCGGCAGGTTGCCGGTGAGCAGCAGGGTGGCCAGCCCGTGGGCCAGGGACCAGGCGGCGAGCGTGCCCACCTCGGGTTCGTGCGCCTCCCTGGCGGCGACCCCACGGGCCAGCCGTTCCCTGGTGGCGGCCCTGGCCGCCGCCAGTTCGGCGTCGTCCCCGTCGAGCAGTTCGGGGCGGAACATCACCTGGAAGTGCGCCGGGTGCGCGAGGGCGAAGGCGACATAGCGCCCGCCGAGATCGCGCAGGTCGGTGGCCCGGTCCAGCTCGTCCGCGAGCCGGCGGTACCCGTCGACCGCGATGACGGTCAGCAGCCCGGCGCGGTCGCCGAAGTGGTGGGCGGGCGCCGCGTGGGAGACCCCGGCGCGGCGGGCCAGGGCGCGCAGGCTGACGGCGTTGGGCCCTTCGGACGCGATGACCTCCAGCGCCTCGGCGACCAGGGCGCGCCGCAGATCGCCGTGGTGGTAGGGGCGTTGGCTGCTCATGGGGACACCCTAAGGGGAGTTCCACGGATCTGGACATTGACAAGTTGAGGTCGGGTGGCGCAGTCTTGTCACTGTCAAGATTCGGGCGTGGAAGGTGGACCGATGGCCGAGGAACTCAAGAGCGTCCGACGGATGTGGCATCTGCTGGAGCCGCTGCACGCCGTGCTCTACTACGCGCCCGAGGCGACGGAGGAGCTGGGCACCCTGGGGTACCAGGTCGAGGAGCGCTGGCCGGCCTACTTCGCCTGCCGCACCGCCCCGTTGGGCCCGCTCGGCCCCGGCCCGATCGCCGCCGCCTTCTACAGCTTCGCCCCGGCGATGGTGCGCCGGCACACGGCCGGGCTGTGGTCCACGACGGACCCGGAGGCCGTGCTGGCCGCCCGGCTGCGGGTGGTCGACCGGTTCTACCGCCGGCTCCTGGGCGAACGGATCGCCGCCCCCGAACTGGCCGAGGCGGCCGAGCTGGCGCGGAGCGCCGCGCTGGCGGCCGACTGCGCGGGTCGTCCCCTGGCGGCGGCCAACGCCGCGCTGCCCTGGCCGGACGAGCCGCATCTCCGGCTCTGGCAGGCGGCGTTGGTGCTGCGGGAGCACCGGGGCGACGGCCATCTGGCGGCGCTGCTGGTCGCGGGGCTGGACCCGGTCGAGTCGCTGGTGTCCTTCGCCGCGATCGGCGCGGCCTCGGAGAAGACCTTCGCCAGCCGGGGCTGGGGCGCGGCCGAGTGGGGCGCGGCCAGGGAACGGCTGACCGCCCGGGGGCTGCTGGGCCCGGACGGCTCGGCGAGCGAGGAGGGGCGGGCCCTGCGTGCCCGGGTGGAACGGGAGACCGACGCCCTGGCCGCCGCGCCCTGGGAGGCGCTGGGCGCGGAACGGACGGCTCGACTCGCCGATCTGCTGGGCGAGTTCTGGGTCGCGGTGCTGGGCTCCGGGCTGCTGCCCAGGGAGAACACCCTCGGGATCGGCCGGGTCTGAGCCGTCGGGCCGGCGCGGCCCGGCGCGGGCGACGCCCGCTATGGGGGTGGACGGCCGCCCCGGACCCATGGAAATATATGTTGCATGACGAATAATGATGCGGACGGTCAGGGGGGCCAGGGCGGCGAGCCCACGGCCCAGGACATCGCGTGGCCGCAGGGCTTTGTCGCCCACGCCGGCCACGCGGGCGTGCGGCAGAGCGGGGACGACGTCTCGATCATCGCCTCCGAGCGACCGGCGGTCAGCGCGGCCGTCTTCACCCAGAGCCGCTTCGCCGGGCCGTCCGTGCTGGTCAGCCGCCGCCATGCGGCGAGCCAGCGGCTGCGCGCCATCGTCACGGTCGCCTCCAACGCCAATGTGGCCACCGGTGCCGAGGGCGAGCGGAACGCGGCCGAACTCGTCGGCCTGGTCGGACGGATGCTCGACATCCCCGCCGAGGAGGTGCTGATCAGCTCCACCGGCGTCATCGGCCGCCAGCTGCCCATGCCCCCGCTGCGCGAACACCTCGGCGCCGCGCGGGAGTTCGACGCCGGCCCGTTCGCGGTCGCCGGCGCCATGATGACCACCGACACCCACGCCAAGGTCAGCAGCCGCACGGTGGGCGGCGCCCGGATCGTCGGGGTGGCCAAGGGCGTCGGAATGATCGAGCCGGATATGGCCACCATGCTGGCCTATCTGGTGACCGACGCGGAGGTCGGCCCGATCGAGCTGGACAACGCGCTCCGCAGCGCGGTGGACCGCACCTTCAACTGCCTGAGCGTGGACACCGACACCTCCACCTCCGACACCGTGGCCCTGCTGGCCAACGGCGCCGCCGGGCCGGTCGACCCGGACGCGTTCGCCGAGGCGGTGCACGCCGTCTGCCTGGAGCTGACCGAGCAGCTGGCCAGGGACGGCGAGGGGGCCACCAAGCTGCTGCGGGTGGTGGTCGAGGGCGCGGCCAGCCCGGCCCAGGCGAAGCGGATCGCCAAGAGCGTCCTCAACTCGCCGCTGGTCAAGACGGCCGTCCATGGCGCCGACCCCAACTGGGGCCGGGTGGTGATGGCCGTCGGCAAGAACACCCAGCACCCCGAGGACCTGGCCATCACCCCGGAGAAGACCACGGTCCGCTTCGGCGCGATGGAGGTCTATCCCCGCGCGACCGAGGAGGAGCAGCTGGCCCGGCTGGTGGAGATCATGCGGCAGGACGAGGTCGAGATCGGCGTCACCCTGGGCCTGGGCGAGGACACCGCCACGGTCTTCGGCTGCGACCTCTCCGACGGCTATGTCCGCATCAACGCCGACTACACCACCTGAGCCCGACCGACGAGGCGCGCGTCGCCGTCCCCATGTTTCACGTGGAACATCGCCGGTTCGCCGGCGCCTGCGCCCATGGCGGGTAAACCGGTGGCCGGGACCCCGGGCGGCGGGGATACGGTGCGTGGCCATGGCCATCTCAGCCCGGCCCTGGCGGGCTGGCTGGGCGACTGGTTCGGGCGGCTGGCGAGGGAGCGGCCCGACGATCCCGGGGCGACGCTGATCCACGGCGACATCGCCGCCGGCAATCTCCTGCTCGCCGAGGACGGCGAGCTGACCGCGCTCCTCGACTGGGGCCCAACCCGCCAACCGCCTGTTGGAGTTGCTGCGCGTCTATGTCGAGGAGCTGCCCGAGCCCTGGGCCGGCTGGATGAGATCCCAGCGGTTGCCATAGCGGTCCACGAAGACCACGACCCGGCCGTAGCTCTCGGTCCTGGGCGGCTCCTCCAGGGTGACGCCGGCCGCCATGAGCCGGGCCAGGTCGGCGTCGAAGTCGTCGGTGTGGAGGAAGAAGCCGACCCGGCCGCCGGTCTGGTCCCCCACCCGCGCCCGCTGCCGTTCGCCGACGGCCCGGGCCAGCAGCAGGCCCGTCTCGGCCTCGGGGTCGGGGGCGACGACCACCCAGCGCTTCCCGTCCGGCGCCAGCAGCCGGTCCTCGCGCAGGGTCAGGCCCAACACTTCGGTGTAGTAGGCGATGGCCTCGTCGTACTCGGGCACCACCAGCGTCACAAGTCCCAGTCGGCGCATGGCGACAACCCTGCCATGCTGGGAGGCATGTACAGCGAACGGCCTGCCGAGGGGCTGCCGGGGGCGGTGCTCTGGCGGTTCCTGTCCCGCCCCGGGAGCGGCCCGGGCCGGGTGCTGCCCGACGGCTGCATGGACCTGATCCTGATCGGCGACCGTCTGGTGGTCGCCGGGCCCGACACCCGCGCCGTGGTCACCGACCGCTCGCGGGGGGAGCGCTGCGTGGGGCTGCGTTTCGCGCCGGGGCAGGCCCCCTCGGTGTTGGGCGTGCCGGCGAACGCGCTGGTGGACACCCGGGTGCCGCTGGCCGACGTCTGGCCGTCCCGCCTGGTGCGGGAGTTGACCGAACGCGTCGCCCTGGCCGAGCGCCCCGGCGCCGTGCTGACGGAGGTGGCGCTCGATCGGCTGCGCGAGGCGGAGCCGATCGACGAGGGCTGGCGGCCGGCGGCGGTGGCCGCGCTGCGCGCCGGGCGCACGGTCGCGGAGACGGCGCGCGGACTGGGGCTCAGCGAACGGCAGTTGCACCGCCGCAGCCTGGCCGCCTTCGGCTACAGCCCCAAGACCCTGACCCGGGTGCTGCGGATGCGGCGGGCGCTGGCGTCGGCCAGGGGCGGCGTCCCGCTGGCCCGGGTGGCGGCCGAGGTCGGCTACGCCGACCAGGCCCATCTGTCGCGGGAGTTCCGGGCGCTGGCGGGGGTGCCGGTCGGCCGGCTGCTGGCCGACTGACGGCGCCGGCCCGCGCTCGGCGCCGCCGGGCGCGGCTCAGTGCTGCCAGGCGAAGAGGTCGACGGAGTTGCCGTCCGGGTCCCGCACCATGGCGTACCGCTGCCCCCAGTAGGCGTCCCAAGGCTCCTTCTCTCCCGGGTGGCCGGCCGCCACCAGCTCCCGGTAGAGCGCGTCGACCTCCTTCGGGCTGTCGCAGAGGAAGGCCAGCGAGATCCGTGCGCCCTCGGTGGTGGGCTGGTAGTCGGGCGCGAAGGCGCGCACCGACTCCACGGTGTCCCAGGCGAGCCGAATCCCGCCGGGCAGTTCGGTCTCGACGTGCGGCTCGTGGGCGGCGTCCTCGGGAACGGTGATCCCCAGGCGGCGGTAGAACGCGAGCGAGGCCGCCAGATCGTCGGTGACCAGGCCGATCAGATTGATGCGCGGTGTCATGGCAGCAGCCTAGGAACGGCCTCGGCCACGGGTCTTGAACGAATCGGCCACGCCGCGACCGTGTCGTTGGCTCCGGGTTATCCACAGGCGGGGGCGAGTTGTCCACAGGCCCCGGAATCTGTGGACAACGGGACGGGGCCGGGCGTCACAGGGCCCGGACGGCGGCCACCAGCGGGGCCAGCTCGGGGCGGCGTTCGGCGGCGGCCAGCGCCTCGGCGAGGGCCTCCTCGTTGGTCGGCCGCGCCTGTTCCAGCAGCTCAAGCCCGGCCGGGGTGACGTCCGTGTAGATCCCGCGTCGGTCGGTCGGGCACAGATAGCGGGTGAGCAGGTCCCGGTCCTCCAGCCGGTTGACCAGCCGGGTCGTGGCGCTCTGGCTGAGCACCACGGCGTCGGCGAGCGCGGTCATCCTGAAGTGCCCGCCCTCGCCGTCGTGTTGGCCGCTGAGCACGTCGAGGACGGAGTACTCCCGCACGCTCAGCCCGTGGGCGTCCTGGAGGGCGCGCTCGATGTGCGCCTCGATGCGGTCGTGCAGCGCGGAGAGCGCGCACCAGCCCTGGGCGAGCCTCGGGGCCCCGGACGACCGTTCGTCCGCTCGTTCCATGACCGCCTCCCGCGCGCCGACCGGAACCACTGGTGTGACCAGGGTAACGCAGCGCGCGATAGTCAGCGTGTGCAATTATATTGCTCATGCTTATCAAGCGTCTGCAAATATTGTCTGCGCGGACAGCGGCCGCGCGCGGGAAGGGGAGGGCCTGATGCCGCTCGCTTTGCTGGCCCTGGCCATCGGGGCCTTCGGTATCGGCACCACCGAGTTCGCCGTCACCGGCCTGCTGCCCGGGATCGCCGACACCTACGACGTCTCGGTCGCCACCGCCGGCCTCACCGCCACCGGCTACGCCCTGGGCGTCCTGGTCGGCGCGCCGCTGACGGCGGTCGCCGGGGTGCGGGTGCCCAGGCGCCGGATGCTCGCGCTGATGATGGTCCTGTTCGTCGCGGGCAACGCGCTCTCCGCGCTGGCCCCCGGCTTCGCCGTGCTGCTGCTCGGGCGGGTCGTCGCCTCGCTCGCCCACGGCGCGTTCTTCGGCATCGGGTCCGTGGTGGCCGCCAGCCTGGTGGCGCCCGAACGGCGGGCCACGGCCATCGCGTTGATGTTCACCGGGCTGACCCTGGCCAATGTGGTCGGGGTGCCCGGCGCGACCCTGCTCGGCCAGTCGGCCGGCTGGCGGGTGGCCTTCGCGGCCATCGCCCTGCTGGGTGTGGTCGCGCTGGTCGGGGTGGTGACGCTGGTGCCCGCCGGCGCGGGTGACGCGCCCGCCGGCGCGCGGGGGGTCGGTCTGCGCCGGGAGATCGCCGCGTTCCGCGACCGGCAGGTGCTGCTGGCGATGGCGATGACCGTCTTCGGCTTCGGCGGGGTCTTCGCGGCGCTCACCTATGTGGCGCCGATGATGACCGAGGCCGCCGGCTACTCCGAGGGCGCCGTCACCTGGCTGCTGATGCTCTTCGGCGTCGGGCTGGTGGTGGGCAACCTGCTCGGCGGCCGGTACGCGGACCGCGCGCTGATGCCGCTGCTGCTGGTCTCGCTGCTCGGCCTCACCGGAATGCTCGCGCTCTTCACCCTGACCGCGCACGACCGGCTGGGTGCGGCGATCACCCTGTTCCTGATCGGAGGCTTTGGCTTCGCGACCGTTCCGCCGCTCCAGAAGCGCGTTCTCGACCGGGCCGCCGAGGCGCCCACCCTGGCCTCGGCGGTCAACATCGGCGCGTTCAACCTGGGCGCCGCGCTGGCCTCCTGGCTCGGCGGGCTGGTGCTCTCCGCCGGCGCCGGGCCGACCTGGCCCAGCATGGTGGGCGCGGGCCTGACGGCGTGCGCCCTGCTCCTCGCGCTGCTCGCCGCCCGCTGGGACGCCGCCGAGCGGCGGCGCGCGGCGCCCGAGGCGGCGGCCAGCCCGGCGGCGGTGGCCCGCCCGGTCGAGGGCACCCGGCGCTGAGCCGAGGGCGTGCGCCGAGTCGGGGCGGCGCGCGGCCTCAGCCGTGCGCCATCGAGAACGGCGCGAAGCGGCGTTCGAGGTCGCCCGGCGGTTGGGCCGCGCCATGGATCATCAGATCCGTGCGCGCGGCCTCGACCAGGCCGCGCTCGGCGAGCCAGGCGGCCAACTCCGGGTGCCAGTCCCCCACGTCGAACCGCGCCCGCGTCGGCGTGTCCAGCGCCAGCGGGATGAGGAGGGCCCTGGCCACGGCCGGGTCGTCGGCGACCAGCGGCCCGATCGAGGTGCTGGTGACGTTGGGCCAGGCCGCGCCGTAGCCGACCAGCCGGCCGCCCGGCTCCTCGGCGACCAGGAACCGGTCGGCGAACGACGGGAGCCTGGCGAGGAGTTCGGTCCGGTCGGCCCCGAAGGCCGGCCGGTCGTAGGCGAGGATCGCCGGCAGGTCGGCGGCGGTGGCCGGGCGCACCGTCACGCCGGCGGCCCCGGCCGCCTCGGGCGCCTCGGGCGGTGGGACGAAGGTGCCGCGCACCGTGGTGATCCCGCCCACCGCCTTGAACCCCAGCCGTTCGTAGAGTCCGCGCCCCTGGTCGGTCGCGGTGAGCAGCACCGGGGCGCCCGCCGCGTCCTCGATCACCCGGCGCATCATCCGCTGCCCGAGCCCCTGCCGCTGCCGTCGCGGGGCCACCAGCATCATGCCGACCGCGTGCCACTGGTCGGCGTAGGAGGTGCGGATCACAACGGCCACAAGACCGCCGGCCCGGTCGCCCGCCGGCGCGTCGATGCCGTAGCCGTGGCCCGAGGTGAGCAACAGGCGCCACCTGTGCTGCTCGCGCTCCCAGGCGTTCTCCTCGGCGAGGTCGAGGCAGGCGGTCAGGTCGGCCGGCGTGAGCTGCCGAATCGGCGGCAGGTCGTCGAGTGAGGTCACCGGCTCAGACTGGCCGAGGTCGGGACGGGCCGGCCACCGCTTTTCGGCGTGCTCCCCCCGCGCGTGGTGGTGCGCGCCGCGCGCAGACGGCGCCCGCGCCGGGTCAGGCCCCAGGGCTTGAGCACCGAGATCGCGGTGAGGAAGACATAGAGGCTCAACGAGACCAGCGGCGGCGCGATCAGCGAGGCCGGGTCGGCGACCGCGTCCCCGGCGGCCACGGCGCCGGCCGCCTCGTTCACCCCGGAGCGCAGCGCCAACAGCGAGGCGGTGGCGGCGCCCAGGCTCACCCAGAACTTGGTCCACACCCACCGGTGGCGGGCCAGCCCCCAGGGGGTGCCCAGCGAGAGCACCACCCCGGAGGCGAGCGTGAGCGCGACCAGCGGCGGCAGCGGCCAGTCGGTGAGGATCTTCATGGAACGGTAGGCCGCCTCCGCCGTCTCCTCGCTGCCGGCAGCGCCGGCGATGCCCAGCACCAGCAGGCACAGGGCGAGGCCGAGCCAGCCGACCGAGACGACGACATGGACGATGAGAACGGTGCGGCGCGCGGGCCGTGGGAGCTGTGCCATGCCAGCACGGTCCCGCCGGGCGGCCGTCCGCCGCGTCTGCCCGGGGAAGTAACCGGGCCTACTCGCCGCCGAGTAGGTCGCCGAGTAGCCGGTGCGGTACGGGTGCGGTAAGTGTGGGCGACATGACCACCGAGAACCCCCCGCCCGGCGCCGCCGCCCCCGCCCGTCCCCAGCCCTCCGCCGACCCGGGCGCGCCGCTCGCCGATCCCGGGGCGGCCTTCGCCGAGCTTCTGCCGGAGACGCGGCGGGAGTTGGCGCACCGGGTGGCGGCCTGTCAGGCGGAGGGGCGCGCCCCCGCGCTCGTCGCCACGGTGGTGCGCGCGGGGGCGCCCGTCTGGAACGGGGGCGCCGGCGAGCTTCCCGCCGGGGTCGGCCCGGAGCGGGTGCGGTTCCGCATCGGGTCGATCACCAAGACGCTGACCGCCGTCCTGGTGCTGCGGCTGCGCGACGAGGGGCTGCTCGACCTCGACCAGCCCGTCGCCCGCTGGCTGCCGGCGCCGCACGCCGGCTCCGCGACCGTCGCCCAACTGCTGTCCCACAGCGCCGGCCTGGCCGCCGAGGCGCGCGGCCCCTGGTGGGAGCGCACGCCAGGCGCCCTGCGCCCCGAGCTGGCGGACGTCTTCGGGCCCGAGCCCGACCTCCACCCGGCGGGGCGGCGCTTCCACTACTCCAACCCCGGCTACGCCCTGCTCGGCGCCCTCGTCGAACGGCTGCGCGGCGAGCCGTGGTTCGCCGTGCTGCGCCGCGAGGTGCTGGAGCCGCTGGGCATGGCGGACACCTCCTACGCGTCCGAGGAGCCGGCGGTGCGCGGCTGGGCCGTCCACCCGCACGCCGACCTGCGGCAGCCCGAGCCGGCCGTCGACACCGGCCGGATGGCACCGGCGGGCCAACTGTGGTCCACCACCCGGGACCTGGGCCGCTTCGCCGCCTTCCTCATCGACGGCGACGAGGCGGTGCTCGCGCCGGAGAGCCTCGCCGAGATGCGCGCCCCCGCCGCGCCGCCCGAGCCGAGCGACTGGCCGACGGTCTACGGGCTCGGCCTGCGACTGGCGCGCGAGGAGGGGCGGACGCTGGTCGGCCACGGCGGCTCGATGCCCGGCTTCCTCGCCGGGCTCTGGCTCGACCCCGAGCAGCGAACGGGCGTGGCCGCGCTGGCCAACGCCACCTCGGGCCCCGGAGTGCGCGCCCTCGCACGCGAGTTGCTCGCCACCCTGCGCCGGCGCGAGCCCACCTTCCCCGCGCCCTGGCGCCCCGCCGACGCGGCCGACGCCGAGACCCAGCGGGATCTGCTGCCGCTGACCGGGAGCTGGTTCTGGGGAACCCAGGGCTATGTGCTCGCGCTCGGCGCCCGGGGCGCGGTCTCGCTCCGGCCCGCCGGGCCGGGCGGCGGGCGCGGCTCGGCGTTCCGCAGGGTGGGCGAGGCCGAATGGGTCGGCCTGGACGGGTACTTCGCCGGCGAGCGGCTCGCCGTTCACCGGGACCGGGACGGCCGGGTCGGCCATCTCGACCTGGGCACCTTCGTGTTCACCCGGGAGCCCTACGAGCCGGGCGCGCCGGTGCCGGGCGGCGCCGACCCGGCCGGCTGGACGGGCTGAACAGGCTGGACGGGCTGAACGGGGGCGGGCCGCCCGGGCGTTCACAGCGGGAGCTTGAACCCCACATGGGTCGCCTCGAAGCCCAGCCGTTCGTAGAACCGGTGCGCGTCCGTGCGGCTGGCGTCCGAGGTCAGCTGGACCAGCGCGCACCCCTCCCGCCTGGCCAGCTCGACGGCCTCCCGGATCAGCCAGCTGCCGACGCCGGCGCCCCGCCGGTCCGAGCGCACCCGCACCGCCTCGATCAGCGCCCGGGACGCGCCCTGCCGGGACAGCCCGAAGAGGATGGCGAGTTGGAGCGAGCCCACCACCTCGCCGTTCTCCTTGGCGACCAGCAGCCGCTGGTTCGGGTCGTCGGCGAAGCGGGCGAACGCCGCGCGATAGGGGCCGAGTTCGGCCGGGTTCTCCCGGCCGGCGCCGAGGGTGTCGTCGGCCAGCATGGCGACGATTTCCGGCACATCAGCGGAAGTCGCGGGACGCAGAGAGATATCCATGGGGACAGCCTAGGAAAAGCCGCAGGAAGGGGGTGAACCCCCCACTTCAACTCGGGGCTTGTGTATCAGCCGTATAACGGTAAGGTCAGTCCCGCATCGGGGCGGGCAAGCCGTTCAGTTTATGAGGTCTGGGGGGCTCGCTGGCCGGTTTCCGGTTAACCGCTCCGCTTCCGGTGAACGGGCTGACACGCTGTGCGACCGGGAGTTGAGTGAGGCGAGGCAGGGCATGACCGCTATATCGGCCAACGAAGGTGCCACCGCGCGGCGCGAGACGGGGCGTGACGCCCAACCGTCACCCGACGCGCTGGCCGTCCGGCGCACGCTGGCGGAGATACGGCCGGTCGCCGACGAGGCGACCTCCTACTTCTACGCTCTGCTTTTCACTTACAATCCACATCTTCGCGACATGTTCCCCGCAGCTATGGACGCGCAACGCGACCGGCTATTCGGAGCGTTGCTCACGGCGGCGGAACATATCGACGACCAGGAAACACTGGTGCGCTATCTGCGGGATCTCGGCAGAGGCCACCGGAAATACGGCACCAGGTCAGATCAGTACCCGTTGGTCGGCGAGGCCCTGATGTACGCGCTGGAACGTTACGCCCCGCGCAGTTGGAACCCGGAGACCGAGGCGGCCTGGGTCCGCGCCTACACCCTGATGTCACAGACCATGATCGACGCCGCCGCCGAGGACGAGGCCGTCGCCCCGCCCTGGTGGGACGCCGAGATCGTCTCGCACGAGCGTCGCACGCACGACGTGGCCGTGGTCACCGTCCGCCCCGACCAGCCCTACGCCTACCGCGCCGGGCAGTACGCCAGCGTCGAGACGCCCTGGTGGCCCCGGGTCTGGCGGTCGTACTCGTTCGCCTCGTCGCCGCGCTCCGACGGGCTGTTGTCCTTCCATGTGAAGTCGGTCCCGGCCGGCTGGGTCTCCCGCTCGCTCGTGCACCGCGCCCGCCCCGGCGACGTGTTGCGGCTGGGCGCGCCCGCCGGCTCGATGACCCTGGACCACAGCTCGGACCGTGGCCTGCTCTGCCTCGGCGGCAGCACCGGCATCGCGCCCATCAAGGCGCTGGTCGAGGACGTCGCCGAGCACGGGCACCGCCGCCAGGTCGAGGTCTTCTTCGGCGCCAACCGCGACAACGAGCTGTACGACCTGGACTCCTTCCTGGACCTGGAGCGGCGCCACCCCTGGCTCGCCGTCAGACCCGTGGTCGCCGAGTACTCCTCCATCGGCCTGGAGGGGCAACTGCCCGAGGCCGTGCGACAGCTCGGGCCCTGGCGGGAGTTCGACGGCTATCTCTCCGGGCCGCCGCAGATGATCCGCAAGGGCGTGGACGCGTTGGTCTCCAGCGGCATCCCGGCCGAGCGGATCAGACACGACTTCGTGGGCTCGCTGGTCCCCGACCACACCGGCCCCGCCGCCTCGCACCCCCAAGGGATCTGAAGCGCCCCCGCCCGGGGCCTTCGAGGACGCCAACCCCCCACCACCACCGTCAACTTCGGCCACCTCAGAAAGTAAGCACCATGCCAGGGACTGCGGGAAACGGATGGCCGGCCGAGCTGGCCCAGCGCGCCGACCGTCCGGGGAGCGACGGCGAACACGCGCTCCAGACCCGGCTCGGCACGACGCAGCGTGCCGACCGCTTCTACCGTGACCAGGTGTTGGACCATCTCAACGAGCGGATGCGGGAGTTCGTCTCCGCCGCCGAGATGTTCTTCCTGGCCACCTCCGACCGGCACGGCGAGTGCGACAACACCTTCAGGGCCGGCCCGCCCGGCTTCCTCCAGGTGCTCGACGCCCGCACCCTGGCCTGGCCCGAGTACCGGGGCAACGGGGTGCACGCCTCGCTGGGCAACCTCGCCGAGAACCCGCACGCCGGGCTGCTCCTGCTGGACTTCGAGCGGGCGCGGATCGGGCTGCACGTCAACGGCCGGGCGCGGATGGCCGACGACGCCGAACTCCGCGCGCGGCACCCCTGGCTGCCGGTCGACTCGGTGCCGGGGCGGCGCACGGACATCTGGGTGCGCCTGGAGGTGGAGGAGGCGTACATCCACTGTGCCAAGCACATCCCGCACCTGGTGAAGGCCCCGAAGCGGAGCGCGCGCGACTGGGGCACCGACGACGCGCGGCGCAAGGGCGGCGACTTCTTCGGCGCGGCGCGGGAGGCGCAGCTGCGCCGGACCAGGGAGCTGCACCAGCTGGACCCGCCGCCCCCGCTGCCGGTCCGCACGCCCGCGGCGACCGCGCCGCCCGTCGTCGGCCCGCCGCCGCCGGACGCGGCGGAGTGGCGCG
>NZ_RFFJ01000093.1 GCF_003696235.1 Streptomyces triticirhizae
CGGGTCGGGCCAGGCCAGCAGCGGGCCGCAGGGTTCGCCGTCGGCGTCCAGCGGGACGCCGGTCTCGGCCATCCCGGTGACGCCGACGGCCGCCGGGGCCCGCCCGGCCAGCGCCTCGGCCAGCGCGTCCAGCGCGCCGTCCACCAGCCGCCCGGCGTCGAACTCCCCCAGCGGCGTGGGGCGTTCGGCGCGGCCCAGGACCCGGCCGGCCGGGTCGCACAGCACGGCCTTGGTCGTGGTGGTGCCGAGGTCCAGGCCCGCGAAGCACACCGCCGGCGCGTTCACCCCTTGATCCCCCCGCCCAGGTTGAAGCCGCGCGCCATCCGGCGGGAGACCACCACGTAGAGCAGCACCGCCGGCAGCGAGTACAGCACCGAGAACGCCGCGAGCTGGCCGTAGGCGACGGTGCCGTACTGCCCGAAGAAGGTGTAGAGGCCGACGGCCGCCGGCTCCTTCTCCGGGGACTGGAGCAGCACGAACGGGATGAGGAAGTTGCCCCAGGCGCCGATGAAGGTGAAGACCGCCACCACCGCCATGCCCGGCGCCATCAGCGGCAGCACGACGCGGCGGAGCGCGGTGAACGAGGAGGCGCCGTCGGTCCAGGCGGCCTCCTCCAGGCTGACCGGGACGCCGTCCATGAAGCCCTTGGTGAGCCAGATCGAGAACGGCAGCGTCGCGGTGGCCAGGAACAGCGCGGTGGCGGGCAGCGAGTCGACCAGTTCCAGCCGCACGAACATCTCGTAGACCGGGACCATGATCGCGGTGATCGGCAGGCCGGTGGCGAAGAGCAGCGTGTAGAGGAACGGCCGCTTGAACCGCAGCCGGTGCCGGGAGAGCGGATAGGCCGCCAGCACCGCCACCACCATGTTGACGACGGCGGCGCCGCCACACAGCAGCAGGCTGTTGACGATGGGCCGGATGCTGGTCTCCCAGTCCAGCACGGCCTCGAAGTTGCCGGCCGTCCAGTCGGGCAGCCGCGCGTCGGGCCCGGCGTCGGCGTCCACCGAGGCCAGCAGCAGCCAGGCGAACGGGGCGGCGAAGCAGAGCGCCACGCCCAGCAGCACCAGGTGGACGAGGAAGGAGCTGGTGCGGCGGCGGGGCGAGGCGACGGAGAGGCCGCCGGAACGAACGAGGGCCATCAGTCGACCTCCGGCTTCAGGACGCGCAGATAGAGCAGGGAGAACAGGCCGCCGATCGCGAGCAGCACCAGCGCGATCGCGGTGCCCTGCCCGAGCTGGAAGAACCGGAACGCCTGCTGGTACATGTACAGCGGCACGGTCTCGGTGGCGCCGGACGGGCCGCCGCCGGTGAGGACGAAGATCAGCGTGAAGACGGCGAGGGTCTGGAGGGTGACCACCATCAGGTTGGTGAGCATGGCCCGCCGGATCAGCGGCAGGGTGACGAAGACCAGCCGCCGCCAGCCGTCGGCGCCGTCGGTGGCCGCCGCGTCCTCGATCTCCTGTGGGATCTCGTCGAGGGCGGCCGTGTAGACCATCCAGGAGAACGCGGTGCCGCGCCAGATGTTCGCCAACACCACGGTCAGCATGGGGTGTTCGACGAGCCAGTCGGGGCTCGGCAGGTGGAGCCCGGTGAGCACGGCGTCGAGGCTGCCGTCGGCGGTGAAGAAGGCGTAGAGGGTGAAGCCGGCGACGATCTCCGGCAGCACCCAGGCGCCGACGAGCAGCACGCCGATGACGTTCCGCAGCCAGCGGGCCCGGCCGCGCAGCAGCAGCGCCAGGGTCAGGCCGAGCCCGTTCTGGCCGACGATGCCGGAGGCGACGGCGAAGATCACGGTGGCCCAGATCGCCCAGGCGAAGCGGTCGTCGCCGAAGAGGCGGGTGAAGTTCCGCAGGCCGACGAAGTTGGCGTCGCGGGCCGTCGGCCCGGTCAGCGCGGCGTCGGTGAACGCGGCGTAGACCGACCACAGCACCGGGCCGAGGAAGAAGACGGCCAGCAGCAGCGCGGCCGGCAGCAGCGGCACGAGCCGCCCTGCGGAACGGCGGTAACGGGCCCCGCCCGCCGGGGACTTGGGCGCCTCGGCGTCGAGGCGCGGCCGGACCGGTGGCGTGGTGCTCATGACCGCCTCACCCGGTCCTCGCCCAGGTCGGAGCGGAGCCCGGCCGCGTACTCCTCGGCGGCGTCGGCCGGGTCGGTGCCGGTGAGCACCGCCTCCATGGCGATCTGCGCCCAGCCACTGGCCTGGAGGTAGTCGACCACGGTCGGCCGGAACGCGGTGTCCTGGAGCAGGTCGGTGAAGAACCGGTTGGTGGGCAGGGCATCCAGGTAGGCGGGGTCAGCGGCGACGTCGTGCCGGACCGCGAGCTGGGCGTTCTCCACGGCGAACTCCAGGGCGTTGTCCCGGTCGGCGGCCCGGGTGACGAAGTCGAAGGCGGCGTCGGGCTGTTGGCTGTGCGCGCTGACCGACAGCATCCAGCCGCCGGAGAGGCTGATCCGGCCGGGCGCCTGCCCGTGCTGGGTGGGCATGGCGGCGACGCCCAGGTGTTCGGTCCACTCGGGCCAGGGCGAACCGCCGCCGGGCAGCCAGTTCTTGGGCGTCCAGGAGCCCTCGCCGATGGCGATGCCGACGCGGCCCTGCGGCAGCAGCTCGGAGCTGAGGAGGTTGCCGAAGTTCGGGTTGTACGCCTCGCCCTCGCTGGGGCCGAGCCCCTCGGCGAAGACGGTGTCGACGAAGCCCAGGCTGTCCCTCAGCCCGGGGGTGTCGCCGGCGAACAGGTCGTCCTCAGGGTCGTAGAAGCCGTCGTCGGTGCCGTAGAGCAGCATCAACAGGCCCTGCATGGTGGTGGTTTCGCCGAGCGACTTGGTGGCGTAGACGTTGATCGGGATGACCTCGTCGGACGTTCCCTCGCGGTCCGCCGTGGCGTTCTCGATGGCGCGGCCGGCCTCGACGATGTCGTCCCAGTCGCGGGGTTGCCAGTCGGTGGGCAGCCCGGCCTCGGCGAAGAGCCGCTTGTCGTAGAAGACGGCCCGCACGTCGGTGCCGGTCAGCACGCCGTAGGTGTGGCCGTCGGCGGCGCGGGTGGCCTGGCGGGCGGTGTCGTCGAACTGCTCCCAGTCCGGCCAGTCGGCCAACTCCTCGTCGATGGGCCGCAGATAGCCGGCCTGGGCGTCGGCGTTGGTCATCACGGTGTCCTGGAAGACCACGTCGGGCGCGCTGGCGGCGGACCGCTGCATCAGCTCGATCTTGGTGGCGAAGTTGCCGCGCTGGTCGGGCACGGGGATCAGCTCGACCTCGCGGCCCGGGTGGGCCTGCTCGTACTCCTGGGCGGTGCGCCGCATCTGACGGTGCAGGATGTCGTCCTCGCCCCAGAAGGGGTAGGCGACCTTGAGCGCGTCGCCGTCGCCCGAGGGCCCGGCGCAGCCGGTGGCGACGGCCAGCAGCAGGCCGAGGCCGAGCAGCGCCGCGCGGGGGCGGGTGCGGGGGGTGGTCATGGGAGTGCTCCCTGAGCGGGATCCCGCGAAGGGATCAACGCGGGGGTGTCGTGGCGGTGCGGGTCGTGCGCGGACGGCAGGGGCCGGGGTGCGGGCGGGTCCTCGCGTGCGAGGTGGGCCAGCCAGGCCGCGCGGTCGGCGCCGTGGTCGACGCCGGTGAGCAGGGTCAGGCGGGTGTGGGCCTGGGCGGCCAACAGGGCGCGGTTGTCGGCCAGATAGGCGACAAGCGTCCGGTGGCCGCGTGGGCTGCCGCAGGCGGCGAGCGCCCGGGCGATGGCCAGCTCCAGCAGGGCGCGGCGCTCCTGGAGGTCGTCGGGTTCGACGCCTCCGGTGCGCCACTGGCCGTGCAGGGCGGGCCGGTCGCGGAGCGCGGTCAGGGCGGGGACGGCGGCCGGGTCGCCGAGCCGCTCGGCCCCGGCGCAGACGGCGTCCACCCAGCTGAACGGGGCGGCGGCCGGGTCACGGAAGGCCGCCTCCTCGGCGTCGAGGAGCGCGGCGACGCGCTCCCACAGCGGGATCGCCCTCGGGTCGCGGGCGAGGGCCAGGGTGTGCAGCAGATAGCAGGGGTCGGGCATCGCGGACTGGTCCGGCGGGAGTTGGGCCTCTCGGATCGCGGAGGTGCGCGGCGGCAGCGCGGGCCCGGCGAGGGTCTCGGTCAGCTCGGCCACCAGGACGTCGGCGCCGGCGCGTTGGCCGTGCAGCACGAGCAGCTGCGCCAGCACGGTGCGGAGTTGGCCGGTGGCCCGGTCGAGGGCGGCCGTCAACGCCTCGGTGGTCGCGGGGCGTTGGTCGAGCGCGAGATGGACGAACGGGATGACGCCCCGGAACACCTCGCGCCGCCCCATGTCGGAGTAGGAGTGCAGCGGCAGCCGCCGGCCCAGCTCCTCGACCAGCGCCGGCGTGGGCGGGACCCGGGGCGCGGGCCGCCGGGCCGGCAGCCGGCCGCGCCGTTCCAACTCCGCCTGGAGCGCGGCGACATCGAGCCGGTGCGGGGGAACGTCCCCGGCGGCGCAGCGGGCGGCGGCGAGGCCGGTGACCTCGCCCAGGTTCTCCAGGTCGGCCTGCATCCGCAGCGCGGGCAGCGCGTCGTGGGTGGCCGAGATCGCCTTGCCGGTGACCAGCAGCCCGGTGACGTTCCTCGGCAACAGGGCGCGGTAGGGGACGTCGATCTCCAGGTTGGGCGGGATCAGGCCGAGTTGGGGCCAGAGGGCCTCGCCCTTGCCCTTCAGGTCGTGGTTGGAGAAGTGCACGGTGACGGCGTCGGGCCAGCGGCGCCCGATGAGTTGGTCGGTGAGGGTGAGCGTGACCTGGCCCGCCAGGTGCCGGGTCTCCCTGGCCACCGGCAGCGCCGCGTGGTCGTGCGCCCCGGGGGCGCGGCGGCGGGCGGCCAGCACGGCGCGGGTGGTGTCCTGGACGTCGGTGTGGTCGGCCAGCCCGCCGAAGCTGTTGACGGTGCTCGACGGGGTGTCGAAGCGGGCCAGGGCCGACCACATCACGGTGTGGGTGTCGGCCGCGCCGTAGGCGCAGGGCGCGCCGGCCCAGGCCGCGAGGTCGGCGTCCCCGGTGGCGTCCACCACGACGCGGGCGCGGACGGCGAACGTGTGCCCCTCGGCGTCGGCGAACACCGCGCCCACGACCCGGTCGCCGTCCTTGATGACGTCGAACGCCTGTGCCTCGTAGTGGAGTTGAACGCCGGCGCGGCGTAGGGCGCGGTGCAGGGCGAGGGACTTGGCCTCGATGTTCCAGCGGCCGACGCCGCCGTGGCGCAGCCCGAGGGCGCGGTGGGTCTCGCGGGTCAGCCGTTGGATCTCGGCGGCGTGGCCGGCGCGGCGGCCGAACCAGTAGCTGTGCACCCCGCCGTGCGTTCCGGTGCCGCCGGGCCCCGGGCCCGCCTCGACCAGCACGGTCTCGGCGCCGGCCCGGGCCGCCCCGAGCGCGGCCGAGGCCCCGCTGGTCCCGCCCCCGACGACGAGTACGTCGGTCCTGAGGGTGCGGGCGACGGACGGGCAGGCCGGGGCCGCCGGGGGCGGGGAAGGGTGGGCGGGTGGGAGAGAGCCCACCGACCACAGTTCCCCGGCATCAACGAGGTCGTCCCCGTCCACGGCAGCCGCCCCACCCCCCAACTCCCAGACGCCGTCCTCCCGTTGCGCCCACGCGGGGACCGCGCCCCCGGCCAGCGGCACCGTCCCCACCGCGCCCACCTCGGCCCCGGCGAAGCCGGGATGCTCCCGCAGCGGCCGCGTCGCCTCCACCAGAGCCGCCCGCCGGTTCCCCTCCGCCACGTTCACCAGCGCATACACATGCCCCGGCCCCCGGCACCCGTCCACCAGCCGCACGCCGCCCGGGCCCGCGAGCCCGTGCGTCCCGGAAAGCCCAGCGGCAGCGCCCCCCACCCCGGTGAACTCGACGCTCCACACCCGCCCCTCGCGCGGCCCGCGCCCCGCGTTCAGCAGCCCGCCGCACCGCACCACGCCCCGCCCGGACTTGCCAGCGAACACCGCACCGTCCAGCGTGGTGCCCAACCACCGCACGCCATACAGCAGTTGTCCGCCGGCGGACAGCACCGCGTCCTCCAGGGCCAGCTTCACCGCCGCCGGCCGCAGCGGCACCGGCGTGCCGGCCGGCACGTGATCCCCGACCAGCCCGGCCAGCGGCTCGGGCACCGAACCCGCCGTCACCCAGGGCCGGTTGGCGGCGGTCAGCTCGGCGCCCAGGGCGAAGCCGGGGTCGGTGAGCAGCACCCGCCGGCCCGCCCTGGCCTGGGCGACGGCGGCGGCGACGCCGGCCAGCGAGCCGCCGACCACCGCCACGTCCGCCTCGCCCCACACCGGCAGCGCCTCGTTCATGCCGCCGCTCCCTTCGCCTCGTCGGCGAACTCCGGGAGGCTCAGGGCCACTTCGCAGGCGTAGAGCAGCAGGCCCACCGTCCAGGCGTGGGAGAGGGTGAGGACCATGCCCTTCGCCTGGAAGCAGTCCGTCTGGTAGAAGCGCTCGGTGACCATGCCCCGGTAGGCGTTGAAGTCGCCGTCGGCGCGGGCGACGAACTGGCGGCAGGCGTCGAGGTTCTCCCGCGCGGAGCGCAGCAGCGCCGGGTCGTCGAGGTGGCGGGCCAGCCGGACCCACTCCGGGAGGCAGACCAGGCCGAAGGCGTGCAGGTGCTGGTTGGAGGGCGACGCCTGGTCCAGGCCCCGGGTGCGGAAGCCGTACCGGGCGAGCACGGTGTGCGGGTCGAAGCGCACGTCGTAGGAGTAGCGGAAGGTCAGCGTCCACTCGGCGGCCCGTCGCGCCAACTCCAGCCAGCGGCCGTCCCGTTGACCTTGTTCGGCGTTGTCCGGGATGCCGGCCTCGTGGAGCAGCGTGTAGGCGATGACCGCGTTGTAGCCGTCCTCGGAGGTCGGGGCGAGGGAGACGTCCTCGGGCGCACCGCACAGGAACTCGCCGTGGACGTCCGCCGCGTAGGCGGCGCCGGCGCGGCGGGCGACGGCCAGCAGGTCGGGTTCGTCGAACGCCTCGGCCGCCTCGACGAGCGGCGCGATCCAGGCCAGGCCGGCGCTGCCCCGGTGCGAGAGGGCGGCGCCGGTGTCGGTGTGGTGGGCGGCGGCCAGCCGGCCGCTGGCGGGGTCGGCGCCGGCGGCGGCGACCGCGAGGTTGGCGCGGACCGCGCGTTCCCACGCGGGGTGGTCGTGGCCCAGGGCGCGCTCGGCGAGCAGGGCGCGCAGCAGGAAGAGGGTGGCGTCGCCCAGGGTGCGGGAGTGCAGCCGCTGCCGGTCGCCGGTCCAGCCGGCGCCCCAGCCGCCGCTCTCGGTCCACTGGCCCCAGAACGTGCCGGCGGGCGTGCGGTGTTGGGCGATGTGGTCGAGCACGGCCACGGCCGCCGCCGCCTGTTCGGCGTCGCCGACGCGGCGGGCGTGGACGAGCAGCGCGTGGGCGTAGGGGGTGCCGCTGATCCAGGAGACGTGCATGGCCTGCCGGTCGCCGGCCGCGCCGAGCGCCTCCCGGTCGAAGGCGGCGGTCTCCAGCAGCACCGGCGGGTCGGCGCGATAGTGCCAGCGGTGCAGCCCGTGGGCGGTCAGCTCGGCCGCCTCGGCCAGGCCGACCCAGGCGGCCGGCTCGGCCGGGCCCTCCCAGGCGGCGGCGTCGGCCAGCTCGCGGAGCACGGGCGCGTAGGCGTGCGGGTCGGCGTCCAGCAGGTGAACGGTGAACGCCACCGTCCGCTCCTCCCCCGGCGCCCAGCGGTGGAGCGGGGTGTCGGGCGGCAGCGGGGTGGCGGAGCCGTAGTAGGAGACGGGCTCCTCGCGGTAGGGGGCGTGCAGCCGCAGCGCCGGCCTGCCGCCCTCCACCAGCGCCAACCCGACGCCCTGCGGGCCGAGTTGGCCGACCTCGGCGCAGGCGAGTGCGGCGCCGCCGCTCGGGTCGCGGGCGAAGACGGCGGGGGTGGCGCAGCGGTCGGCGCGCAGCGACCAGGCGTCGGCGACCATGCCCTCGGGGTCGTGGGTGCCGGCCTGGTAGCGGGGGTAGGGGCGGGCGCAGTCGGGCAGCCGGTTCTGGCCGTAGAACGCGCCGGGGATCAGCCAGCCGGGGTCGTCGGTGGGGCCGAGCCGCAGCTCGACGCGGAGGCCGGCGTCGGCCGGGGTCGGCGCTTCGCGGCGGACGGTCAGCTCGGCGCGGCGGCCGGTGGCGCCGGTGGCCAGCCGCAGCCGGGCGGTGAACCCGTGGGCGGAGCCTTCGAGTTGGAGCCCGCCGTTGGGCAGGTCGCGGCGCCGCTCGACGGGGACGGGCAGGCAGCGGCCGTCCTCGACCATCAGGCCCACCAGCCAGGGGAGCACGGCCTCGCCGGCGGCCGGGTCGCGCAGCGCGAGGCCGGGGCCGGTCGGGTCGGCGGGGTCGGCGGGGTCGGTGACGGTGGCGGGGTCAGGCGAGGCGGCGGGCACGAACGTTCCACCCTTCCAGTCGTAGGCAGCGGCCGGCCTCGGGGGCGGCGCGCCACTCCAGGGGCACCCGAACGGACTCGCCGGGCAGCAGATCGATCAGGTTGTCGCCGAGCACGGCCCAGCCGGCGGCGTCGGCCGGCCGGTCGTCGGCCAGCCACAGGCCGAGCGCGGCCGGCCCGCCGGCGTGCGCCAGCCGCACGGCGTCGCCGGTCGGCTCGGCGGTGACGTCGGCCGGCGGAACGTCCAGCAGCGGGGCCAGGTCGGCGGTCGCACTGTGCGTCCAGCGGGCGGTGGCCAACGGGCGGCCCTCCGCGTCGAGCAGCGCGAGGTCCAGCAGGAACAGCGGCTCGCCGCCAAGTTCCGCCAGGGGAACGGAGATCCGCCCGGCGGGCGCGGCCGGCACCGTGCTGGCGGGGCCGGCGGCGGGGCGGCCCGCCGGGTGGCGGACCTCGGCGACCGCCGTTCCGTCCAGGGTCAGGACGCGGGCGCGGACGGTGGCGCCGGAGGTGGCGCCGTCCCGTTCCCAGGACCACAGCTCTGCCTCGAAGCGTTCGCGGCCGGCCCATGCCTGGGTGGCGAACCGGGCGCACACATGCGCGTCCCGGTAGGCCCGACGCACCGCGTAGTAGGCCGACTTGGGCTCGCCGAGGTGGTCCACGGCGCTGGTGCACCAGGCGTTGGGGAACGGCTCGTCGAACTGCCAGGGCAGCGTTCCCGAACTCCTCGGCGCGCGACGGAGGTTGGCCTCGACGGCATAGCGCAGCCCGTCGTGCTGGAGCTGCCGGCTGGCGCGCCGCACGGTGTCAGGGTCGGCGGGCCGGCCGCCGAACGCGGCCAGCACCAGCGGGGTGTTGTTCCACCAGGCGCCGAGGTGTTCCATCAGCGGGTTGTCGCGGCCGGTGGGCCACTGCCGGTCGGCGGGCACCACCGCGTTCCAGGCGCGGCGGTTGGCCATGCCCTCCACGCCGAACTCGCTGTGCAGCAGGCAGGTTCCGGCGTCGTAGAGCCGCTGCTGTGCGCCGAGTCCCTGGTGTTCCCACGGGCCGTGCACATCGTGTTGGGCGTCGGGGTCGGCCTCGATCAGGTCGAGCCGGTTGAGGAACGCGCGGCCGGCCGGCGATCCCGGCAACCACACGCGGTCCGGGTCGCGTTGCCGCACCACGGCGGCGAGCGTGGCGACGGCGGGCGAGGTGGACTCGTCCAGCGGGGTGGCCGTCACGGTGTGGTGGAGTTCGTTGCCCGGGCCCCACAGGGCGAGCGACGGGTGGTGGCGCAGCGCGGGCACGATGGCGTGCGCCTCGCGCTCCAACAGGGCCAGATAGGCGGGGTCGTGAGAAGGCACGCTGTCGATGCCGGAGCTGGAGAGGCTGAACTCCTGCCAGACCAGCAGGCCCAGTTCGTCGCAGCGCCGGTAGAACTCCTCGCTCTCCAGCAGCCCTCCGCCCCACACGCGGAGCAGGTTGACGCCGGCGTCGGCGGCGAGTTGGAGGAGGTGCGCCAGCTTCTCGGGGCGCGGCACGCCGTAACGGGCGTCCAGCGGAACCCAGTTCCAGCCCTTGGCATAGACGCGGCGGCCGTTGACCTCCAGCGTGTAGGGCACGGCGCCGTCCGGCGCGCCCGGGTTGGCGACCATCCGCACCCGCCGGAACCCGGTGGTGACGCTGCGCTGGCCCAGGGGTTCGCCGTCGACGCCGGTGAGGGTGGTGCGGACGGTGTAGAGGGGTTGGGGGCCGAGGCCGTTGACGGTCCAGAGTCGCGGGTCGGGGACGTTGAGGGGGACGGTGGTCGGCCGGTCGGCCCCGGCGCTTGTCACGGGGGCTTCGCGCGTGGCCGCCAACCTGCCGTCGGGGTCGAGGAGTTCGACGGTCAGCCGGCCGGTGGCGGGTCGCCGTGGATGTCCACCCGCCCACCGGTGCCTCACCTCGACGGTGACCTCGCCGGTCGCCTCCGCCGCGACGGACACCTCGCCCAGCGCCAGCGGGCCCTCCACCCGCAGGGTGACCGGCTTCCAGATGCCCTGGTGCGGCATCCGGGGGCAGAAGTCCCAGCCGTAGTCCATCCGCGCCTTGTGGACGGTGACCCGGTCGGTGCGGCCGACCTGCGGCTCGTTGGCCGGCGCGGGGTGGACGGCGACCGCCAGCAGGTGGCGGTCGCCGTCGGCCAGCCAGTGCGTGACATCGACCTCGAAGGGCACGAACATCCCGCTGTGGCCGGCCACCTCCTCGCCGTCGACCAGCACCGTCGCGTCGTGGTCCACCCCGTCGAAGCGGAGCAACGCCCGTTCACCCGCCGCCAGTTGAACGCCCGTCAGCGGGAGCCGGTAGAGCCAGGTCCGCTGCGGGACCCACTCGGCGGCCAGGCTCTGGTCCGCCACGAACGGGTCGGCGACCAGCCCGGCGCGGTGCGCGTCGTCGAGCACCGCGCCGGGCACCCGGGCCGGCAGCCAGCCCGGCTCGTCCGTGGGACGGCCGGGCCCGGCGAGCCAGCGCCAGGTGTCGCCGAGGCAGGGCCTGACCTGCCAGCCCTCGGTCAGCGGGCGGGTGGAACGGGTCACGCCTGGCCGGGCCTCTCCAGCAGGTCGGTCTCGACGACCGGCCGCTGGCCGTCGCGCGGCACCCGGAAGGTCTTGATCTCGCTCGGCCCGAACTCGGCCTCGATCACGCGACCCGCGAGCATCGGCAGCGCGATGACCGCCCGGCTGGCGCGACCGGCGGACTCCACCGCGCGCACCACCAGGTCGCCGGTGCCGTCCTCGTCCTCCTTGACGACGGTGACCAGCACGCCGCCGGCGCCGTCGTCGGCGTGCGCGGCGCGCTGCGCCAGCGGGCCGGCGTGGAAGGACTCCAGCAGGGAGAACGCCGGCTGGTTCAGCTCGGCGGCCCGGCGCACCGGGTCGGCGGCGCGCCAGTCGCCGCCGTGCGGGATCAGCAGCGAACGGAACTCCTGAATGCCCTGGTCGAGGTACTCGTAGGAGCCGTCCGGGTCGAGCTGCCGCGGCTCGTGCCAGGCGTAGGCGGGGCTGCGCAGCGCGGTCATGCCGATCTCGCCGTCGACCACGTCGTGGCCGTGCTTGCTGTCGTTGGCGACGGTCAGCCCGGCGCGCCGGCCGTCGGGCAGGGTGCCGGTGACGTCCACCCACGCCTGGGTGGGCTCCTCGGCGCCGTCGGGCACGCGCTCCAGGTGGCCGTAGGGGATCTCGTGGGTCGCGGTGACCTCGGAGAGCGCCGTCGGGAAGCGGAGCTTGAGCGCCTTGAGCTGCTCCTGCCAGTTGACGCGGGTGCGGACCTCGACCTGGGCGGAGCCGGCGGACAGCACCAGCTCCTCGTCGAGGGTGGAGTTCCCGTAGCGGCTCTCGATCCGCAACACCGCGCGCACCGGGCCCTGTTCGACGAGGAACACGCGGCGGCACTCGAAGTGCCCGGCGA
The DNA here is from genome assembly GCF_003696235.1 of Streptomyces triticirhizae. Classification (GTDB taxonomy): domain Bacteria; phylum Actinomycetota; class Actinomycetes; order Streptomycetales; family Streptomycetaceae; genus Streptomyces; species Streptomyces triticirhizae. The sequence continues at coordinate 11,806 of NZ_RFFJ01000093.1, forward strand.
CCCGGTCGTAGGCGCGGACCCGGTGGCCCCAGGTGTCGGAGGAGTCGTTGATCACCACGGCGTGCGCGCCGGGGCGCTCGGGCAGCAGCTCCGCGCCGGTGTCCTTGTCGTAGAGGGACGACAGCCAGCCGGTGGCCGGGTCGACGACCAGCCGCAGGTGCTCGTTCTCCAGGCTGGTGTCGGTGGCCTTGACGGCGCCCTCGACGCCGGCCCCGGGGTTGCCGCCGGGCAGCAGGTGGTAGACGCGGTGGCCCATCGGCGGGACCTGGGCGCGGAACGCCAGCCGGCCCCGGTTGCCGGCCATGATGGACTCGGAGCGGGTCAGCTGGACGGGCACCTCGGCGCCGGTGTCGTCGGTGAGGCGGGAGACGGCGGCCCGCGCGTGCTCGAACTCGACGTCGGCGCGCAGCTCCCACGGGTGCGGGTTGAACACGACGAGCGGCTCGGTGCCGTCCCGCTGCGGGATGTCGATGCGGCGGGCGACGGCCTGGACGGCGTTGTTGAACGTCTCGGCGGCCAGCGAACGGGCCCGGCCGTAGTCGTCGCGGGCGTCGTCGTAGGCGGAGCGGATGGCGGTGCCGGCGAGGATGTCGTGGAACTGGTTGAACAGCACCAGCTTCCACGCCTCGGCGAACTCCCAGTGCGGGTAGGGCTGTTCGGCGACGACGGAGGCGATGGTCGCCCACTTCTCGGCGCGTTGCAGCTCGTTCTCGGCGCGCCGGTTCCACGCCTTGATGCCGGAGTGCGCGGAGTAGCAGCCGGGGCCGTGGTGTTGGAGTTCCCCGACGTGGACCGGTATGTCCTCGCGGTCCCTGATCGTCTCGTAGAACGCCTCGGGGTGGCTGAGCTGGAGCCTGGGCAGGCCGCCGAGTTCGTCGAGGCGGCGGATGCTGTCGAGGTTGGCCTTGGTGGGGCCGCCGCCGTGGTTGCCGACGCCGTAGAAGACCATCAGCTCGGGCTCGTCGTCGGGCATGAGGCCGATGGCCTTGTCGAGGTGGTGCCCGATGTCGGCGCCGGGCGCGCAGTACTCGTTGGGCAGCCGGTAGGCCAGCACCCGGGAGCCGTCGGGCGACTCCCAGTGGAAGAACTGCCCGGGCAGGGACTGTTCGTGCGGCCCAGGACGCAGGAAGAGGTAGCTGTCCAGGCCGGCCTTGCGCAGCAGCTGCGGCAGCATCGCGTTGTGCCCGAACGGGTCGAGGTTGCTGCCGGCGGTGGCGATCCGGCCGAACTTCTCCAGCAGGTAGCGCTGCCCGTAGAGGGCCTGGCGGACGAAGGACTCGCCGGAGGGGACGTTGCAGTCGGGCTCGACCCACCAGCCGCCGATGATCCGGAACCGGCCCTCGGCGACGCGGCGGCGGATGGTCTCGAACAGCTCCGGGTCGTGGCGCTCGATCCACTCCAGGTACATCACGGAGTCACAGGTGAACACGAAGTCGGGGTACTCCTCCATGCGGTCGACGGCCGACTGGAAGGTGGCGCGGATCTCCTGGAGTCCCTCGGGCCAGCGCCACAGCCAGACGGCGTCGATGTGGGCGTTGCCGACGAGGTGCAGGGTGCGCTGCCGGGAGCCGGGCTTGTCGGCCCTGCCGGGCTCGGGGGTGGCGGGGCTGGTGCTCATCAGGTGTGGTTCTCCAACTGCTGCGGCTCGTGGTCGGTGGTCTTGGCCCAGGCGTCCACCTGCTCGCTGAGCAGGTGGAGCAGCGTCAGGTGCATCTCCTGAACGCGGGCGGTGGCCGTCTCGGGGACGATCAGCGCGTGGTCGGCATGGTCGGCGGCGGGCCGGCCGCCCTCGGTGCCGCCGCCGAAGAGCACGGTGACGGCGCCGGCGGCACGGGCGGCGGCCAGGCCCCGCACCACGTTGGTCGACCGTCCCGAGGTGGTGAACCCGATGACCATGTCACCAGGTCGAGCGAGGGCCCGCACCTGACGCGCGAAGACCTCGTCGAAGGAGTAGTCGTTGCCGACGCAGGAGATCACCGAGGGGTCGGTGACCAGCGAGACGGCGGCGAGGGGGCGGCGTTCCCGCAGGTAGCGGCCGATCAGCTCGCCCGCGAGGTGCTGGGCGTCGGCGGCGCTGCCGCCGTTGCCGAAGGTGTAGAGCCGCCCGTCGCCGGCGTAGACGTCGATCAGTCGGTTGGCGACGGTCATCAACTCGGGCAGCAGTGCCCGGGTGCGTTCGGCGGTGGCCAGATGGTCGGCGAGCTGGTGCTCGGGCGGGACGGACATGGATCTCCAACGGAGTTCTTCTTACGGATGGTCTGTGGTGCCGGGGTGGCCTGGCCGGCCCGGCTCAGGGCGGGGTGGCCCGGCCGGCCCTGCCGGCCGCGGCCGGCCGGTGCAACCTCTCGAACGCGATGGCCGCCGCGCCCAGGACGCCCGCCTGGTCGCCGCCGGTGGCGGTGATCAGGCGGACGGCCGACGCGGCCGGCCCCATCGCCTGCGCGGCGACCCGCTCGCGCAGCGGCGCCATCAGCAGCTCACCCGCGCGGGTGACGCCGCCGCCGAGCACGACCAGCTCGGGCTCGAACGCGTTGACCAGCGACGTCAGCCCGCCGGCCAGGATCTCGACGGTCTCGTCCCAGACCTCGACCGCCACCGGGTCCCCGGCCCGCGCCTCGGCCGAGACGTCGGCCGCCGTCAGCGGCTCCCGCCCGGCCAGGGCGGTCTCCCGGCCCGCCGCCGTCGCCGAGGCGACGGCGGCGACGGCCCGTTCGGCGATCGACGTGCCGGAGGCGTACGCCTCCAGGCACCCGATCCGGCCGCAGCTGTGGCAGCGGCGCGCGTCGGCGGCGCGGACGGTGACATGACCAGGCTCGCCGCCGTTGCCGGCGGCGCCCCGATAGGTGCGGCCGTCGATGACGAGGCCGCCGCCGATGCCGGTGGAGACCGTGAGGTAGATCAGGTCGCGGCTGCCCCGGCCCACGCCGAAGCGCCACTCGCCGGCGGCGCCGGCCGTGCCGTCGTTGTCCAGCACGGCGGGCAACCCGAAGGCGTCGGCGGCCCGTTGGACCACCGGCACGTTCGTCCAGCCCGGCAGGTGCGGTGGTGCCAGCAGCACACCGGTGGTGGCGTCCAGCGGGCCGCCACAGCCGATGCCCGTGCCCAGCAGCCGCCCGGCGTCGACCCCGGCCGTGCCCAGCACGGCGTGGCCGAGGTCGAACAGCCGCTTGAGCACGGCGTCGGGCCCGTCCTGGACACCGGTGGGGCACCGGGCGAACGAGAGCGTCTCGCCGTCCGGGCCGACGACGCCAGCCGCCAGCTTGGTGCCTCCGATGTCGAGCGCGAGGACCGGCCCGACGGCCTCGTGGTGGTGCGTCATCAACCCTTCCGTCCTGTTGTCGCGATGCCCGAGGTGAACTGCCGCTGGCAGATGAGGAAGACGACGATCATCGGCACGGTGACGACCACGCTCGCGGCGCAGACGATCTCCCACCGCAGCTCGCCGCCCTCGCCGAACTGGTCGAGTACGGCCTTCAGTCCGCGCGGCACGGTGAAGAGGTCCGGGTCCCGCAGATAGATCAGCGGCCGGATGAGGTCGGTCCAGGCGGCCTGCACCTCGAAGACGAACGTGACCACCAGCGCGGGCCGGCACAGCGGCACCGCGATCCGGTAGAACATCGTCCAGTAGTTGGCGCCGTCGATCCGCGCCGCGTCGAAGAGTTCGCGCGGCAGCCCGAGGAAGAACTGGCGCAGCAGGAAGATGTAGAACGCGGAGCCGAAGAGGTTCGGCGCCCACAGCGGGACCTGGCTGCTGGCCAGGTGGAGCGAGTTCCACACCAGGTACTGCGGCACCATCAGCACCACGGCCGGCAGCATCATCGTCGCGATGACCAGGCCGAAGAGCAGGTTGCGCCCGGGGAAGCGGAAGTAGGCGAAGCCGAAGGCGACCAGCGCGCTGGAGATCGTCACGGCGACGGCGGCCGCCAGGGTGACGGTGACGCTGTTGAGCACCCAGGTGCCCAGCGGGACCGCCGTCCAGATCTCGCGGTAGTTCTCGAACTGCCAGTCCGAGGGCAGCAGCGAGTTGTCGAAGACCGACTCGGACGGCTTGAGCGAGGCGCTGATCAGCCAGAAGAACGGGTAGACGAAGATCACGGTGGCGCCCAGCAGGGCCAGCAGGCGCAGCGTGCGCGCGATCGGCCCCGAGGTGCGGCGGCTGGCGGCGACGGTGTCGCGTTCGGCGACTGTTCTGCTCATCGGGCTTCCCCCTCGTAGTAGACGAAGCGCTTGCTGAGCCTGGCCTGGACGAGGGTGATGACGAGGATCACCAGGAACAGCAGCCAGGAGAGCGCGGAGGCATAGCCCATGTGCATGAACTGGAACGCCTGTTGGAACAGGTAGACGACATAGAACAGCGCCGCGTCGCTGCTGTAGGTCTGGGTGTTGGCGGTGCCGTAGAAGGCGGTGTACGCCTCGGTGAACGTCTGGAGCGAGGCGATGGTGTTGACGATCAGCGTGAAGAACAGGGCGCCGGATATCTGCGGCAGCGTCACGTTGACGAACGAGGTCCACCGGCCCGCGCCGTCGAGTTCGGACGCCTCGTACAGCTCCTGCGGCACGTTCTTCAGCGCGGCGAGGTAGATCACCACGGTGCCGCCGAGCGCCCACAGCGTGGTGAGCACCAGGCCCGGCTTGACCCAGCTGCCGTCCGTGGTCCAGCTGGGTCCGGTGATGCCGACGAACTCCAACGCCCGGTTGATCACGCCGACGTTGCCGTTGAACAGCAGCAGGAAGAGGATGCCGACGGCGACCGATGGCGTCATCACCGGCAGGTAGAAGACGGTGCGGAAGAAGCCGGAGCCCCGGGTGACGCGGAGCAGCAGCATGGCCAGCGCGAGGGCGAGCGCCATCGACAGCGGCACCCGCAGGGCGGTGAACACCAGCGTGTTCATCATGGAGGTGGCCACGGACGGGTCGTCGAAGAGCTGGCGGTAGTTGTCGAAGCCGACGTTCTTCGTCGGGCCGATGCCGTCGTAGTTGGTGAACGACAGCACGAAGCTGGCGATCATCGGTCCGGCCGTCAGCAGCGCGAAGCCGACCAGCCAGGGGAGGATGAACAGGTAGGCGGCGCGGGTGTCCCGGTTGCGCCAGGAGGCCATCCAGCGGCGGGTCCTGGCCCGCCGGCCGGTGCCGGCGAGGGTCGCGGGGTCGCTCATGGCCCGGCTCACTCCTCTCCCTGGTTGGCGATGTCCAGGGCGGTCTGGGCGAGGTCCTGCGCCTGGCGCAGCGCCTCCTCGGGCTCCTGGTCCCCGGAGAGCACCCGGTTGACGGCGGACTGCCACGCCTTGCGGAACTCGGTCCCGGCGGCGTTGGCCGGCACGGAGAACGAGTCGTCCTGCACCGCGTACAGCTGGCGGGTCGCCTCGTCGAAGGCGTCGTTGCCGGTGGGCTCCCAGATCTCGTTCTCGATGATCCGGTCGGCCTCCCGGTTGCCGGTGTAGTCGCCGGTGTAGGGGGCGCCGGTCGCGCGGACCTCCTCGGCCTTGGCGCGGGCCGCCTCGACCCAGCTCTCGGCCGAGGTCATGGTGGCAATGAACTGGCACGCCTCATCAATGTGCGGGCTGCCCTTGGGGATGGCCCAACTCAGCCCGGAGACATAGTTGATGGGCTCGCCCTCGCGGTCGAGGAACGGCTGGGTGCCCAGGTCCACGTCGGGCGAGGTGCCCGCGAGGACGTTCACGTACCAGTCCTCCATGGGGTAGGCGCCGACCTGGTCCCTGGCGATCTGGTTGTTGGCGCCGAACTGGTCGAAGGAGTCGCGCAGCGCCTTGAAGCGTCCCCAGCCGCCCTGGGCGTCGATGAGCGAGACCGCGTACTCAAGGGCCTCGACGACCTCGGGGCTGTCGAGCCGGGCGGTGCGGCCGTCCTCGCTGATGAGCTGGCCGCCGTTGGCCTCCACCCAGAGCGGGAAGAACTCGGGGATCTTGGGGTCGAATCCGATCCTGGTCAGCCGCGCGCCGTCCCGGGTCTGGAGGCTCTCGGCGAAGTCCATCAGGCCGGCCCAGTCGGAGGTGTCCACCGTGTCGGAGCCGGTGGCCTCGGCGACCACCTCGCGGTTGACCAGGAGCACGCGGTTGTCGTACGAGTCGGGCAGCCCGTAGAGGGTGCCGTCCAGCGTGGCCTCGTCGATGGCGCCGGGGCGGTACTCGTCGAGGTCGATGCCCTGCTGGTCGACGCACTCGGTCAGCGGCATCAGGGCGCCGCGCGCCGCGTAGCCGCCGATCAGCGCGCGGTCCATGCGGACCACGGACGGCGGGTCGTCGGCGGCGACGGCCGAGAGGAACTGCTGCTCGTCGAACTGGCCCTCGTTGACCTGGACATCGAGCGGTGCGACGGCCTCCGTGGCGCGCTCCAGGCGGACGGTGCCGAGCGCGTCGCCGGCGCCGAAGCCCATGGTGACGAACGTGTCGGAGTCGTCGGCGAAGCTGATCCCGCCGCAGGCGGCGAGGGTCAGCAGCCCGGTGCTCGCGGCGGCGAGGCTGGCGCTTCGTCGGAAGCGCCTTCGTGGTGGTGCCGCCATGGTCACTCTCCCTTGAGCCGGTGGCGGATGGACGGTGATGAACGTGGACGGACGCGATGGACAGGGGGACAGAGGACGGAGACAGGGAAGCGTTCGGGGCGCGAGCGTGGCTCGGCGGATGCGTGAAATGGCAGCTCAGACGGGCTTACTTGGCCCGTTCCACGCGCTGTTCCGCATATGGCATCGTTCCCATGTGAGAACGTAGTCATATGCGGTGCGGGCCGTCAATAGCCGGTGCGAAATAAGGTGTTCCGGCCGCGCACACGCCGTCGACGGCCCGCGCTACACGGCTCTGACCTGCGGCTTCGTTCGACGGCCCGGACCTGGGCGCGGATGGGCACGCCAACGGCGGGAGTCGCGCCAGGCGCCGTCGGCCGGGGCAGCGAACTCCCGTATGAGAAAGGGGGGTTATCGGGTCAGGGGCGGGCCGTTGAGCCCCTCAGCACCAGGGTCGGGTCCAGGGTGCGGGTCGCGGTCCGCTCGGTGCCGCCCGCGATCCGTTCCAGCAGCAGCTCGGCGGCCCGGCTGCCCATCTCGTAGACGGGCTGCCGCACCGCCGTCAGGCCGGGCTCCACCACCCGCATCCAGGTCAGGTCGTCGAAGGAGACCATCGAGTAGCGGCCCGGCACCTCGGCGCCGCGCCGCTTGAACTCCTGCCACACCGCCTCCGCCATCACGTTGTTGGCGGCGAAGACGGCGGTGACGTCCGGGTTGGCGTCCAGGAAGGCCGCCACGTCCCGCTGCGGATCGTCCGGGCGCAGGCCCAGGTTGAGCACCAGCCGGCGGGACAGCGGGACGCCGGCCTCGCGGTGCGCGGCGCGGTAGCCCTTGAGCCGGTTCTTGCCGGTGTCCCACATCGTCTCGTCGACCACGACGGCGATCCTGCGGTGCCCGAGCTGGAGCAGGTGCTCCACGGCGGCCCGGGCGCCGGCCTCGCTGTCGATGGTGACCGCGTCACAACTCCGCGCCCCCGAACGGCGGTCCACCTCCACCACCGGCGTGCCGTGCTCCACCAGCAGCTCGGTGGCCTCGCGCCCGGTGGGCGCCAGCAGCACGCCGTCGGCGCGCATCGCCAGGAACGCGCGGGCGGCGCGCGCCGCGTGCTCCGACTCGCCGTGGTCGTCGACCAGCACCACCTGGTGCCCGGCCGCCGCCACCGTCTGCTCGACGCCGGCGGCGAGTTGGGCGTAGAACTGGTTGCGCAGGTCGGAGACGAGCAGCCCGATCAGGCCGCTGGCCTGCCCCTTGAGGGTGCGGGCCGAGATGTCGGGGACATAGCCGAGCCGGGCGGCGGCCTCCAGCACCCGCGCCTTGAGGTCCTCGGCGACATAGCCGTGGCCGGCCAGCGCGCGGGAGGCGGTGGACTGGGAGGTGCCGACCTCCTCCGCGACCTGCCGCAGCGTGACCCGGGTCCGCCGGCGGCGCCCGTTTCCCGGCGAACTCACGGCCTCGCCCCCTCCCCCGGCCGCGCCGTCTCCCGCACCGGCTGCCGGGCACGCTCGGCGCGCCGGGTGCGGGCGCGCCAGCGGGCCCACTGGGCGCGCAGCGCCGCGTAGTCGGCATCGGTCAACGGCTCGCCGGTGCGGTCCACATGGGTGCTCAGATAGAGCGCGGGCACGCCCAACTCGTCCTTGATCGCGGTGTATTCGCGCCACTGCGCCAGGTCGGGCGCGCACCAGTCGTCGGTGTCGACGGGGAGGTCGGGGCAGGCCGCGCGGACCACGGCGGCCCGGTAGCGCATCTGCGGGACGATGCGGGCGTCGGGCTCGGGGTCGTCCAGCCGCAGCATGTCGTTCAGCCGGATCATGTCGGTCACCTCGGCGAACGCCGGATGCGGGGTGTGGGTCACCACCAGCGCGTCCTTCCTGGCCTCCTTCGCCGCCCCGTGGATCAGGGCGAGTTGATCGTACAGCAGGGCCATCCCCCAGCCCGGGCCGTGGGCGGTCAGGCCGTGTCCGGTCGGGGTGTCGGCGGTGAAGTCGATCTTCAGCCCGTCCGCGTCGAGCCCCTCGGGCGACAGCATCCGGTGGATGTTCTCCCGCAGCAGCGCCGCCGCGCCCGGGTGGCTCGGGTCCAGCACCACGGGCCGGCCTTCGGGCGTGCGCACGCAGAACGCGTCGGGCGCGCCCTCGTTGGCCCAGGCCCGCCACCACAGCAGCACGCGTTGGCCGGCGGCGTGGCGTTGGGCGATCCAGCCCTTCAGGTCGGGCCAGCGCTCCTCGTCCGGCTCCCAACGGGCATACTGCCGCTGCCACTTGTCGTCGATCACCACGGTGCCCGGGTCGAGGCCCTGCTCGGCGAGGGCGGCCAGGTGGCGGTCGTACTCGGCGCGGGTGGACAGCTCGGGCGCGGGCCGGCCGGTCTCGGCGGCCCGGTGGCCCTGGGCGCCCCAGCCGCAGAACATCGGCTCGAACCACCAGGCGGGCGCCTCCCGTTCACGCCCCTGTTCGCGCTCCCCCGCCGGCCTGCGCGCCGGCGCGAAGCCGCGCGCCTCCAGCCAGGCGCGGTGCGCGGCGAGCGCGGCATAGGGGTCCCGGTGGCCGGGGCTGAGCTGGAGGGTCGGGGTGCGGAAGACGCCGGCGACCTCGGTGTGTCCCTCGTAGGCGAGGACCAGGTGCCAGCCGCCGTCGGCCGGAACGTAGCGCATCTGAGGGAACGTCAGCTCGCGCACCGGCGCGCCGAGGCCGACGCCCAACCAGGGCCGCTCGACCGGGGTTTCGGGCGCCGCGTCGTCCGGCAGCCGGTCCTCGGTGAACGCCAGGCAGAGCGGCGAGGGCGTGAAGAACCAGTGCCCGCGCCCCGCGCCCGAGCCGCCCGTCACGCCGAGCGCGGCGCTCTCCCCCGGGGCGCGCAGCAGCCGGGCGGGCGCCCCCGGGTTGGGCGTGAACAGGGTGCCCCAGGCGTGGCCGCTGGGCAGCAGCCCGCCGACCCTGCCGCCCAGCGCGGCCCTGGTGACGGCCAACGCGACCTCGTCCAGCCGGCCCTCGCCCTCGACCTCCCAGGTCAGCTCGGGCCCCTCGGGCGCGCAGACGATCCGGGTCGCGGCCCGCCGCCAGGCGGTGGAGCGGCGCCGCACGACCACCACCGGGTCCTCGCCCGCCCACTCGGGCTCGGCGACCTCCAACGCCAGGGTCTCGTCCCGGACGTCGGTCCGGTCCAGCGCGCCGGCCAGCTCCAACACCATCGGGTGCGCGCCGAGTTGGGGACCGGCCAGCGCGGCGTTCCGCCCGTCGGCGGCCACCGTCAGCCGGTAGCCCGGCCGCACGACCTCGACCCGCCCGTCCGGCAACCGGCGGACGGCCGTCGCCGTGGCGGCGCCGGCGCCCGTTCCCCCCGCGCTCATCGGACGCTCACCAGGGCCTCGGCCTGCTGCCCGAGGCGCAGCGCGCCCACGGTCAGATCGGCCGCCAGCCGCAGCCGCTCGGCGCGCGGCGCGCCGGCCGGCACGCGCACGGCGAACTCCACGCTCGCCTCGCGCCCCGGCGGCACGGCGGAACGGACGACGGACGGCTCGGCGTGCCAGCCGGCGGGCAGGATCAGGCGCACCTCGGCGGCCTCCTCGTGCGGGAACGGGTTGCGGATCTCGACCGTGTAGCGGATGGTCTCGCCCGGGCGGGCGACATGGCGGTAGGGGCCGATCCTGGCGGCGAACCCCTCGGCGCCCAGGTCCAGTTCGGCCGGCAGCAACTCCCGGTGCAGCCGGGCCAGTTGCCGCCCCTTCTCCAGCAGCATGTCCAGATAGGCGTCGCTGACCTCGAACGGGAACCAGTGCCCGCTGATCATCAACTCCGGCCGCAGCGCCCGGTACAGCTCGGCGCTGCGCGTGTAGTCGTCGATCCGGAAGCGGTTGCGGTACTGGTAGTTGAGGATCTCCGGGCGCAACCCCGGCTCCCACTCGGTGGTCTGCTGGTCGCCGGTGGCGATCACCTTCCGCCCGTCCACGGTGAACGCGTAGGCGGCGGCGTAGAGGGTGTGCCCCGGCAGGTCGTGGACGCCGATCTCGTACTCGCGCCAGCGGACGCTCCCGTTCACCGGCAGCTCGCGGTCCACCGGGATCGGGTCGTACCACAGGCACGGCAGGTCGAAGCGGCGCGGCGCGGCCAGCACGGGGGCGATGTGGGACGGGGACCAGACCTCGGTGCCGTGCACCTCGCGCAGCAGGTTGAACCCGGCCACATGGTCGTCGTGGTAGTGGGTCGGCAACGCCACCTCAACCCGGTCGATCCCGTGGTCGCGGCGCAGCGCGGTGATCGACTCCAGCAGCGGGCGGCGCGCCGACCGGTCCTGGCCGCCCGGCAGTCCCGTGGTCAGGTCGTAGCCGAAGTCCAGCAGCAGCGCGGTGCCCGAATCGGACAGCAGGGCATAGGAGTTGGCCATGCTGGTGGTGTTGCGCAGCAGGTGCGGGGTGATCTCGGTCCACGGCCGGTAGAGCATCCGCTCCGGGTCGAACGGGGTGCGCCGGTTCATCTGGAGCAGCTCGGTCAGCTTCCCGCGCAGCCGCGCCACGGCCGTGGGCGGGTCGGTGACCGGGGCGCCGTGCGAGGGCAACAGCGACTCGGCGCCGGTGTCCAGCAGTCTCATGGTGGAGAGGATGGTGGCGGCCACGCCCTCCTTGCCGTGGTTCTCGTGGCTGCCGGTGTAGGCCCACTGGGTCGCGGCCAGCGACCAGACCCGGCCCTCGCCGTGGATCAGGTCGCCGACGAACGCCAGCCGCCGCCCGCCGGCCGTCACCAGATAGCCGACGGAGCCCGGGGTGTGGCCGGGCAACGGCAGGGTGTGGATCTCGGCGTGGCCGTAGCGGCGGGTGCGGTACTCGTCGACGGTGCCGGTCACCGGGACCTGCTCCAGCAGCGAGAAGCGGTCCTGCCGGACGTCGTAGTCGTTGTCGAAGCGCCGCGTCCGCCAGTGCTCGTCGACCTCGGCGATCAACTCCCGTTCCACCGGCGGCACCCACACCCTGATCCCGGCGGCCACCGCCCGGGCCAGGCCCTGCACCTGGTCCCGGTGGTGGTGGGTGACCAGCACGTCCGTGACCTCGTCCACGTCGAAGTCGGCGAGGTGGTCCAGCACCGCGCCGTACCCGAAGTCGATCAACACCGCGCGGCGGTCGTGCCGGAGCAGATAGACGTTGCAGGTGTCCTCGAAGCGGAAGACATCCGGGGCGAGGGGCGTGGGGGCGGCCGACGCGGCCGGGTTGACGTGCACGGAAGTCCCTTCTGGGGCCTGTGGGAACGATCCCAGGTGGGAACGATGTCATCCGCGCGGCGAGTCCGTCAACAAGGCGCTGCGCGGCGCCCGGAGGCGCCAGGGGGCCGCGCGGGCGCCC
>NZ_RFFJ01000094.1 GCF_003696235.1 Streptomyces triticirhizae
GCCGGCCCGGCGGCGGCAGCGGCCCGGCCAGCCCGCGCGCGGGGCGGCCGAGCGTCGCCCGGACCAGCAGCGGCAGCGGCTTCAGGCCGGTGTGGTGGCGCAGTTGGGGCAGGCGGCGCAGCGTCCAGAGCGCGCAGGACAGCAGGCGCCACTCCAGCCAGACCGCCAGCAGCGTCACGGCGACCCAGGGCGCGAACGCCGTCGCCTCGCCGTAGGCGCGGACGGTGCCGAGGATGTCGTCCACGTCGTCCCAGGTGGGCGGCCCGGACCAGGCGCGGCGTTCCAGCACCACGTCGGTGAGGTCGCTGACCGCGCCGGCCAGCAGGGCGGCCGCGACCACCAGCAGCACGCCGCGCGCGGTGGGCCCGCGCCGGGGCGAGGCACGCAGCACGGCGTACCCCAGGCCGACGAACAGCAGCAGGAAGACGAGCTGCGGCACCCAGTGCTCGGCGGCGCCGCTGGTGACCACGGTGAACGCGTCCAGGTCGAGGCCGGCCATGCTCAGCTCCAACCTGCGGCCCTCGGCGGCCAGTTGGTGTTGCGCCCAGAGGAGCGTGCCGAACGGCAGGCAGGCGATCAGCACCACCAGCAGGCTGGCCGCTCGGCCGGGTGGTCCCCAGCGCACTCCGGTCACCCCCCGCCGTCTGACTGGAGGTCAGGATAGAGCGAACGGCGAGGGCCGCGCCCCGCGTTGCGCGTGCGCGGGCGCGGCCCCGGGGCCTGCCGGGTGGTCAGGCCAGGTTGCGGCGGGCGATGAGGAGGGCTCCGGCGCCGGCGACGAGCGCGGCTCCGCCGATGCCGGCGGCGACGGGGAGGGCGGGGGAGCCGCCGGTCTCGGCGAGTTCGGCCTCGTCGTCGGAACCGCCCTGTGGTGCGGGGGCGTTGGGCTCCTCGGAGGGCTCGCCGGGCTGGGGCTCATCGGTGGGCTGCCCCGGCTCCTCCGGGTCGGGCTCGCCGGGCGCCTCGTCGCCCCCGGGCACCAGCGCCCACTCGGCCTCGACGCCGTTGGAGAAGTGGCAGACGCTGGTGGTCTCCGGGTCGTAGCCGACGGCGCTGGCGGTGGCGTTCACCCAGCCCGTCCGGTCCTCCAGGGCGCGGGTGCGGATCCGCACCTCGGCGGAGTCGCCGGGCGCCAGCCCATCGACCAGCCCGAAGTGGCCGTCGGCGGCGTCGCTCTCCCACTGGAGTTCGCGCCACTCGCCGTCGTACCGCCACTCCATCGTGAAGCCGAACCCGTCCTCGCCCCCGTCGGCCGCCTCGTACCAGGTGGCGGCGCGCAGGAAGACCAGGCCCAGCGGTGCCTCGCCGGTGTTGGCGACCTCGTAGGTGTACTCGGTCCACTCGGTGGGCGCGGCCTGCCGCTCGGGCACGCCGTTCAGGGAGACCGCCAGCGACTCCTCCTCGGCCTCCGACTGGCACCACGGCAACTCGCCGGCCGGCGGCGGCTCGACGGGGGCCTGGTCGGCGAGGGCGGGGGACGCCGCGAGCAGCAGCCCGGGCCCGACGACCGCGCCGACCACGGTGGCCGCCGCGGTCCGGCGTCCGATGGAACGTCTACGACTCATGCGAACTCTCCTCGTGCCTCGGGCCGTTCGGAATTTCCGGCCCGACACAGGTTCGACGGACGTTCCCCCGCCCGGGTTGCCCCCGCGATGTCACGAGCGTGTCACGAGCCCGTCACCAGGGACGGGAGCAACCGTTCACCGCACGCTCACCCGCACCGGGCCGCCGTGCGGATCGACGTCGCGCAGCACCGATGAGGGAATCCGCAGCACCCGGCCGGGGGCCGCGGGCCAGGGCAGGGTGCGGCGGGCGACGACCCGGCCGTCCTGCCGCACGGTCACCCGGGGCACCCGGACGAACGCGTCGGTCCACAGCAGCAGTCGGTTGCGCGCCGGGGCCGGCGAGTCGGGCCGCAGCACGCTGGGCGCGATCCAGCGCAGCGGGGCCTCGGCGAGGATCGGCACGCCCTCGCCGGTGGTGGGGCGCCCGTCGGCCGCGAGCCAGCGCAGCACCTGTTCCGTCACATGCGCCCCGTCGAGCGCGGCGATGTCCGCCGTGTCCACGGGGTGCAGCAGGTTGCCGACCGCGAAGACGCCGGGCCTGCTGGTCCGCAGCCCCGGGTCAACGCGCGGGCCCAGGGTGTGCGGGTCGAGGTCGATCCCGGCGGACCTGACCAGCTCGTGGTCGGGAATCCAGTCCCCGGTGAAGACGACGGTGTCGCACGCGACGGTCCGCCGCCTCCCGGTGTCCAGGTGCTCGATCTCGACGGCGCTCACGCGTCCCTTCCCGATGATCCGGGTGACCCGGGCGCGGGTGGCGACCGGAACGCCGAGCACGGTGCGGCCGGGAACGGTGAACGCGGCGTAGGACTCGACCTTCGGGTAGCGGCTGACCATCAGCGCGGTGCGGCAGCCCGCCTCGCGCAGCGTCAACACCGCCGACCAGCTGACCAGTTCGCCGCCCACCACCACGGCGCGCTCGCCGACCGTGCCGTGGTGCATGTGCACGATGTTCTGCAACTGGCCGGTGGTCAGCACGCCCTGCGGCCGGTCGCCCGGAACGCGCCGTGCGGTGCGCGGGCGTTCCCGCGCGCCGGTGGCCAGCACCACGGCCCCGGCGGCGATCTCGTACCGGCCGTCGGGGCTGGTGACCTCGACGGTCCGCTCGTCGGACCAGCCGGTGACCATGGCGCGGGTGCGGATCTCGGCGCCGGCCTCGGCGGCGCGCGCCACCAGCGTCCGGGCGTAGGCGGGGCCCGACATCATGCGCCGCAGGTCGCGCAGGCCGTAGCCGGGGTGGTCGCTGTGCCGGGGGATGCCGCCGGCGTCGGCCTCCCGGTCCAGGACCAGGACCCGGCCGGCGACCCGGGGCGCCAGCCGCGCGGCGGCGGTGAGCCCGGCGGGGCCGCCGCCGACGATCAGCACATCGACCGTCTCGCGCCGGGGAGTTGGGGCTTCGGTGGCTCCGGTGGGTTCGGTGGTGCTCATGGCGTGGTGTCCTGTCGCTCGCGCGGGGCGCCCGTGCTCGCCCCTTCGTCCCGTGGGGCCCGCCCGGTCTCCTCGGCCAGCAGCCGGCCGACCTCGGCGCCGCAGAAGAAGCCCTGGCAGCGGCCGTTCATCGCGCGGGTGCGGCGGCGCAGGCCCTCCAGGGTGCGGGCGGGCAGCGTGGCGTGGCAGGCGTCCCTGATCTCGCCCGCCGTGACCCGCTCGCAGAAGCAGACCACGGTGCCGTAGGCGGGGTCGGCGGCGATCCGGGCCGCGTCCTGGTAGGGGCGGAGGGTGGCCTCGCCGATGGTGGCCATCCTGGGCGGCTCGGGGAGGTCGTCGCGGGCGACCAGCGGCAGCCCGGCCTCGGCGAGGAGTGCGGCGGCGTGCTCGGCGATCGCCATCCCGGCGGTCAGCCCGGTCGAACGGATGCCGCCCACCAGCAGATAGCGCTGCTCGGGGGTGACCTCGACGAGGTAGTCCCCGTGTTCGGTCGCGGCCCGCAGCCCGGCGTAGCTGGCGGTGACCTCCTCGGCCAGCAGCCGGGGCATCAGCCGCTCGCCCTTGCCCAGCAGGAAAGCGAAGCCGTCCTCCGAGGTGCCGGTGGCGGCCTTGTCGTCGAGGTCCTCGGAGGTGGGGCCCAGCATCACGTTGCCGTAGATGGTGGGGGAGATCAGCACGCCCTTGCCGCGCGAGGTCGGCACGGGCAGCACGATCCGGTCGGCCAGCGGCCTGGCCAGCTTGTCGAAGACGAACAGCTCGCCCCGGCGCGGGGTGACCGTGAACCGCCGGTGCCCGAGGAGCCCGTCGATCACGTCCGCGCCGAGCCCCGCCGCGTTGACCACCCAACGGGCCCGCACCGCGCCGCCGTTGGTGGTGAGCGTGGTGTGCTCCTCGCCGACCGCGGCCTCGGTGACGGCGTGGTTGAGCAGCACCGTGGTGCCGCGCCGCGCGGCGTCGGTGGCCAGCGCCAGGTTGGTGGTCCAGGTGCAGATGATCGACTCGTCGGGCACGGTGAGCCCGCCGAGCACGCCCTCGCCGAGCGCGGGCAGTTGGGCGTAGACCTCGTCGGGTCCGATGAGCCGGCAGCGGCGGTAGCCGTTGGCCTCGGCCTTCTCTTTCAGGCCCGGCAGGGCGGCCAGCTCCTCCTCGTTCCAGGCGACCAGCACCGCGCCGGTGCGCTCCACGGGGATGCCGGTCCGCTCGGCGTAGTCGCCGAGCAGGGCGTAGCCCCGGGCGACGAGGCGGGCCTCCAGGGTGCCGGGCCTGGCGTCGAAACCGGTGTGCAGGATCGCGGTGTTGGCCTTGCTGGTGCCGTCGCCGACGTCGTCGCGCGCCTCGACCAGGGCCACCGACAGCCGGTGTCCCGACAGTTCGCGGGCGATGGCGGCGCCGACGATGCCGGCGCCGATGACCGCGACGTCGAACACCTCCCCGGGGTCGGGGGCGCCGGGGGCGTCGGGGTCCCGGCTGGCTGAGGTGGGGTCCATGACGGGTGCTTCCTTGTCGTTCTCTGGTGCGTCGTTCTCTGGTGCGGGTGGGGGCGGCGGTGCCGGCCGACGGCGCCCGTTCACCGCGCGGGCAGGCCCGGTTCGGCGGCGCGGCGCCAGCGGTCGCGGAAGGCGGCGGCCCGGTCGGGCGACCAGGCCGGCTCGTAGACCGTGCTCGGGTGCCACGCGCCGACGGCCTCGGCGAGCGGGAGGCCGGGCCGGAGCGCCAGCCGGGCCAGCGCCGCCGCGCCCAGCGGCGTCGCGTGCCCCGACGGGTAGACGTCGACGGGCAGTTGGGCCAGGTCCGCCTGGGCCTGCATCAGGGCGCGGCTGTGGGTGAGGCCGCCGTCGGCGCGCAGCCGGCTCAGCGGCGCGCCGAGGTCGTCGGCGACCAGCCGGCACACCTCGGCGACCTGCGCCGCCACGCCCTCCAGCACGGCGCGGACCAGCTGGCCACGCCCGGTGGCCAGCGTCATGCCGGTGAGGGTCGCGGTGGCGTCCGGGCGCCACCAGGGCGCGGCGAGCCCGGCGAGCGCGGGCACGCAGAGCACGCCCTCGGCGTCCGGGGCGGCCACCGCGTCCAGTTCGCCGGGCGCGGACAGCAGCCCCAGGTCGGTCAGCCAACGGATCGCCGAGGCCGCCGTGTAGACCTGCCCGTCGACGCAGTAGGCGGTCTCGCCGCCGGCCCGCCAGGCGACCGACGAGGTCAGTCCGGAGCGCGAACGGACCGCCCGTGTCCCGGTGTTGGCCAGCAGGAACGCGCCGGTGCCGAAGGTGCACTTGGCGCTGCCCGGCGTCAGGCAGCCCTCGGCGACCAGCGCGGCCTGTTGGTCCACGACCAGCCCGGCGACCGGCACCCGGCCGCCGAACGCCTCGGTGGTGCCGACGATCTCGTCGCAGTCCACCAGCGCGGGCAGCCGTTCCCCGGCGAGCCCGAACAGCTCCAGCAGCTCGCCGTCCCAGGTGAGCGTGTCCACATCCAGCAGCAGGGAGCGGCTGGCGGTGGTCACATCCGTGACGAACGCGCCGGTCAGCCGGTGGACCAGCCAGGTGTCGGTGGTGGTGACCACGCCCTCGCGGGTGCGGTGGCGGCGCAGCCAGGCCATCTTGGGCGCGGAGAAGTACGGGTCGAGGACCAGCCCGGTGCGCCGGGCCACCAGCTCGGCGTGGTCGGCGAGTTCGGCGCAGACCGACTCGGCCCTGCGGTCCTGCCAGACCAGGGCGTCGGTCAGCGGCTCGCCGCTGTCCGGGTCCCAGGCCAGCACGGTCTCGCCCTGGTTGGCGAGGGCCACCGCGTCGACCGGCCGCCCGGCCTCCGCCATCGCGCGCCGCCCGGCGGTCAGCACCGAGTCGAGCAGTTCGTTCGGGTCCTGCTCGACCCGGCCGCCGCCGAGGTAGCGGGGCCGCACCGGCTCCTCGGCGACGGCCAGCGCCGTGCCGTCCTCGGCGACCACGATCGCCTTGGTGCCCGAGGTGCCCTGGTCGATGGCGAGGACGGTGCTCATCGGTCACCGCCGACGCCGGCGGGACGCCCGTCGCCCGACGCCTCGTCCAGATCCCGGTCCAACTCCCGGTCGATGTCCCGCATCTCGGGCATCGACAGGCCGGCCCGGCCCCGGGTGGCCAACAGGTAGAGGAAGTAGACCGCGCCGATCGCGAAGAGCAGCAGGACATACAGCCACGGGTTGCGGAACGAGGCGTCGCGGAAGAGCAGCAGCTCGTAGCCGAGCCAGACGGAGGCGACCACGATCACCGGCAGCTCCCAGCGGCCCAGGGTGAAGCCCTGGCTGGGCGGCAGCGAGCGGCGCTTGACGATGTACATCACGACGGTGCTGGCGTAGATGATCGCCGGCAGCAGGGTCGCGGCCGAGAACAGCTCGAAGAGCGCGTCCGTGGAGCCGGAGAAGCCCAGCAGCACGGCCTGAGCGACGACCAGCATGAAGATCGACGCGTTGAGCGGGGTGCCGCGCCGCCGGTTGACCCGGCGCAGCGCGCGCCAGCCGGGGAAGCGCTCGTCGCGCGACATCGCCCAGACCAGCCGGGTGCCGGAGAGGGTGATCACCAGCCCGCAGGAGAAGATCGACAGCACCACCAGGACCAGCAGCATCTTGCCCACGACGGAGCCGAGCACCGCCGTGATCACGGTGGCCACCGGGGTGTCGGACGCGGCCAGTTCGGCCGGGTCGCCGGCGAGCGCGGTGATGGCGATCAGGAAGAGGAAGCCCAGCACGCCCAGCGAGAGGACCGCCTGGGCCATCGCCCTGGGGATCACGCGGGCCGGCTCCTTGGTCTCCTCGGCGAGGTTGGCCGCCGACTCGAAGCCGACGATGGTGAACGCGCCCAGCAGGAAGGCCAGCGCGAACGGGCCGGCGTGGGTCATGTCGCCCAACGCGTAGTAGCCCGCCGACTCCGCCGGGGCCGACTCGAAGAGGGTGCCGAAGTCCAGCTTGCCGGTGACCGCGCCGACCACGAAGAGCAACACGGTGAGCGAGACCATCCCGATCAGCTGGACGGTGACGGCCACGTTGTTGACCCGGTGGGTGGCCCGGGTGGAGGCGGCCACCAGCACCGCCTGGAGGAGGATCACGACGGCGGTGACGCACCACGCGTTCTGCGCGGTGCCCTGATAGCGGAACAGCTCGGGCAGGATCGTCGAGGCGATGGTGTAGTCGACCGCGACCACCACCACGCCGAGGAAGGCGAACGATATCCAGCCCATGATCCAGCCCCAGACGGGGCCGACGATCCGGGAGACCCACTGGTAGGCGTAGCCGCTGATGGGGATGCGGGCGGCGAGCGCGCCGAAGATCAGCGCCACCGCGAGCTGCCCGACCACCACGATCGGCCAGGCCCAGATGCCGCGCGGTCCCGAGGTGTTGAGGACCGAGCCATAGGCGGTGAAGATTCCGGTCGCGATCGAGACAAAGCCGAAGGCGATCGAGAAGGACGCGTACCAGCCCAGTTCGCGGGCCATCTCCTGCCGGTAGCCGGCCTGGTCGGGGGAGGTGGCGGTGGTCGGGGACGACGGCCGGGGGTCGGCGCCGTCCCTGTGTTGCGCGTTGTCCATGGGGGGTGTTGCCTTTCAGAGCGGTGGAGAGAGGGGAGGCGCGGGATCAGGGCGTGATCACGGCGCCGCCCGCCCGGCCGACGGCCTCGGCCAGCGCCTGGTCCCCCACCAGGTCGGTGACCACCCCGGCGCAGCCGTCGAGATCGCAGACCCGGTGGGGCGCGATCCGACCGTGCTTGCTCGCGTCGGCCAGGACATAGGTGCGAGCGCTTCGGCGGAGTATCGCCGTTTTTGTGGCGATTTCGTCGTAGTGGAAGTCCGTCACCCCGGCCTCGGCGGTCACGCCGCCCGAGCCGATGAAGGCGAGGTCGGCGTTGAGCCCGTCGAAGAACGCGACCGCGCCCGGGCCCGAGCAGGCCAGGTCCCCGCCGCGCACCCGGCCGCCGGGGATCAGCACCTCGACCCCGGGCCGCCCGGCCAACTCGCCGGCCACCAGCAGCGAGGCGGTCGCGACCAGGCCACGGAAGTCGGCCGGCAGCGCCCGGGCCACCTGAACCGCCGTGGTTCCCAGGTCGATCACCACCGTCATGCCGGGGCTGACCAGCCCGGCCGCCGCCCGGCCTATCGCCGCCTTCGCCTCGACGCCGGCCCGCGTCCGTTCGTCGAACGGGGCCTCCTCGCCGGTCAGTCCGCGCGCGACGGACAGGGCGGCCGCCCCGCCGTGCACCCGGCTCAGCGCACCCCGGCTCTCCAGCTGCGCCAGATCCCGCCGCACGGTCTCCGCCGACACCCCCAACTCGGCGGCGAGCGCCTCGGTGCTGAGCGTCCCGGCCTGGTTGACGGCTGCGGTGATCCGCCGGTGACGCTCGGCTGGCAGCATGACGGCCCCCTCGGTGACCGGCCGTCGAGATGACCGGAGCTGTGGATTGATGACTGAACTTAGCCGAGAGTGTGGACTTCTGCCCGAGTCGCGTCAACCCCTTTAGGAAAAGTGACAGAAGAGGGTCGAGGTGATGACGGCTTGTGATCGCACCCGGGGGCGCGCACGCCTCGGCCCCCGCCACCGAGCGCGGGTGGCGGGGGCCGGAGGGGGGTTCGGTCAGGCGGCGGTCCCGGAGGGGGCCGGCGCCGCTCGCTCGGACGAGGGCTCGGCCGGGTCCGCGCTCCGCGCCGGGATCAGCGTGGCCACGGCGGCCGCCGCCAGCGCGACGCCCGCGCCGATCACCATCGCCACCCGGAAGCCGTTCTCCGACGGCAGGGCGAACCCGCCGAACTCCGTGGTCAGTTGGGCCAGCACCACGCCCACCACGGCGGCGGCGACCGAGGTCCCGACCGAACGCATCAGCGTGTTGAAGCTGTTGGCCGACGCCGTCATCGACTGCGGCACCGCGCCCATGATCAACGTGGGCATGGCGCCGTAGGCGAGCCCGACGCCGGAGCAGGAGATCACGGTCACCAGCAGCAGTCCCCAGGTCGAGCCGAGCAGCGGCAGCGACAGGGCGTAGCCGCAGGCGATCACCAGACTGCCCACGGCCAGCGTCACCTTGGGGCCCCTGGCCGCCGACAGCCGGGCGCCGAACGGGGAGAGCGCCATCATCATCAACCCGCCGGGCGCCATCCACAGGCCCATGGCGATCATCGACTGCCCCAGGCCGTAGCCGGTCTCCTCCGGCAGCTGGAGGAGCTGGGGCACGACCAGCGACTGGGCGTACATCGAGAACCCGACCAGCACCGACGCCAGGTTGGTGAAGAGCACCTGCGGGCGGGCCGCCAGCCGCAGGTCCACCAGCGGCTCGGCGAACCTCCACTCCCAGCGGCCCCAGGCCAGCAGCAGCGCGGCGGCCCCGGCGAACAGCCCGAGCGTGGTGGCCGAACCCCAGCCCCAGTCCGAGCCCTTGGAGACGGCGAGCAGCAGGCAGACCAGCCCGCCGCCGAGCCCCAGCGCGCCCACCCCGTCGAACCGCGCGGGCTCGGTCGCCCGCCGGCCGGCCGGCACGAACAGCCAGATCAGCAGGCCGACGACGGCGCTCAGCGCGGCGGCGACCCAGAACAGCGCGCGCCAGCTGGTGTTCTCGGCAACGGCGGCGGAGAACGGCAGCCCCAGCGCGCCGCCGACGCCCATCGAGGCGCTGATCAACGCGATGGCGGTGCCCAGCCGTTCGGGCGGCAGTACGTCGCGCAGCAGGCTCAGGCCCAGCGGGACCACGCCCATGCCAAGGCCCTGGAGGCCACGGCCGACGATCATCGGCGCGACGGACGAGGAGAGCGCGCAGACCACCGAGCCGACCACCAGCGGCGTGACCGAGACCAGCAGCATCCGCCGCTTCCCGTACATGTCGCCGAGCCGGCCCGAGACCGGGGTGGCCACGGCGGCGGCCAGCAGGGTCGCGGTGACCACCCAGGAGGCGTTGGAGGCCGAGGTGTTGAGCAGGGTCGCCAACTCGCCGAGCAGCGGCACCACCAGGGTCTGCATCAGCGCGGCGGTGATGCCGGCGAAGGCGAGGATGCCGATGATGCCACCGGGACGGGCAGTGGGTGGGGAGACGGACACGGGGGTCCCTTCTGGAACGGACGCACGGGGCGCGTGTGACGCGTGGACGACGGGCGATATGCAGCATACATATCGTGTGCATCATGCACGCTGAATGTATCGTGCACATTGCCCGTGGTATACCTGCCTCGGACGACCCCGGGAACAAACCGGCGCCCCGGGTCCGCCGGAAGCAGGAGGACGCGCCCGTGAACAAGCCCATCCGCCGGCTTGAGTTCGAGACGATGTTGCTCGCGCGCCACTCCCACCTGTTCAACGTCCAGGCCCGGCGGGCCAGTCGACGCCTGGACCGCAGCGCCTACGTCCTCCTCAGCCGCATCGAGATCGACGGCCCGATGTCCATCGGGCAGCTCAGCGAGGCGTTCGGCCTCGACTCCTCCACCCTCAACCGGCAGACGGCGGCGATGCTGCGGGCCGGTGTGGTCGAGCGCATCCCGGACCCGGAAGGCGGCATCGCCCGCAAGTTCAGCATCACCGCCGAGGGCCGCCGCCGGCTCACCGAGGACCGGCGGCGGAACACGGAGTCCCTCACCCGGGTCCTCGCCGACTGGACCGCCGACGAGGTCGCGGACTTCACCGCGCTGCTCCAGCGTTTCAACGAGGACATCGAGCGGCTGGAGGGCCGCCCCTGGCCCCGGCCCTGAGCCCGCTCGCTCAGCGCGGCGCCACGCCGGCCGCCCGGGCCAGCACCCCGGCCGTGCGCGCCCCGGCCCGGACGGCTCGCTCGGCGCGCGCCGGAACGCACCGCCCGAGCCCCGGGTCGTACTCGGTCAGGACGACGCCCGCGTGATCGGCGTCGGGCGCGTCCAGCGAGACGGGCCAGCCCCGTTGGGACAGGGCCGCGTGCAGGTGGCGGGTGTGCGCGACGTCCACGATCTCGTCCGCGGTGCCGTGCACCAGCCAGACCGGGAGGGCGTGCCCCGCCGCTTCCGCGCCGTCCAACTCGTCCATCGGCGCGCGGCCCGTCGAGGGCGCCGGCCTGGTGTAACCGCCGGCGATGCCCACCACCGCCCGGGGGTGCCAACCGTCGAGCCCCTCGGCCGCCAGGCCGACGCCGAGCGCCGCCTTCGCGCCCAACGACCAGCCGGCGAGCACCAGCTGCCCCGGGTCCCCGCCCCACTCGGCCGCGCGCTCGCGGGCGAACGCCACCGACTCCCGCAGGTGCGCCCGCCCGCCGTCCGGAGCGTCCGAGCGCCAGTCCGGCACGAGAACCAGCACGCCCGCCGAGGCGGCCAGGCGCGCCAACGGCGCCAGCACCCCGCGTTCGTCCGGGCCCCTGCCGTGCCAGAGCAGCACGACCGGCAGCCCCTCCCCCCGCGCGCCGTCCGGCCGGTGCGCGTCCAGGCGTTGGCCGCTCGGGCCGTAGACGACGCCGTCCACTCCGGTCAGCCGCATCCCGCTCAGCCCAGCCCCTTGAGGAAGTCGAGCAGCAACGCGGCCGTCGCGGCCGGCTGTTCGACCGGGATCAGATGGCCGACCCCGGCCAGCGCGCGCGGCCGCGCGCCGGGGATCGCGCCGGCCAGCCGCTCCGCGACGGCCCGGAAGTCCGGCACGTCCGCCTCGCCGTAGGCCACCAGCGTCGGAACGTCCCAACCGCCCAGCCCGTCGAGGAGTTCGGGCAGGGCGCTCACGCCGTGGCGTTCGGTGAGGTGCTGGTTGACCAGCGAGACCCGCACCGCCTCGCGCACCGCCGCCGCGTGCGCCCGCAGCCCCGTGTCCCAGGAACGGACCGGGCCGCGCACCCACATGTCGAGGTTGAGCGAGACCGCCAGGTCCACGTCCCCGCGCTCCAGCGCGGCCTCCTCGGCGTCCGCGTACGCCGCCACCCCCTCCGACCAGTCGTGGTCCGGCAGCGGCGCGGCCAGCAGCGCCAGGCCGGCGACCCGCCCCGGGCGCAGACCGGTGGCCTCCAACGCCACCCGGCCGCCATAGGAGTTGCCCACCAGGAACGCCCGCTCGGCGCCCACCGCTTCGAGCACCGCCAGCAGGTCCTCGGCGTCGCTGTAGGGCGCCGAGGGCGGTGGCGAGTCGCCGAAGCCGCGCAGGTCGTGGCGGACCACCCGGTAGCGCTCGGCGAGCGCCGGCACCACCCCGTCCCACGAGCGGCGGTCGGCGACCCCCGCGTGCACCAGCGCCACCGTGCCGGCGCCCGGCCCACCCGTGGTCTCCACCGTCAACCGCCCGTGCGGCACCGGCACTTCCTCGACGACTCCCGCGTTCACCCTGACCGCTCCCTGTGTGTGACTGCTGGGCGCACCCTATGGGGCCGGCGGTCCTGGCCCCCGGGAATTTCGGGGCGCGCCGGCCGAACCGTCAGCCGAACTCCAACGCCGTGCCATACCGCCTGCCGACCCGCAGCACGAACAACACCCGGCGTTCGGCGGCCAGTTCGGCCAGGGCGGCGGCCTCGTCCGGTTCGGTCGTCGAGGACGCCGCCGCGCCCTCGGCCGCGGCGGTGCGCGCCAGGATCTCCCGGCCGGCGGCGTCGCCCGCCTCCAGCGTCGGCCCGAGCACCTCGACCGTTCCCTCGGCGACGGCGAACGACCACTCGTCGGGTCCGCGCACATGGAGCGCGGCCCGGCCGTCGGCGAGGAGTTGGCGGGTCTTGAGGCGGTCGGCGGTGCTGGAGACCAGGATCTCGCCGCGTTCGGGCAGCCAGTGGTAGGCCACGGTGGACAGGTGCGGCTCCCCGGTGCGGCGGAGGCTGGCGAGCACCCCGAACCTCCCCGCCGCCAGCAGCTCCGAGGTCTCCGCCTCGGTCAACGGCCTGGGGCCTGGCCTGCGTTGCTCGTCGGTCATGGTCTCGCTCCCTTCGTCGACGCGGTGTCGGGGGCGGTTCACCGGCCGGTGCCGGGACGGCCGGTGCGGCGCGGGAGCACGCTGAGGGCCACCAGCAGGGCCACGACCAGCAGCCCGGCGCCGACTCCGAAGGCCAGTTGGTAGCCCCCGGTCAGGGCCTCGGCCCCCGACAGGCCGGCCGCCAGCCCGTCCTCGGTCCTGGTCGCGGCGAGCGTCGTGAGGACCGCCACGCCGATGGCCATGCCCACCTGCTGGGTGGTGTTGAAGATCCCGGAGACCAGCCCCGCGTCGTCCTCCCGCGCCTCCGACATGCCCAGCGCGGTCAGCGCGGGCAGCGCCAGGCCGAAGCCGGCGGCCAGCGGCAGCAGCGGCAGCACCCGCGTCGCGTACTCGGCGTCGGCCGGCACCCGGGAGAGCAGCGCCAGCATCAGGGCCAGCAACGTCAACCCGGCCACCAGCATCCGCCGTTCGCCGAACCGCGCGTTGAGCCGGGCCGAGACCCCCAGCGAGACCGCGCCGATGGTCACGGCGGCCGGCAGCATGGCCAGCCCGGTGGCCAGCGCGCCGTAGTCCAGGACCTGCTGGAGGTAGAGGGCCAGCATGACCTGGAACGAGAACAGCGCGGCGACCAGCAGCAGTTGCACCAGGTTGGCCCCCGCCACGCTCCGGGAGCGCAGCACCCGCGGCGGCATCAACGGGGTGGCGGCCGTCGCCTGGCGCACCACGAAGCCGGCCAGCAGCGCCAGGCCCACCGCGCCCCACGCCAGGGTGCTCGGCGCGGTCCAACCCACGGACTCGACCCGGACCACCCCGTAGATCCCGGTCACCAGCCCGCCGGTGACCAGCAGCGCGCCGGGCAGGTCGGCGCCGGCGGCAAGCCCAAGGCCCCGGTCGGCGGGCAGCACCCGGCGGGCGAGAAGCAGGATCGCGGCGCCGACGGGGAGGTTGATCAGGAAGATCCAGTGCCAGCTGATGGCGTCCGTGAGGACCCCGCCCAGCACCTGCCCCAGCGAGGCGCCGGCCGCGCCGGTGAAGCTGAACACCGCGATGGCGCCGGCCCGTTCGGACCGCTCGGGGAAGAGGGTGACCAGGATGCCGAGGCTGACGGCGGAGGAGAGCGCGGCGCCCACGCCCTGGAGGGAACGGGCGGCGACCAGCAGCGCGGGTTCGCCGGCCGCGCCGGCGAGCAGCGAGGCGCCGGTGAAGACGGCGATCCCGGCGAGGAAGAGCGAGCGGCGCCCGAGCAGGTCCCCGAGCCGGCCGGCGAGCAGCAGCAGGCTGCCGAAGGCGATCAGATAGGCGTTGACCACCCAGCTCAGCCCGCCCGGCGAGAAGCCGAGGTCGTGCTGGATCGCGGGCAGCGCGACGGTGACGATGCTGCCGTCCAGCACCGTCATCAGGACCGCGCCCGCCAGCACGCCGAGCGCCAACCGGCGGCGCGGGTGGGGGAGTCGGGTCCCGGCGGCGGGTTCGACGCCGTGGTCGGGAGGCGGGGGAACGTGGGTGGGGCTCGGGGCTTGGGACACCGGGGTCTCCTGTCTGACGCGGCGGGCCGCGACGGCCGGGCCGTCCGGGGGACGACGACAGGAGAGACCTTAACAGATGGTTCTGTTGCAGACTATCTTCATCGGTCGGAACGGTGGCCCGCCCGTTCAGCGCCCCCGCTGGCGGGCCCTGCGGGCCGGCTGAGGCGTCTCGGACGGGGTGCCCAACGAGCCCTGGGTCAGCCTTGTCAGCAGGCTCACGAGGGCCTTCGCCTCGGAGTCCCCCAACTCGGCCAGTGCCTCCCGGTGCACCCGGTCCACCACCCGCTGGCTCTGACGCGCCAACTCGGCGCCCTTCTCGGTGACCGCGATGATCCGCGCCCTGCGGTCGGTGCTCGACGGGCGGCGCTCGGCCAGCTCCGCCTCCTCCAGGGCGTCGACGGTCACCACCATCGTCGTCTTGTCCATGTCGCCGATCTCGGCGAGCTGGATCTGGGTGCGCTCCTCCTCCAGGGCGTGGACCAGGACGCAGTGCATCCGCGCGGTCAGCCCCAACTCGGCCAGCGCGGCGGCCATCCGGGTGCGCAGCACATGGCTGGTGTGGTCGAGGAGGTAGGAGAGGTCGGGCTCGTCGCTGGTGGGCGCCATGCTGGTCATGGGGTCGAGGATAGCCAGTCGACTATCCGTTCGCGGATCATCCGCGAACGGACGAAACCGGCGCGGGCCGCCGCGCCCCGCGCCCGTTCGCCGCGGCGGCCTCAGGCGCCGACCGTGCCGTCGACGGCCTCGCGGACCAGGTCGGCGTGCCCGTTGTGCCGGGCGTACTCGTGGATCAGGTGCAGCATCACCAGCCGCAGCGAGACCGGCTCGCCGGTCCTCGCGTGCGGCGCGGTCACGTCGAGCGAGGCGGCCGCCTCCTCGATCCGGCGGGCCGCCGCGACCTCCGCCTCCCAGGCGGCGAACGCCTCCTCGCGGGTGGCGGAAGAGGCGTCGTACGCCGCCTGGAAGTCGCCGCGCTCCGACCAGACCAGCGGGACGTCCTCGCGGTTGATCGTCCGCCGGAACCAGGCGCGTTCCACCTCGGCCATGTGGCGCACCAGCCCGAGCAGGGTCAGGGTCGAGGGCGGCGAGGCCGCGCGCCGCAGCTGCTCGTCGTCCAGCCCCTCGCACTTGAGGGCGAGGGTCGCGCGGTGGAAGTCCAGGTAGGCGCGCAGCATGGTGCGTTCGTCGGCGACCAGGGGCGGGCCGATCCGCTCCACCCGCTGTGGCCGTGCTTCTCCCTCGGGCATCCCCGCACCCTATGCCGGGCCGCCGTCGAGTCCCCGGGCCGGGCCCGCCGACGGGGCGGTGTGTGAAACGTTTTCGCTTTCGCCGGTGCCCCGTTGAGCCCTCGTGGCGGGCAACAAAGCGCCAGGTGGCGACCGTTACAGCGATGGACATGGTCGGCTTTGGTTGCCCTCCCCGTCGAGGAGGGTCATTGATCAAACTCTTGACATGGATCGATACAGCGACAACATTTCCGCCCACGTCCAAACAGATTCACGGGGTGCGGCGTCGCCGTGAGCCCCCGCCCCGAGGAGGTCCGCCGCCGTGGCGCCAGCCGAGTCCCCGTCCCTGGTACAGCTGCGCTCCGCCGGCGTCAGCCTGGTCGTCGACCTCACCGGGCCGCGCCTGCCCCGCGTCCTGCACTGGGGCTCCGACCTGGGCCCGCTCGGCCCCGAGGGGCTCACCGCGCTCGCCGCCAACGGCGCCTTCCCCGCCTCGCCGGGCGACCCCGACGACCCCACCAGAACCGACAACTGGAACATCCCGCCGGCCGTCGGCCTGCTCGCCGAACACGGCGCCGGCTGGCAGGGCTTCCCCGGCCTGCTCGGGCACCGCCCCGGCGGCGCCGACTGGTCCCCGCTGCTGGCCGTCGAGACCGTGGAGGTCATCGCGCCCGCCGGGGACGTCGACGCCGTGGGCCCCGCCCCGCTCCCCGGCCCAGCCCGCGCCATCCGGATCGTCGCCGGCGACCCCGTGGCCGCCCTGGCGCTCACCGTCGAACTGGAGCTGACCGACGCCGGGTTGCTCCGCACCCGCGCCACCGTGCGCAACGACCACCCCGAACTGCCCTACACCCTCGACGGGTTGGGCCTGACCCTGCCCGTGCCCACCCAGGCGGACGAGCTGTTCGACCTCACCGGCCGCTGGACCAGGGAACGCGCCCCGCAGCGCCAGCCGTTCCACCTCGGCTCCTGGACCAGGGAGACCCGCAGGGGCCGCCCCGGGCACGACGCCCCGCTGCTGCTGGCCGCCGGCACCGCCGGCTTCGGCTTCCGGCACGGCGAGATCTGGGCGCTGCACCTGGCCTGGAGCGGCAACCACCGGCTGTGGGCGGAGCGACTGCCCACCGGCCAGGCCGTGTTGGGCGCCGGCGAGCTGCCCATGCCGGGCGAGATCACCCTGGCGCCCGGCGCGCGTTACACCGCGCCCTGGCTCTACGCCGGCCACAGCGACGCCGGCTTCGACGGCCTCACCGCCCGCTTCCACGACCAGCTGCGCGCCCGCCCGCACCACCCGAGGAAGCCCCGGCCCGTGGTCCTCAACACCTGGGAGGCCGTCTACTTCGACCACGACCTGGACCGGCTCAGGCGACTCGCCGACCTCGGCGCCGAGATCGGCGTGGAGCGCTATGTGCTGGACGACGGCTGGTTCAGGGGCCGGCGCGACGACAGCGCCGGGCTCGGCGACTGGTACGTGGACGAGACCGTCTGGCCCGGGGGGCTGCACCCGCTCGTCGACCATGTGCGGGGCCTGGGGCTGGAGTTCGGCCTGTGGGTCGAGCCCGAGATGGTCAACCCGGACTCCGACCTGGCCCGCGCCCACCCCGAGTGGATCATGGCCACCGGCGGCCGGCTCCCCGGCGAGCTGCGCGGTCAGCAGGTCCTCGACCTCACCCACCCCGGGGCCTACGCCCATGTGCACGAGCGGCTCGACGCGCTGCTGACCGAGTACCCCATCGACTACCTCAAGTGGGACCACAACCGCGAGCTGGCCGACGCCGGCCACCAGCCGGGCGGCGAGGCCGCCGTCCACGGCCAGACCCTCGCCGTCTACCGGCTGATGGACCGTCTCAGGGCGGACCACCCCGGGTTGGAGATCGAGTCCTGCTCCGGCGGCGGCGCCAGGGTGGACCTCGGCATCCTGGAACACGCCGACCGGATCTGGGGCAGCGACTGCAACGACGCCCTGGAGCGGCAGTCCATCAACCGCTGGACCACGGCCCTGGTGCCGCCCGAGCTGGTCGGCTCCCACGTCGGCGCCGCCCGTTCCCACACCACCGGACGCACCCACGACCTCGCCTTCCGCGCCGGCACCGCGCTCTTCGGGCACTTCGGCATCGAGTGGGACCTCACCCGGGCCTCCGAACGGGAACGCCGCGAACTGGCCGGCTGGATCGCCCACTACAAGCGGCTGCGCGGCCTGCTGCACGGCGGTCGGGTGGTCCGCGTCGACCACCCCGACCCGGCGCTGTGGGTGCACGGCGTCGTCGCGCCCGACCGCGCCGAGGCCGTCTTCGCCCTGGTCGCCGTCGGCACCTCCGCGACCTGGCCGCACGGCCGGGTGCGGCTGCCCGGGCTCGACCCGGCGGCCGGCTACCGGCTGGCGGTGCTGCCGCCCGGCCTGGAGACGCCGGGCCTCGGCCGGGGCCGCCCCGCCTGGTGCGGCGATGAGGGCGCGACCGGGCTGCGCGGCTCCGTGCTGGAGCGGGCCGGCCTCCAACTGCCCACCCTCCACCCCGAACAGCTCGTACTGCTCCACCTCACGAAGGAGTGAGTGATGGCATCCGCCGCCCCCACCGTCCCCGGTGCGGCCAGCGGAGAAACGAAGCTCCTACGGGGCAGGGAAGGAAGGCCGGTTCGTCGTCGGGACGGACCGGCGTCCAGCGGCCGAGAGCCGCCATACGCTCGGGAGTTGCTACGGTGTGAGGTGTGGCGCGGCAGGTCAGGCGGGCTTTCCGGTACCGCTTCTATCCCACGAGCGAGCAGGCGGCGGAGTTGTCGCGCACGTTCGGCTGTGTCCGCCTCGTCTACAACAGGGCGCTGGAGGAACGCACCCGCGCCCGGCACGGCGAGCAACGCCGCGTCTCCTACGCGGAGTCCTCGGCGATGCTCACGGAGTGGAAGAAGACCGACGAACTGGCCTTCCTGACGGAGGTGTCGTGCGTCCCGCTCCAGCGGGCGCCGCGGCATCTCCAGGGGCGTTCACCGGCTTCTTCGCCCAGCGGGCGAAGTACCCGCGTTTCAAGTCGAGGAAGCGGTCGCGTGCTTCGGCTGAGTACACCCGCTCCGCGTTCACGTGGCGTGATGGGCAACTGACGCTGGCGAAGATGGCCGGGCCGCTGGACATCCGTTGGTCGCGTCCCCTGCCCGAGGGCGCGAGTCCTTCGACGGTGACGGTCTCCCGCGACGCCGCAGGCCGTTGGTTTGTCTCGATGCTGTGCGAGGACATCATCGCCCCGGCCCCCGCGACCGCGAGCGCGGTCGGTGTCGACGTCGGGATCACGTCCCTGGTGACGCTGTCCACCGGGGAGAAGATCACCAACCCGAAGCACGAGCGCCGGGACCGCGCCCGCCTGGCCAAGGCGCGACGTGAACTGTCCCGCAAGGCGAAGGGCTCGGCCAACCGAGAGAAAGCCCGCCGCGAGGTCGCCAAGATCCACGCCAGGATCGCCGACCGGCGTCGGGACCACCTGCACAAGCTGTCGACTCGGCTCGTCCGTGAGAACCAGACGGTCGTGATCGAGGACCTGACCGTCCGCAACCTGCTGAAGAACCACTCCCTCGCCCGTGCCATCTCCGACGCGGCCTGGCGGGAGCCGCGCTCCAAGCTGGAGTACAAGGCGGCCTGGTACGGGCGGGAACTCGTCGTGATCGACCGCTGGTTCCCCAGCTCGAAGCTGTGCGGGCCTGCGGCACGCTCGCTGCGAAACTGCCGCTGAACATCCGGACATGGACCTGTGAGTGCGGCACGGTGCATGACCGTGATGTCAACGCGGCACGTACCATTCTGGCGGCCGGGCTGGCCGCGTCTGCCTGTGGAGACGGTGTAGGACCTCAACGGGAGTCCTCCCGGACGGGGCAGTGGCCGCGATCACGCAACCCGCGCTGGAGTCGGTGATGTCGGGGCAGGCGTCGGTGGACTCGTTCACCCGCGTCAACGAGCAGGTCAACCGGCTCTTCGAGTAGGCGCGTTGTGCGGCGGGCCGTTCCGGCCCCTCGGCGCCGGCGGGCGGCGAGGGGTACAGCCTGCCGTAGTGTGCCGCCCCACCCGGTGACGGAGACTGAGGACCGTGCGATGGACGAACCTGGGGCGCGAGGCCCTCTACACGCTGGTCGGGCTGGTGTCGGCGATAGCCACGCTGCTGGTCTTCCCGCTGCTGGCCGTCGGTTTCCTGTCCACCGTGGTGGGCGGCCTGGGGCTGTGGCTGCTGCCCTGGCTGGTGCTCGGCCTGGTCCGATGGGCCGAGGCCCATCGGCGGCGCGCCGCCGCCGTGTTGGGGGAGCCCGACGTTCCCCGGCGGGCGACGCTGCCGAGCGGCGTCGGCGCCCGGTGGCGCTGGCTCGCGTCGGACCCGGAGGTCCGCCGTGCGCTGCGCTGGGCGCCCCGCTTCCTGGGCGGGGCCCTGCCGCTGGGGCTCTTCGGGCTGCTGTGCGTCGGCGGGCTGCTCGGCACGGTGGTCGTGGTGGCGCTCTGGCCGCTGCTGCCCGAGGGCGAGGCCGGCCTGTTGGCGCTGCCCGTCGAGAGCTGGGGCGCGGCGCTCCTCCAGGGCGGGGCGCAGTTCGCGCTGCTGGCCGCGCTCACCCGCTGGGTGCTGCCGCCCTTCACCCGCTGGCAGGCGCGGGACAGCCTGGCCGCCCTGACGCCCACGGCCGAGGAGCGCCTCGCGGAGCGGGTCGACGAGCTGACCGAGAGCCGCGCCGGGGTGCTGGACGCGCACGGCGCCGAACTGCGGCGCATCGAACGTGACCTGCACGACGGCACCCAGGCCCGGCTGGTCGCCATCGCCCTGCGGCTCGGCGTGGCGAGGGAGGAACTGCCGGCTGACTCGGGCACGTTGGGGCGCCTGCTGGCGGAGGCACACGAGGGCGCTGAGGAGGCGATGACCGAACTGCGCGGGGTGATTCGCTCCATGTATCCGCCGATCCTCGCCGACCGTGGCCTCCAGGGGGCGTTGACCTCGGTCGCGGCCGGGGCCGCCGTGCGGACCGAGCTGGAACTGGGGGAGCTGGGCCGACTGCCGGCGGCGGTCGAGGCCGCCGCGTACTTCGTGGTCACCGAGTCCCTGACCAATGTCGCCAAGCACAGCGGGTCGGACCGGGCCCGGGTCCGGCTGACCAGGAACGGCGACCGGCTGCTGACGGAGATCGCGGACGGCGGCGTCGGAGGCGTCGACGAGAGCAGGGGTTCGGGCGTGGTGGGCATCCGCCGCCGGGTCGCGGCCCTGGACGGGACCGTGACCGTGGACAGCCCCGTCGGCGGTCCCACCGTGGTGCGGGCGGAGCTGCCGTGCGGGTCGTGATCGCCGAGGACAACGTGCTGCTCTCGGCCGGGCTGCGACTCGTCCTGGAGACCAGGGGAATCGAGGTGGCCGACGTGGTCACCGACGCCCCCGGCCTGCTGGCCGCCGTCGCCGCGCACCGCCCCGACGTCGTGATCGCCGACGTGCGGCTGCCGCCCTCGTTCCGCGACGAGGGGGTGCGGGCCGCGCTCGAACTCCGCGCCGAGCGCCCCGGGTTGCCGATCCTGGTGCTCTCGCAGTACGTGGAGCGGGTCTACGCCAGGGAGCTGCTCTCCAACGGCCGAGGCGGAGTCGGCTATCTGTTGAAGGACCGGGTCAGCCGCGTGGGGGAGTTCCTGGAGGCGCTGCGCCGGGTGGCGGACGGCGGCACCGTGTTGGACCCCGAGGTCGTCGCCCAGCTGATGGCCGGCAGCCGCGCCCTTCCGATCGACCGCCTCACGCCCAGGGAGCGGGAGGTCCTGACGCTGATGGCCCAGGGGCTGGCCAACGCGGAGATCGGGCAACGGCTGGGCATCACCGACAACGCGGTGCAGAAGCACATCGGGAACATCTTCGGCAAGCTGGGTCTGCCGGCCGACGAGGGAGGCCACCGCCGGGTGTTGGCCGTGCTCACCTTCCTGGACAGCCGGCGCTGAGCCGGGCGCCGCCGCAGGCCGTGCTCCGTCCGGCCCTGACCCGAGCCGGCGGAGATGCCTCGATCACGCACGGGAGATGGGCATGTCCCGGCGCCGCGCGGCCGACGGAGATCTCCGGTGGCCGCCGGGCCCTGCGGGCCGGCTCAGCTCGCCCGGCCCTGCCGGGCGAGCGTCCCTCGGAACGTCGTGCGGTAGGCACTCGGCGAGGTGCCCAGCGCAGCGTGGAAGTGTTGGCGCAGGTTCGCGGCCGTGCCGAGCCCCGCGCGTTCCGCGACGCGGTCCACGGACAGGTCCGAGTCCTCCAGCAACTCCCGCGCGAAGCGCATCCGTTGCTCGGTCAGCCACGCCATCGGCGCCATCCCGACCTCGGTCCGGAAGCGGCGGGTGAAGTTGCGCACGCTCATCGCCTCCCGTTCCGCCAGCATGGCCAGGGTGATCGGCTCGCCCAGCCGCCGCAGCGCCCACGCGCGGGCCGCCGCCGTGCCGGGGGAGGCGGGCTGGGGAACGGGCTCCCTGATGTACTGCGTCTGCCCGCCCTCGCGGTGCGGCGGCACCACGGTGCGGCGGGCGACGTCGTTGGCCACCGCCATCCCGTGGTCGCGGCGGATCATGTGCAGGCACAGGTCGATGCCGGCGGCGCAGCCGGCTGAGGTCAACACGGCGCCGCCGTCCGTGTAGAGGACGTCCCGGTCGAGGGTGACCCGGGGGAAGAGCCGGGCGAAGGACTCCGAGTAGCGCCAGTGAGTGGTCGCGGTGTGCCCGTCGAGCAGCCCGGCGGAGGCCAGCACGAACGCGCCGGTGCAGATCGAGGCGACCCTGGCGCCCGGGCGCAGCCGGGCGAACGCGCGGGCCAACGGCCGCGTCAGCTCCGGCCGTTGCTGGACGTAGTCCTCGGGCGAGGAGAGCACCACCACGGTGTCGGCCTCGGCCAGCGCCTCCGGGCCGTGGCGGACGGTGAGGGTGAAGTCGCCGTCGGTCTCCAGCTCGCCAGGCTCCGTGGCGCAGGTCAGCACCTCGTAGAGCGGCTCGCCGGTCACCGTGCCGCCCGCTCTGGCCTGGCCGAAGAGCTGGTGCACGATGCCCAGTTCGAGGCTGAGCAGACGGGGGCGGGCCAGGACCGCGACCCGGTGGCGGGGCGTGGCCGGCTGTCCGGGGGCCTCGGGTGTCGTGAGGGTGCTCATGGCCCGATTGTTGCGCATCTGGTCCATCGGGACACTGGGCGGGGGGCCGGGCGCGGCCGAGTCTGGGGGCATGACCTGCGAGACGCTGCCTGAGGAAGCCCCCACGACCGCCGCCGTTCCCCTCGCCAGGGTTCGGCGCCCGCACCGCGCGTGGGGGATCGCGGCGGTGGCGGGCGTCGCCATCGTCACCGCCGGGGCGTTCTCGACGGTGCCGGGGCTGTTGGTGACGCCGCTGCACGCGGAGTTCGGCTGGGACCGGGGGCGGATCGCGCTGGCCACCGCCGTCAACATGGTGCTCTACGGCGTGACGGCGCCGTTCGCCGCCGCAGCGATGGACCGGTTCGGGGTGCGCCGGGTGGTGCTGGCCGCCCTCGGCCTGGTCGGCTTCGGCGCGCTGCTCACCTCCGTGATGACGGCCGCCTGGCAACTCACCCTTTACTGGGGGGTGTTGATCGGTCTTGGCACCGGCAGCCTGACCATGACCTTCGCGGCGACGGTCAGCGCCAACTGGTTCCACGCCCGGCGCGGGATGGTGACCGGCGGGCTGAGCGCGGCGAGCCACCTCGGGCAGCTCCTCTTCCTGCCGCTGCTGGCGACCTCCGTCGACCGCCTCGGCTGGCGGCCGCCGGTGGTGACGCTCGCCCTGGTCGCGCTGGCGGTCGCGGCGCTGGCCGCGCTGGCGCTGCGCGACCACCCGGCGGACGTGGGCGTCGCGCCCTACGGGGCCGCGCGCCCCGTGCCCCGG
>NZ_RFFJ01000095.1 GCF_003696235.1 Streptomyces triticirhizae
GCCCCGGCGGCGGCCGCGCCCGGCGCGGCACCGCCACCCGCACGCACCCCCGAGGAGGCCGACGCCCGCTGGAGCGCGCTCCAACAGGGCACCAGGTCCGGCCGGCGCGCCGCCGGTGACCCGGCGACGCCCGGCGCGGCCGACGGCCCTGACCACAAAGGAGATGACGGCTCGTGAACACTCCCGAAGCACGAGCGGCGGACGGGCTCGCCTGGGTCCTGACGCCGCTGCTGGAACTCCCCGGCGTGCGCCATGCCGTGATCGCCACCGGCGACGGCCTGGTCGAGGGCGCTTCGCCGGGGCTGAGCCGGGCGTCGGCTGAGCGGGTCGCCGCGATGACGGCGACGCTGCACGCGGCGGCCCGGGCGTTCACCACCGCGTTCACCGAGCGGGACGCGCCCCGGCTCCAGCAGACGGTGGTGGAGTCGGAGGAGGGGTACGCCATCGTGGTGCCCGCCGGGCAGAACACCTCCCTGGCCCTCATGGCCGAGCCCGACGCCCAACTGGGCAACGTCGCCTACCAGATGCAGGTGCAGGTCGCCGCCCTGGCCCGCGCGATGGCGGCGCCCGCCCGCCAGTCGGACGCGCCGCAGCGGACACCGGACGCGGCCGAGGCCCCACTGGACGCCGCCGCCAGGCCATGAGCCGTGCGCCACGACGCCGACTGGTCCCCGCCTACCTGGTCACCGGCGGCCGTCAGCCCACCTCGCGCCCCGACCTGGACCGGCTGTCCGTCCTGACCCTGGTCGAGGCGCCGGAGCCCGGGGCCGACGTCGGGCCCGAACACCGAAGGCTGTGCGCGCTGTTGGAGCCCGGTTCCCTGAGCCTGGTCGAGTGCGCCGCCCATCTGGGGCTGCCGGTCAGCGCCACCGTCGTGGTGGCGGCCGACCTGATCGAACGCGGCCACCTGCACGCGCGGGGGCCGGTGCCCCGGGCGCAAGAGATTGACCGTTCGCTCGTGGAGAGGCTTCTCGTTGGACTCCGCACCCTCCGTTGACCTGGTGGGATACCTGCCAGCCGGCGGACAGACCCTGATGAAGCTGGTGGTCACCGGCCCGTTCGGGGTGGGCAAGACCACCCTGATCCGCACCCTCTCCGAGATCCCTCCCCTGCACACCGAGGAGGCGATGACGGCCTCCAGCACCGGGCACGACGACCTCGCTGGCGTGCCGGAGAAGTCGACGACCACCGTCGCGGTCGACTTCGGCCGCCTCACCGTTCCCGGCGAGCTGGTGCTCTACCTCTTCGGCACCCCGGGGCAGGAGCGGTTCTTCCCGCTCTGGGAGGACATCGCGCGCGGCGCGCTGGGCGCGCTGGTGCTCGCCGACACCCGGCGGCTCGGCGACTCGTTCCCCGTGATGGACATGGTCGAGGAGCAGGGCCTGCCCTACGCCGTCGCCGTCAACCGCTTCCCGGACGCCCCCGCCTACGGCGACGAGGTGCTCCGCAAACATCTCGACCTGCACCCCGGCACCCCGCTGGTGCAGTGCGACGCCCGCGGCCGACACAGCAGCGTCGAGCCGTTGATCGCGCTGGCCGAGCACGTGCTGACCCGACTTCCCGAGGACCGGCCATGACCACAGCGACGCCGCTCGCCCTCTACGGCCCCGACTTCGCCGCCGACCCGGCCGCCCACTACGAGCGGCTGCGCGTCCACGGGCCGCTCGCCCCGGTCGAGTTGGCGCCCGGCGTCGAGGCGCTGCTGGTCATCGACTACCAGGCGGCGCTCGACCTGCTGCGCGACACCCACACCTTCTCCAAGGACCCGCGCGCCTGGCAGGCGACCGTGCCGCAGGACTCGCCGATCCTGCCGATGCTCGCCTACCGGCCCACCGCGCTCTTCAGCGACGGCGAGACCCACGCCCGCTACCGGGCCGCCATCACCGACAGCCTGGGCCTGATCGAACCGCACGTCCTCCAGCGGCAGGTGGCCGTGGCCGCCCAGCGGCTGATCCGCGACTTCGCCGCGACCGGCACCGCCGACCTGGTGACCCAGTACGCCCGCCAGCTGCCGCTACACGTCTTCAACAGCTGGTTCGGCGTGCCGGAGGAGGACAGCGAACGGCTCGTCAACGGCATCGCCGGGATGGTCAACTCGGCGGCCAACGCGGCCGCCGCCTACGCCGACCTGGTCGCCGTCGTGACCCGACTGGTCGCCGACCGCCGCGCCCGGCCCCGGCGCGACCTGATCTCCTGGTTCCTGGCCCACCCGGCCGGCCTGGAGAACGACGAGGTCATCCGGCAGATCACCCTCACCATGAGCGCCGGGCACGAGCCCAGCACCAACCTCATCGGCAACGCGCTGCTGCACATGCTGACCGACCCGCGCTACGCCGGCTCGCTCTACGGTGGCGCGATGACCGCCCACGAGGCGATCAACGAGGTGCTGTGGCAGGACCCGCCGATGGCCAACTTCTCGGCGCACTACCCTCGTTACGACACCGACTTCCACGGCCGCCGGCTGCGCGCCGGGCAACTGGTGCTGGTCTCCTACGCCGCCGCCAACCTCCAGTCACGGCCCGAGGTCGGCCACGACCTGCCGCGTTCCGGCGAGAACGCGCACCTGGCCTGGGCGGCCGGCCCACACGGCTGCCCGGCCCGCCAACCGGCCCTGCTGATCGCGATCACCGCGATCGAGCGGCTGACCAGCCACCTCACCGACATGGAACTGACCTGCTCCCCCACCGACCTGATCTGGCGCCCCGGCCCCTTCCACCGCGCCCTGACCGCCCTCCCTGTCCGCTTCACCCCCCTGACGGGGCTGTGAGGCGGCGAACGGCCCGCCGCCGTGCGCTGCGGCGGGGGTGACCTGTGGTTCGTCGTATCACCGTCGTGCCGCTCCGTCAGGCCAGATGATGTCCACGGGGATTCCCGCCGCGCGCGCCTGATCGACGGTGTCGGCGGTGCCCCCCTTGCCGTTGGGCGGGTGCCCGTCCCAGACGGCGACCAACCGGTCGGCTCGGCGCAGCATTTCCTTGCCTGCTGCCTCGTAGGCTTCCCGGCCCGCGCGGTCCATCGGCACCGTGAACACTTCGCTTGCCGCTTCGCGCAGGCGGTCGTACTGCTCTGCCTCGTTGGCCTTCACCTTGCGCTCGCGGTAGTCCCGCCCCGGGACCACGACGACCAGCCGGCCACCCGCGTCCAGCACGGCCTCGGCGAACAGCGAGTCGGCGCCGGCGGCGATACACGAGACCCCGACCAGATCGACGGCGTCGTACCGGCCCAGCAGCTCGCGGAGCGCGGCGCGCACCAGCACGACCGTCTCATCGGTCAGGTCCATGTGCCCGGTCACGGCGATCGTCGTCATGATCGTGCCCTCCCTGGGAGGTGAAGTGGTCAATCCGACGGTAGCGCCCTGAGACGGTCCCGCGCCTCGCGCGCCTCCGGGGTGGAGTACCGCGCGGTGTAGGGGTAGAGCCGCATCAACTTCGCCCGCACCTGGGATGCTTGGGTCTCTTCCGCCGCATCCGCCGCCTGGCACGTCCGCTCCAGCGCGATGCGGGTGTCGCCGAGCAGCCACGAGCACTCGGCCAGTCCCGCCAGATCGAGTGCCCGGCTCTTCACTCCCTCCGGCCCCCGCAGTTCCACGGCGGTCCGGATCGCGGTGCTCGCCTCCTCAGCGAAGCGAGCAGGTTCTCGGCGGGCCAAGCCCAGCAGACGGTTCCCGGCGACGCCGGCCACCTCGGACGGCCCGAAGTACCTGATCCAGTAGGGTTCCTCGGCGGTCGGGCCGGCCTCGGCCAGCGCCTCCGACGTCTGATCGATCGCCCGGCGAAATGCCCCCACGCGCCCGGCCGAGGCATAGCACCACGCCTCGCGGCTGTACAGCATCGCCGTGACACGTGGTGTCGCGACACCACGGGCGCCGTGCTGCGCCATCCGCACCAGTTCGAGCGCGTCCTGGGGACGGTCGTGGTCGTGGAGCATCTGCCGCGCCATCCCAGCGAGCAGGTTGGCGCCCAGCGCGCGGTCGTCTCCGGCGTGCGCGGACCGCAGGGCGAGACGGTAGTACGTCTGCGCGTCCCGTTGTTGGCCGTTGTCCCAGGCCATGCTGGCCGCCGTCCCCGCCAGATCGGCCATCACCCGGTAGAGCCGTCGCGAGATGCTCTCGGCCTGGTGCTCCGCTGCCGCGTCGGCGACTTCGGCGAGTTGCCCGAGGACGGCTCGGCGGCGCAGGCCGCCGCCGTGGCGGCGATCCCATTGGCGCATCACGCGTGCCGTCTCTTCCAGTTGCTCGACCTCGCGGACGCCGAGTCGCCCGATACGGCGGCCGTCGCCCTTGGGTGACGGCGTCAGCCATTCCTCGACATCGTCCAGCAGGCTGGCACCCATCGCGATGCCGACGAGAGAGCGGGTGGCAGTGCGGCGGTCCATGAGCAGATCGTTCCTCGTTTGGCGGGCCGCGAATTCGCGCGTGGCTGCCGGGGACCAGCCGTCTGTGGCTGGTTGCGCGGCCATCGTGGGCGGGGGCTGCGCGTTCCGGGGCTCCCAGGTTCTCTGGGCGAGGCCGAGCATGTGGCCAGGGATGCGCAGTCCGTCGGCGATGCGCGCGATCACGTCGTAAGAGGTCACCTGGTGGGTGCCCTTGATGATCGTGCTGACTTTGCCAGGAGTGAGTTGGCAGGCAGCGGCGATGCGGTTCTGGCTCAGGCCGCCGTACTTGCGGATCAACGCGAAGGTGGCGGCGAAGTCGTGCTCAGCGAGGGCGCGTTGCAGGTCGGGGCGGTCCAGTAAAGCCGAGTCGAACATGGGGTGGTGTGTGGTCATGGGCGCCACACCTCCGCAACGCTACAGATCGTCACCTATAAGGAGCGGTGAGTCTATTGCCGAGGCGGTAACCCTCGCCGGAGATCCCCAAACCCCGTACCGCCGGCGACGCTTCTCACGTCAGCACCCCCACGCACCCCGGAGGCTCACCGTGGACACCCTGTCCGTGCAAGACGAGTGGATGCCGGTCGGCCCCGATCCGGTGACGCTGCCAGTCGGCCGTTGGTTGGGCGCGATCCGCGCCCAACCGCCTGGTGCGCGAGCCGCGCGGCAGGCTGCCGAGGGCCGCGCCATGGCCCCCGACGCCGGCGACCCAGCTCCCCGGCCGTCGCTGGCCGACCTGCACGACAGGGCGGAACGCCTGAGAAGCGTGGTCCGCGCGCACCTGGGAGGGGGCGACCGATGAACGTGCCCACCGCCGCCGCCCTCGGCGGCTGCCCTCGGGCGACGGCCGCTTCGCCGGCCTCGCCCTGGTCCTCCTCAACCTCTTCGGCCTGGCCTTCGTGGTCTACGCCGCCGAGACCACGACGGCCGTCCCCGACCAGGCGACGGCGGTCCCGGACGCCTGACGGCGCACACCCACCAACTCCGCCCGACGTCTGGGGCGTTCTCCGGTTCCCAGTCCCGGAGCACCGCCCATGTCTCGGGCGGACCGTCGCCCGCCCCCGGGCGTCCCGCCTCTCGCGATGGGTGCGGGCGACACCCCACCGTTCCCCCGGGCCGGTCC
This sequence comes from Streptomyces triticirhizae, assembly GCF_003696235.1. Taxonomy (GTDB): domain Bacteria; phylum Actinomycetota; class Actinomycetes; order Streptomycetales; family Streptomycetaceae; genus Streptomyces; species Streptomyces triticirhizae. The sequence continues at coordinate 5,495 of NZ_RFFJ01000095.1, forward strand.
GAGATCTCTCCCGGCCCATCGCCTTCACCGTCGCGCTGGTGCGGCGCATCGCCCAAGCCGACCGCGACACCACGCGACCCAGCCCCGTGAACCCCCGCCCGGAAGGTTGATTCGCCGTGTCCGACCTCGCCGTTCCCCACACCCTCACCACCTGGGGGCCGCGCCGTCTCCCGGTGCCGTACGCCGCGCACTGGAGCGGTGAAGGCCGCTACGGGCAGCGGGTCTCGATGCGGCCGGACCTGGCCGGCATCTGGTACCTCGACGAGACCCCGGCCGACCGGGACGCCTTCGGCGTGCTGTGGGCCCGCATCCAGAACACGCCCGGCCAGGGGCGGCCGGACTTTCCGTCCATGCACCCGGGGCGCCAACGCCGGGCGCAGGCCGAGCGGTTGTGCCAGGTGTGCGGCGAGCGCGCGAGCCACAACCGCGACGGTTGGCTCTTCCTGATGAACGACGACGGCTCGGACCGCTACGAGGGAACGAAGGTGACCAAGCCCCCGGTCTGCCTGCGCTGCGCCGCCCTGGCCGTCGAGTACTGCCCGCACCTGACCCACCCGGTCGGCGTCCGCTCCCGCCGCCCCAAGGTCTGGGGCGTCTTCGGCACCCTCTTCACCCCCGGGCCGAACGCCCGCCTCAACGCCCATGTGGACGAGTACCTGCCCTACGGCCACCGCGCCACCGAATGGTTCTTGGCGTCCCAGCTTGTCGTGGAACTCAAACGCTGCACCGCAGTGGACCTCGACGCCGAGTTCGAGGCCCTCACCCCATGACCGGCGAGATTTGCCCCGTGCCCACCGCTGCGGCGGGCTTCCCGACCCGCCGGCCGGCGCAACCGTCGGCGCCGGCGTCCTCGGCCTGGAGTGCCGACGCGACGACCACCGGGTGGCCACGCTGCTGGGCGCGGCTGAACGACGAGCAGACCATGCGCGAGGTCACCGCCGAGCGCGTCATGCTCCACGCGCTGCGCGGGCACCGCAACTCCCCCATCGCCAGCTGCCGCGTCACCGAGCCCGACGGCCAACTCTCCCTCCGTGGCATGGTCTTCGACCGCGACGGCTCCCGCTTCGTCCACGCCCACCGCCGGGGCGAGGAGAGAAACGACCCCGCCGCGCTCGGCGCCCGGGTCGCGGCCGAGCTGCTGCGCCAGGGCGCCCGCGACATCATCGAGGGCATCCCGCACTGACCACCGGCCCCGGCCCCTGGCCCGGCTGGTATCGACCCCTTCCACCGCGTGGACGCGCCGAGGCGATAACGGCGGAGCCGCGCTCAGGCGGAGGCGCGGGCGAGGGTGCCTGCGGTGAGCGTGGCCAGCATCTCCTGGAGGGCGGTCACGAAGTCCAGCCGGAACGCGGTGAGCGAGGGGTCGGCCTCGTAGGCGGCGAGCATCGCGGGGGAGGGCCGCGCGTGCGTCCACACGGCGCCGACGGCATGATCATGGCGGCGGTCAACCGGGGTGCGCTGTCGCCCAGTTCGGGAAGGGACCGGTGGGCCAGCGCCGCGATGTCGGCGACGTTGGCCACGGCCGCGCGCTTGTGGCGGGCGGCCACCTGCGGGGAGACGTTGTGCTCCAGCACGCCCGCCTGCGCGCTCAGCAGGTCACACAGGACCCGGCGTCGGGCGAGGGAACCCGCGATGACGGCGGCGAACTGCTCGCGCCGCACCGCCGGCAGCCCCGTCGAGGCGCTCGTCGTCCACCCGGGGTCGGCGATGACCGGCCTCCAGCAGCACGGCACCGGCATCCTGAGCCGCCTGGTCACCCCGGTCGCCGCACGCCTGCTCATGGGCTCGGCCGAGGGCGCCGCCTGGCCCTCCCTCTACGCGGCGACCAGCCTGCACGCCCGGACGGGCCGGTTCATCGGCCCCGCCGGACGGGACCAGACCTCCGGCACCCCCAAGCCCGCCAGGCTCCCCAGGGGCGCCGACGACCCCGAGGAGGGCGCGCGACTGTGGGCGGCGAGCGAACGGCTCACCGGCGTCCCCTTCGACCTCGGAACCGGGGCCGCCGCCTAGGGTCCGTCCCGCGCGCCCCCCGGGACGCCCCCCCAACGACGAAAAGCCCCGGCGGGGCCCTGACCCGTCGGGGTCGGGGCCCCGCCGGGGGCGGGGGTGGGGCGCGGAGGCGGGTGGGTCAGGTCGGCCGGTGGGTCACCTCTCCTTGGTCGCGCTCAGCAGCGCCGGGATCGGGATCACGTCGTTGGGGATCTCCGCCGGGTCCTTGCTGATCGCCTGGGTGACGGTGAAGCCGCACTCCTCCAGCCACCGCCGGTAGACGGACAGCTTCTGCGGCCCGCCCTGGCCCATCGTGGCGCCGATGAAGAACGCCGGGAAGAAGTCCACGTTGTAGTTGTCCGTGTCGTGGATGTCCTCCGGATACACCGGCACCATCACATGGAGCTGCCCGCCGACCTCCAGCGTCCCGTGGACGTTCCTCAGGATGCGGAAGACGTCGTCCCGGTCGAACATGTCCAGGAAGTGCTTGATCAACACGACGTCGAAGCCGGACGGTGTCCCGTCGAAGACGTCGCCGCCGATGAACGAGCAGTGGTCCGCCACCCCGTGGGCCCGGAAGTTGGCCAGGGCCTCCTCCTCCTTCTCGGGCAGGTCGAAGGTGGTCACCTTCAGCCCGGGCGACTCCTTCATCTGATAGGTGTGGATCGCCCCGAGACCGGTGTTGCCCGCCAGGTCGAGGACCCGGGAGCCGGCGGGGATGTCCACGTTCTCGAAGAACCACGGGTCGATCCGCGCGGTGACCGTGTCCATCAACGTGGCCCAGGACTCCCGCAGATCGCGGTGCTCCGCCACCGCGCCGTAGAGCGTCCCCTCCGCCCCGTACAGCTCCTTCAGCCCGACCAGCGTGCCGGTGCGCGCGCTCTCCGTCAGATAGAACAGCTGCCGCAGCGCCACCACCTTGATCATGTTCATATAGGTCAACGCGCGCCGCAGGTCGCGTTCGGGGACGTCGGCCAGCGCGTCCAGCGAGTAGCCGCCCGTCCGCTCGTCGCAGGCGACCATCCGCTCCTTGACCAGCAGGAACAGCAGTTGCTCCACCGCGTCCGGCTTGACGCCCACGGCCTCGCCGAGTTCGGCGGCGGTCTGGCCCGGCTTCTTCTGGATGGCGTCGACGATGCCCAGCTCAAAACAGGACAGCAGGGTCATGAATCGCGCCGGTCCCACCATGTACTCGCGGAAGCGCGCCAGCGTGGCCTCAGGTGTCATTGCCTCGGTCCCTTTCGAGTGGCTTGTCGCGTTGGTTGTTGCCATGGCCGCGCCTCAGCCCCGCTGTTCCTGGAGCCGGCGGGACAGCTCGATCCGCTTCACCTTCAACGTGGCGGTCCTGGGCAGTTCGGCCTGCGGGATCTGCACCGGCTCGGCCAGCTGCGGGAAGTCGACCACCGCCGCGCGCCACCGCTCGCGGTCCAGCGGCCGGTCGTTGGCCACGCAGACCACGGGCACCGGCTCCGACTTCGGGCCCGGCACCACGACCAGCTCGCTCAGCTCGTCCAGCTTGCCCAGCACCAGGTCCTCGACCTCCAGGATGCTGCGCACCCCGGGGATCATGTCCACCTCGCGGTCGAGCATGTGCAGACAGCCGAGCTTCGTGCGGTAGCCGACGTCGCCGGTGCGCCACCAGGCGCCGTTCCGGTTCTCGTCGTAGCGCTCCTGCTCGCCGTGGTAGGTCTTCGCCAGCCCGTCCCAACCGACCTCGATATAGCCCGGGTTGGTCTCCGAGACCGGCGCGCCGTTCCGGCTCACCAGCCGCACCTTCGCCGACCCCGGCCAGGGGAAGCCCACGCAGCGGCCGTCCGCCTCGTGCGCGGTCTGCTTGAAGTAGGGGCGGCCGACGGCCGGGCCGACCTCGCTCTGCCCGTAGATCTGGAAGAAGATCGGCGCCTTCCGGTCCGACGCGTGCAGCAGCCGGCTCATCGTGCGCGGGTGCATCGCGTCGAACGTGCTGCTGAAGCACTTCACCGAGGAGAACGGCCGGCGCGGGTCGTCCGTCAGGGGCTCCCACTCCATCAGCGAGTTGGGCAGCGCCTCGACGAACCCCGGCCGGTGCCTCAGGAAGAGCGAGGCGACCTGCTCCGGATCGGACTCGTTCATCAGCAGGACGGGGATCTCCTTGAGCAGCGCCAGCGACATCGCCGCGAACATCCGCGAGTGGACGAAGGAGATGTGGATCGCCACCGTCTCCCGCATCCTGGTCATCGACAGCAGGTGCCACTGCGGGGTGAGCCGCGTGCCCATGGTGCGCGGGGTGTGCACCACCAGCTTCGGCAGGCCCGTGGTGCCCGAGGTGTGGGTGATCATCGCGGCCTCGTCCATCGGCCGCAGCCGCGGCCGCACCCGGTCGGCGCCGGCCAGTTCGGCGAGCGAGACGGCACCGGGGCGCTCGCCGGAGATGATCAGCACCCGCTCGGTCAGCTCGGCCAGCGGCACCTCGCTCATCCCGTCGAGCTTGGCGACGTCGGTCAGCAGCGTCGCCCGCTCCAGCCGGCCGAGCAGGGCGCCGACGGTCGCGGGGTCCAGGTGCGGCGAGAGCATCACCGGGATCGCGCCGACCCGTGAGGTCGCCGTGGCGAGAATCCAGACGTCGAAGTTGGCGCTCTTGTGGATCGCCACATGCGCCCCGGGGCGCACCCCGGCCGCCCAGAGACGGCCCGCCAGGTCGTCGACGTGGTCGGCGAGTTCGGCGACGGTCAGCCGGCGCCCGGCCTCCGGCAGGACGTGCAGGTCGTGGTCGAGGGTGAGCAGCGTCGCGCTGTTTCTGGCGGCGGCCCTCTCCGGCACGAGGCCGAGATGAAGACCGCGCTTCCGTATCGCCTTGTGGATGGACAAGCCCTTCATCGTTGCTGTCTCCCTGTCGGTGTGCGGTGGACCTGCGGGACGGTGCGGGCGTGCGGGGGTGCGGGCGTGCGGGCGCGTGGGGCCGCCAATCCGCGGGCAGGGGCGGCCTCCCGGGGGTGGGGCGTCGCCGGCGGTCCCCGGGTGTCGGAAGTGGGGCGGGGGACGGTCAGTCCGTCCAGAGCCTGAGCTTCTCCGGGTTGCGCATGGCCCAGATGTGGGTGATCCGTTCGCCGACCACCTCGATGGCCAGCACCACCACGACCTCGTCGCCCTGGAGGGCGACCAGCCCCGGCTGGCCGTTGACCGTGCGCAGCAGGATGGTCAGGTCGGGCGCGCGCTCCGCGATGTCGACGAAGACGCCGGCGACCCGCTGGTGTCCCTCGACCGGGCGGGGCTCGGCGCTGGCGATGCCGCCGCCGTCGGCGATGGTGGTGACCTCGGGGTCGAGCAGCCCGATCAGCGCCCCGATGTCCTTGGCCTCCCACGCCTGCTTGAAGTGCCGCACCACATCGGTGCGTTGGGCCGCCGACGGGGCGCCGGGCGCCCGGCGGGCGCGGATGCGGCGGCGGGCCGAGGACGCCAACTGGCGGCAGGCGGCCGGGGAGCGGCCGACGATCTCGGCGACCTCGGCGAACGGGTAGTGGAAGACGTCGTGCAGGATGAACGCGACCCGCTCCGCCGGCGTCATCGACTCCAGCACGACGAGGAACGCCATGTTGACCGACTCGTCGAGGGTGACCCGTTCCGCCGGGTCGACGGCCGCGCCGCCCGACCGCCCGTCCAGCCACTCCGTGCGGTCCGGCAGCGGCTCCGGAATCCACTCGCCCACATAGCGCTCCCGCCGCGCGCGGGCCGAGCCGAGCAGGTCGAGGCAGACCCGGCTCGCGACCCGGGTCAGCCAGGCGCCGGGGGAGGCGATGGCCGCCCGCCGCTCGGGGGACATGGCGTACCAGCGGGCGTAGGTCTCCTGCACGACGTCCTCGGCGTCGGCGAGCGAACCGAGCAGCCGGTAGGCGACGTTGATCAACTGCCGCCGCTCGCGCAGCACGTCGCGCAGGTCGGCCTCGTCCAGGTCAGCCTCGCGTAGGTCAGCCTCGCGCAGGGCATTCGCCGGCTCGCCGTGAGTGGTGCTCATCTGGTCCCAACTCCCTTGTGCGCGCGGCCGGTTCGGCGCACCGCCGGGCGGCGGCCCGCCGTTGCCGCGCACCCCACCTCACATTACGGGGGGCCGCTTCGTCAGTACCTGTGACCGTTCGGTTCCCCTCGCCCTGGCCGGAGCCGGACGCCGGTCACCGCGTCGGCTTCGTGACCGAAGCCGCTCACCGTCCCGAGCTGAGGAGAACCGTCATGAACGTCGCCCTGTGGATCGTCGCGAGCGTGCTGGCCGTGGCCTTCCTGGCCGGCGGGGCCATGAAGCTGGTCCAGCCGAAGGAGAAGCTGGCGGCGTCCGGCTTCGGCTTCGTGGAGGACTTCAGCGAGAACGCGGTCAAGGGCATCGGCGCCGTCGAGGTGCTGGCCGGCATCGGGCTGATCCTGCCGGCCGCGCTCGACATCGCCCCGGTGCTGGTGCCGTTGGCCGCCGTCGGCGTCGTGCTGCTGATGATCGGCGCGATCGTGGTCCACGGCCGGCGCAAGGAGACCCAGTCGATCGTGGTGAACGTGATCCTGATCGCCGTCGCCGGCTTTGTGGCCTGGGGCCGCTTCGGACCCCACTCCTTCTGACGGGTTCCGTGCGCCTTCCGGCGCCTCTTTCGACCATCTCGGAACGGCCGGCCGCCGCCCGACCCCCCGCGGGCGGTGGTCAGGCCGCCGCCCGACCCCCCGCGGGCGGTGGCCGGGCCACGCGGCCCAGGACCGGCACCCCGGTCCTGGGCCGCGCTACTTCTCCGAACGGGCCGCGCACCGCCGGCCGTTCAGCCGGCCCGGTCCGTTCAGAGTCCGCTCAGTCCGTGGCGCGTCAGTCCGTGGCGAGCGCGGCGGCCGCCGGCAGCCGGCCGGCCGCCTCGGTGGCCACCCGCAGCACGCCGCCGAACCAGGGCGCGTAGCGGTCCGGCTCGTCGGCCAGCTCCCGGCGCAGCCGCTCGGGCCCGACCCAGCGGACGTCGGCGACCTCCTCCGGGTCCGGGGTCAGCTCCGTGCCCACCGGCACCCGGCCGACCAGCACATGGTCGTACTCGTGCTCCACCCGGCCGGTCGCCGGGTCCTCCGCCCGGTACACGTACACGCCGGCCCGGTGCAGGGCCGCTTCGCGCACCCCGATCTCCTCGACCAGCCGGCGCGCGGCGTCCTCGACCAGCGTGTCCCCGGGCGCCGGATGGCCGCAGCAGGCGTTGGCCCAGCGCAGCGCGAACCGCGTCTTGACCGCCGCCCGCCGCTGCACCAGCACGCGCCCCTCCTCGTCCAGCAGCAGCACCGAGAACGCCCGGTGCAGCCGCCCGGGCGCGGTGTGCGCCTCGGCGACCGTGGTGGACCCGGTGGCCACCCCGTCCGTGTCGACCAGCTCCACCAGCTGCGCTTCCCGACTGACCATCGAGGGTCACCCGCCTCCCGTGATCCGGGCGGCGCCGCGCCGGCCGGAGTCGAACACCAACAACGGCAGTTCCCAGACTTCTTCCGACAGTTGAATGGCTATGCGCCGCCTTCTTCGGAGTCCGACAACAACATGACGTTCAGCATCTGAGCCCGCCACTGATAGTACGCCTGGACTTTGTGGTACTCCCCGTCGGGCGCCGAGGTGATGGCGTAGACGGACCTGCGGTCGTCGCCGTCGTGCGGATAGTGGTGCAGGAAATGCTCGATCTTCGGCTCTATGGCGACCGGAAGTGTGAACGGGTCGGGCGTCATCACCGCAAAGCAGATACGTTCGATTCTCCGGGAATCCCAGCCGACCGTGGTGTAGATGCCGAACGCCTCCCGGCCGAGCCGCAGCAGCCGTTCGCTCGGCTCCGGGAGCCCGATCTCCCGCAGCAGCGTCCGCATCCCCTCCGACTGGAAGCACTCGGCGGGCGCGTTGCCGAAGTAGGTGTTCACCGTGCGGTGCCGGTAGTCGATCCCGACCAGGCTGACCCGGTCGTGGAGGCCATGGCGGGTGAAGAAGTCCATGTTCTCGCCGAGCGCCGGCGGCGCCGAGGGCAGCTCGGCGAGCGGGGCGAGGTCCTGGAGGTCGTCGGCGGGAAAGAACGACCAGGTCTTCTTGAAACCGCCGACCACCCCGAAGTCGATTCCGGAGGTGTCGATCGGAAAGTTCCGGTGGATCTCACCGAGGAGGCTGCCCACCGGGTGGTCGGTCTTGGCGGTCAGGTCGTTCGCCAGGGCGATCGCGTAGGGATCGGTACTCGCGGGAAACATCGTGAACCGGCAGTCCAGGTCCCCCGCGTTGCGCGCCCCGGTGGCCACCCGGAACGCGATCACGGAACGCGCGAGTTTGTCCTCGTAGGCGGTGAGGATCGGCCAGACCCTCGCGCGTTCGCAGGGCACGTCCAACAGCCCGGCGGATTTCTCGATATCGGCGTAGATGCGCGCCAACGCCGTGGTGTCGGCGGTTCTTTCGGCGTGGTGGGACATGCGTCCTCCAGGTGTCGCTCCGGGCGTGGATGGTCCGCGTGGCGGCGGCCCGCGTGGCGGATGCGGGTGAACGGGCCCCGCTACCGGGCGAAGACCAGGGTGGCGGGCGAGGGGGTCGGCTGGAACGTGATGTCCGTAAAGCCGGCCTTGAGCAGCCAGGCGTGGTAGTCGGCGCGCCGCCAGGTACCGCCCCGCTTGCTCTTGAGCAGCATCTCCGAGGCGAAGATCAACGGGAACGGCGGGCCGCCCCGGTCGTCGTCCACGACGTAGTCGCAGATCACCAGCGTGCCGCCGGGCCGCAGCGCGGCGCGGAGCCGGGCGAGGATCGCGATGTTCTCCTCGGGGCCCTCCTGGTGGGCGATGTGGGAGAACACGGCGACATCGTGCGCGGCCTCGCCGAAGTCGGTGGTGTGCAGGTCGCCGTCCACGCAGTCGAAACGGTCGGCGACGCCGCGCTCGGCCACCAGCCGGCGGGCGATCTCGTTGATCGGCGCCCAGTCCAACTGGGTCGCGCGCGCCTCGGGGTTGAGGCCCAGCCAGATCGCCGAGTAGATGCCGGAGCCGCCGCCCACGTCGAGGATCGAGATCGGGCCGGCGCCGGCGAGCCCCAGCTTCTCGGCGGCGATCTCGGCGACCGGCACCGACTGCGCGGCGATGGCCGGAACGACCTCGGCCCAGTGCGGGTTGTCCGCCACCTCGGTGGCCGCGTCCGCCACCGGGCCGCCGACGCGGACCACCTCGGGCAGGTCCACCATGGCGCCCATGTGGGCCAGCTTCAGCCGGGCGAAGCTGCTGAGGTCGGCCGGCCGGCCCCTGACCAGGAACGTCGCCGCCTCGGGGGAGTTGCGGTAGCCGCCCTCGCCCAGCACCACCAGGCCCAGGCTGACCAGCCCGTCGAGGAGGGTCTGGGCGCCGCGCTCGGAGATCCCGGCGCGGGCGGCCAGTTCGTCGGCGGTGGTGGCACCGGCGTCGAGGTGGGTGAAGAGGCCGTGGGTTGCGGCGGCGCCCAGGATGCCGGTGGCCCAGTAGCCGTTGATCAGCCGCATGATGCCGTCGGGCGTCGGCTTCCCCGCGCCGGCCGTCGGCCCGTCCCCCGTGCTCGGCTGGCCGTCGGGGCTGTTCTGGCTGTCGGGCTTGTCGTCGAGATCGCTCATGCGTTGTCCCTCGTGTGGTTGGCCAGCGCCCTCCGCAGGGCGGTCACGACCCGCTCGACCTGCTCCCCGGTCAGCTCGGCGTGCATGGGGATGGCGAGGTTCCGCTCGAACAGGTCGGCGGAGACCGGGCACTTCTGGTCGGTTCCGTAGACCGGCTGGAGGTGGGAGGCCCAGGTGCCGTGGCCGCAGCCGATGCCCTGGCCGCGCAGCTCCGCCGCGACCGCCGCGCGGTCCACGCGCGGGTCGAGCGTCACCATGTACGACTGCCAGGCGTGGGTGCGGTCCTCGGGCACATGCGGCAGCGTGACCAGCTCCTCGTCGGCGAGCAGTTCGCCGTAGCGCGCGGCGACGGCTGTGCGGCGCTCCAACAGCTCGTCGATCCGGCCGAGTTGCACCTGGAGGATGGCGGCGGCGATGTCGGAGAGCTTGTAGTTGTAGCCGATCTCGGTGAAGACCGGGATCGGCAGGCCGACGACCTGCGCCTGGTCGAAGATGCTGCCGATGCCGAACGAGGACCGCACCCGGGCGTCGGCCGCCAGCTTCGGGTCGGCGGTCAGCAGCGCGCCGCCCTCGCCGCTGCTGGCGCCCTTGCGGCCGTGGAAGGAGAGGCAGGCCACGGGGGCGAGGGCGCCGGCCGGGCGGCCCCGGTAGGTGGCGCCGACGGCGCAGGCCGCGTCCTCGACGACGAAGAGGCCGTGGCGGGCGGCGATCTCGTTCAACTCGTCGTAGTCGGCGGGGAGTCCCACGGTGTCGACGACGATCAGGCCGACCGTGCGCGGGGTGACCAGGTCGGCGACCGAACGCGGGTCGACGGTGCCGGTGTCGGGCCGCACGTCGGCGAAGACCGGCGTGCCGCCGACATAGGCCACGGCGTGCGCCGGCGCGGGGAAGGTGTAGTCGGCGACGATCACCTCGTCGCCCGGGCCGACGCCGAGCGCCAGCAGGGCGAGGTGGAGGGCGGCGCCGCAGTTGCTGGTCGCGACGGCGCCCCCGACGCCGTAACGTTCCGCCAGTTGGGCTTCCAGCGCCTTGCCGCGCGGGCCCTGGCCGGCCGGCCAGCCGGAGGCGAACACCTCGGCGACGGCGGCCAGTTCGGCCTCGCCCAGGCTGGCGTGGACCAGGTCGATGGGCTCCGGCGGGTTGCCCGGGTCCGAGGAGAACATGGTGGTCACCGCGCGACACGCTCCGTTCCGGTCGTCGTTCCGGCCGTCGCCCGGTCGGCGGGCGGGGCGTCGCTCGACGTGGCCGGCGGCTCGAAGCGCAGCGGCGTGATCTGGGTGACGTCGTAGCGATCGCGAAGGTCCTGCACGGCGTCCCTGCTGGGGGAGCCGCCCGCGTCGAAGATCTGGCAGATCTCCTCGAAGTACTTCTCGTGGTCGGGCGAGGGCGCGCTCTGGAAGAGCATCCGCGCCGGCTTGTCGGTGGGGTTGCGGAACGCGTGCGGGGTCCCCGGCGGGACGAACATGCAGGCGCCCACCGTCGCCCGCACCACGCGCTGGCCCTCGGGGGACTCCCAGTCGTACCAGGAGTCCTCGGTGCGCTTCAGCGGCTCGAAGGCGAAGAGTTCCAACTCCCCTTCGAGAACGTAGAAGAGTTCCTGGGAATGGAGATGCGAATGCGCGCCGACATCGAATCCCGGGGGGACCACGACCTCGAAGACGGATATCGAGGAGCCGTCGGCTGCGGTGACCTTGAACGTCACCTCCTGCATGGGGGTGATCAGCTTTCGCCCCTCACCGGGCGGGACTATGAGACCGGTCATGCGAATGCGTTTCCTGTCGTCGGTGTGGGATGTCGCGTGAGGCGGCGGGCGTCCTGTCGGCCCTGGCGTCGAGCGCCCGGGTGTGCCGCGTTCTAGGCCGTGTCCGGGGCGCCCGGCAGGTCGATTCCCCAACGGCCCACCGCCATCTCGGCGGTGATGCCGGGGCCGAATCCCGCGATCACGCCGGTGGCGTCCGGCATCGGCGTGTCCTCCTCGAACAGTCGGCGGAGGGCGTCGAGCACGACGGCGCTGGCGATGTTCCCGTATTCGGTGAGGGTCGCCCAGCTGTGTCGGAACATCTTGCGGTCGACGTCGAGGAACCTGCTGAGGTCGTCCAGAATGCGCGGACCGCCGGCGTGGATGATGTAGAAGTCGAGGTTCTTGATGTCCCAGCCGTGGTCGGCGGCGAGTTCGCGCAGCACGGGGGCGAGCGGCTCCATTGTTCCCGGGACCCTGCGGTCCAGTTGGAAGTGGAATCCGGTGTCGCGCACGGCGTAGGAGATCCAGTCCTCGGTGTGCGGAATGAGATACGAGGCGTTCCGCTCCAGGGAGATGCCCGTGCCGCCCCTGCCGCGCACCACGGCGGCGGCGACGGCGTCACCGAAAAGGCCGTCGGACAGCAGGGAGCCGATGTCGTCGTCCGTGGGCTGGTAGCACAGCGAACACAACTCGCAGGAGACGATGAGGACATTGCCCTCGGGATAGGCGGTCAGAAAGTCGTGGGCCCGGTTGATCGCGGAGCCGCCGGCGGCGCAGCCCAACTGGGCGATGGGTATCTGACGGGTGTCGGACCGGAATCCCATGGCGTTGATCAGCCAGGCGGTCAGCGAAGGCATCGTGAATCCCGTGCAGGACACGTAGACGATCGCGTCGATGTCCCGTGCCGTTAACGCGGCGTTCGCCAGGGCCTGTTCGACGACCTCGGGGCACCGCTTCCTCGACTCGACCTCGTAGACGCGGTTGCGTTCCTCGAAACCCGGGTGCTGGAGCGTCTTTTCGATGGGCTGCACGATGTGGCGCTTCCGCACCCCCGTGTTCCTGATGAGCCGCAGGGCCAACGGAAGCTGTGGCTTCCCCGCGTGGGCCTCCTCGGCGAAAGCCAGCGTCTCTTCCATGGTGATGACGTGTTCCGGCACACTCACCGACGGCTTGCAGAGCCTTGGCATATCGAGAATCTACTTTCTGTAGAGTTTCCTTGGAATCTGCCTTCTCCGCGTGAAGTTTTTTCTCGCAGGTCTCTCGGTGCTTGTCGGTCGGCGCCCCGATGGGTGTGGGGGCACGACCGGGTCGAGATGGTTTCGGGACGGTCGAGGCGGTCGGGGGCGAACGGGCGGGCGGCGACGGGGGCTACGGCTCGGCGCGCGCCGGTGGGCCCCGACCGGGCCGATGAGTGTTCGCGCAGGTCAGCGACATGCGAAACGCCGCCGGCGACGGGTGTCGGCCGGCGGCGTGTGCGACGGACGGTGAGGAACCGGCGGGGCCGGTCGGCGCGGCGCGGCCGGGAAAGGCGGCGGCCGGGGCCGTGACGGGGAACGTCGCCCGGGTCTGGGCGACGCGGGGCCGGATCGCGCCCCCGCGAGGAGCGAGGGCAGGATGAGGGCAACGATTATATGTATAGGTTCTTCGTCGCAGGACTGTCAAGGTCTGCGGCTTTGGATCATCAGTTTCCGGCACCCCGCGCCGAGTTGGGGCCCGGGCGCGTTCGGCGGGCCGGCCGGAGCGGGATTCCCACAGGCCGGACAAGGACGACAAGAGCCACCATTCGCGAGCGCATGGTGGCCGGTTGGGTCCGCCGACGCGTGGGCGTGCCTTCGGAAGGGCGGCGGTGCGGAGAAAGAAATCCCCCGCCGGCCGCCGGCGGCTTTCTACTGGTCCTGATCCTGGCCGGTCAACTGGTCGAAGGTGGCCGTGACATCGTCCGGATGGTAGTAGGCCCGGCCGGTGTGGGTGTAACGCCGCCAGCGGTAAGTGTGGGCGTAGCGGTAGACCGTTCCCTTGGGAACGTGCCACAGCGCGGCGATGTCGTCAGCGGTCAGTCCGGCCGTCGTCGTTCGCGGTTTCACGCGCTCTCTCCTTGGCTTCTTCGAACCTGACGGGCGAGCCTGGTCCAACTCGTGGCCGGCCACGAGTGGTGGGGGGAGATCGAGCAGGCGATATCCGAGGGAAGGGCGTCGTCACGGGACCGCATTCGCGCCACCAACTCGCCCTCGCATTCGGGAACCGGGCAGTAGCCGAGGGGAACGCGCCGGGACCTGTCGGGATAGGCGACGTGGTGGGCGCGTCGGGTGAGTTCCCGGATCTCGTCCATGAGATCGCCGGCGGCGGGATGCCGGGTCAGCCAGTCGATATGGCGGCAGAGAAAGCGGGAGAGAGCGGGAATGTCGCGCGCCGGGCGGGAGACGCCGCGTTCCTGGACGACCAGTCCCGACCAGGAAGCCAACACCGTGCGAATGGCCGCGCGTATCTCGGCGGCGGCCGGGCTGATCGAGTCGACGGTCGCGCTCTTCCGGGGAATCCGCCGAATGACGCGGACGACTTCCGGACCCGTTCCCCGATCGCAGTCGGAATACAGGGCGGGCAGATTGAGCAGGTCGCTCACCAGGCGGTCCCGGCACATCAGACATAAGAACCAGCCGGCACCGGCCCTGCCAGGTCTCCCGTTCGCGCCCGCATCGCGCCCACTTCTGCACGAAGTGGCCTGACACAGCTCGGGACTTACCACGGTTTCCCCCTCACAGGTGCCGAAAGTCGGCTGCTCAGCCCGGGTGGTCGTGCTGTGCCCCTCCTGAGTCCTCGGGAGGAAAAGCGGGAAGCGCAGGCGGGAATGTGGCCCCTCTGCAAAAGGGGCCATAGGCTCGCCATGCGCATGAGGCTGAGAAGGCTGATCTACGATCTTCGAGACCGACAGGGCTCGTCAAGAGGGGCCGGTGGCCCGTCGCTGTGCGTCGCGAAACGCATCGCCTGTGTGACGCCGCAGGGCCGTTCCCCCGGGGGATATGTGAGGCTTTCGGGCGAAGAGCGCACCGCCCCCGGGCGTTGGCGGGTTCTCGCCAGCGCGGTCGGGTGTGGAACCGCCAGAGCCCGCCGGAGCGACCTCGGACGCGCCCGGCGCACGCCGGGCGTGAAGCCGGCCGCGAGCGGTCGCGAGCCGGCCGCGCGGCGGGTTCGACGGCCGCTACGCACCGCCCGGTTGGCGGCTGCGGCGGCGCTCCAGGAAGAGGTCGGTGAAGACCGGGACCTTGGCCCGCGGGGCCCACGGGTCGAAGGGCTTGCCGATGTAGTCCACGGCGCCGGCGGCGTAGCCCCGCGCGGGCGGCAGCGGGTGCCCGGGGGCCGCCGCGCTCTGGCGTTCCACCAGCTCCATCTGCCGCTCCAGCAGCGCGCACCGCGCCTCCGCCTCCTCCCGCCGCCGCTGGGCGTCCGCCAACTCGGCCCCAGTTCGCTCACTTCCGACTGCAAACGGTCCCGCTCCTGGCGAACATCGGAGCGGCCCGTCAACGCCCGCCGGCCGCCCGCCCGTTGCCCCCGGTGGGCCCCCGGTCGCCCGTCAGCGCGGGGTCGGAGCCCGTCGGCGTTCATCGGAGCCCGTCGGAGCCCGTCGGCGTCCGTCGCGTCCGTCAGCGTTTGTCGGCGGTGACGGCGCCCCCGGGCCCGCCCGCGCCCACCGCGCCCTCCCCGCCGCCGTGGCACCGTTCCCCGCCGCTGTGGTAGCGGCCGATCGGCAGCATCAGCGGGCGGCCCGAGACCGGGTCCTCGATGACGCGGCTCTCCAGCCCGAAGACCGCGCGCACCGTCTCCTCGTTGAGCACCTCGGACGGGTGCCCGGCCGCGTGGAGGGCGCCGTCGGCGACGGCGATCAGGTGGTCGGCGTACCGGGCCGCGAGGTTGAGGTCGTGCAGCACCATCACGACGGTGGTGCCCCGCGTCCGGTTGAGGTCGGTCAGCAGGTCCAGCACCTCGATCTGGTGGCTGGCGTCGAGGAACGTGGTCGGCTCGTCGAGCAGCAGCAGATCGGTCTGTTGGGCCAGGGCCATCGCGATCCAGACCCGCTGCCGCTGCCCGCCGGACAGCTCGTCCACGGCGCGGTCGGCCAACTCGGCGGTGCGGGTGGCGTCGAGGGCGGCGGCCACGGCGGCGTCGTCCCGTTCGTTCCAGCGGGAGAACACGCCCTGGTGCGGGTGGCGGCCCCGGCCGACCAGGTCCAGCACGGTGATGCCCTCGGGCGCCACCGGGGACTGCGGCAACAGGCCGAGCGTGCGGGCGAGTTCCTTCGCCGGCAGCCGGTGCACGGCCCGCCCGTCGAGGACCACCTGCCCCGCGCGGGGTGTCAGCAGCCGGGTCATCGAGCGCAACAGGGTCGACTTCCCGCAGGCGTTGGCGCCGACGATGACGGTGATCGCGCCGGGCGGCACGACCAGGTCCAGGGAAGAGACGACGACGCGGTCGCCGTAGCCGAGCGTCAGCCGCTCGGCGGCGAGTTGGTGGGACGTGGTCACGTCGAGCCTCCCGCCCGATGGGTGCGGACGATCAGATAGATGAGGTAGGGAGCGCCGAGCACGCCGGTCACCACCCCGACCGGGTAGCGGTGGTCGAACGCGAACTGCCCGACGAAGTCGGCGGCCAGCACCAGCAGCGCGCCGACCAGGCCGGCCGGCAGCAGCGTCGAGGCGCCGGGGCCCACCAGGCGGGCCGCGATCGGCCCGGAGAGAAACGCCACAAACGCGATCGGTCCGGTCGCCGCCGTGGCAAAGGCGATCAGACCAACGGCCGCCACGATCAGGGTGAGTCGAACGCGTTCCACCCGGACCCCCAGCGCGGCGGCGGTGTCGTCGCCGAGCCGCAGCGCGTCGAGGTCACGCGCCCGCGACAGCAGCACCGGCGCCAGCACGGCCAGCGCGACCAGCGCCGGCACCGTCTCGTTCCAACGCGCGCCGTTGAGGCTGCCGGTCAGCCAGCGCATCGCCTCCGCCAGGTCCCACTCGGCGGCGCGGGAGAGGACATAGGAGGTGACGCTGTCGAGCATCGCCGAGATCCCGATGCCGATGAGGATCAGCCGGGTGCCGACCACGCCGTCCCGGAACGCCAGCCCGTACACCAGCAGCGCCACGCCCAGCCCGGCCGCGATCGCCAGCACGGAGACGGCGGTTCCGCCGAGCGAGAGCGTCACGATCGCGATCGCGGCGGCCGCGCTGGCGCCCGCGCTGATGCCGATGATGTCGGGGCTGGCCAGCGGGTTGCGCAGCATCGTCTGGAAGGTGACGCCGGCCAGGCCGAAGCTCAGCCCAGCGGTCACGGCGAGCACCGCGCGCGGCAGCCGCAGCCGGCCCACGGTGAACGAGGCGCCCGGCACCCGCTCGCCCGCGATCACCCGCAGCACCTCGCCGGGCGGGTAGTACGTCCGCCCGAACATCAGGCTCGCCGCGAACGCGGCCACCACCAGCACCGCCAGGACCAGCACGACCAGTCGCCGCCGCGCCGCCCGCCGCCTCCGCCCGACGGCGACGGCCCGCACTGTCCCGGCCGGCGCGCCGTTGCCGACCGGGACATCGTTGACGGGCGGCGGTCCGGCGACGCGCCGCGCGGTCGGGGCGGTCACAGGGCACGCACCTTCTGGCGACGCACGACATGGATGAAGAACGGCGCGCCCAACAGCGCGGTCACGATGCCCACCTCCACCTCGCTCGGGCGCGCCACCACGCGCCCCACCACGTCGGCCGCCGTCAGCAGCGCGGCGCCGGTCAGCGCCGCGAACGGCAGCAGCCAGCGGTGGTCCACGCCGACCAGCAGCCGGCAGGCGTGCGGAACGACCAGCCCGACGAAGCCGATCGGCCCGGCCACCGCCGTCGCAGCCCCGCACAGCACCACCGCGCCGAGCGCGGCCGTCGCCCGGGCGCGGGCCACGTGCTCACCGAGCCCCGCCGCGAGTTCGTCGCCCAGGGCGAGGGAGTTGAGGGCACGCGCCGACAGCAGACAGATCGCGAAGCCGACGGCGAGGAACGGCCACACCTGCCCGATCCGTTCGAAGGAGGCGCCGCCGACGCCGCCGATCTGCCAGAGCCGGAAGCCGCCCGCGATGTCGTTGCGCGGCAGCAGCACCGCGCTGACCAGCGAGGCGAACGCCGCCGACGTGGCCGCCCCGGCGAGTGCCAGCTTCAGCGGCGTCGCGCCGCCGCGCCCCAACGAGCCGACGACATAGACGAACCCGGCCGAGACGGCCGCCCCCGCCATCGCCACCCACACATAGCCGACCGGCGAGGCCAGCCCGAAGTAGGCGACGGCCGTGACGACGGCGAGCGAGGCGCCCATGTTGACGCCCAGAATCCCCGGGTCGGCCAGCGGGTTGCGGGTCACGCCCTGCATCACCCCGCCGGCCAGGCCAAGCGCGGCGCCGACCAGCACCGCGAGCACGGTGCGCGGAACGCGCTTGGCCACGGCCGCCTGCTCCAGGGTGTCCTCGGCGCCGCCGAGCCCGGCGACGACGTCGGACCAGGCGACGGTGCGGGAGCCGAACGCGACCGAGGCCAGCATGGTCGCGGCCAGCACCAGCACCACGGCCAGCAGCCACAGCAGCCGCGCCCGCGCCGAGCGCGCCCGCGCGGGGCGCCGCCGTGGCGCGGCGTCCG
>NZ_RFFJ01000096.1 GCF_003696235.1 Streptomyces triticirhizae
TGCGCACCGAGGCGGCGGCCAACGTGCGCGGCGGCGCCGCGCTGCTGGCGCACGCCCAGCGGGAGTTGGGCGCGCCGCCGAGCGCGGACCCGGCCGACTGGTACGGCGCCGTCGCCGCCTACCCGGGCGCCGACACCGCGCCGGCAGCCCGGGCGTTCGCCGACGAGGTGTACCGCGTGATCGCCGAGGGCCAGCGGCGCACCACCGCCGAGGGGCAGCGCGTCGAGCTGCCGGCCGCCGAGGTCACGCCCGACACCGCGACCGCCGACGCGCTCGGCCTGCCCGACGACGGGCGCGACCCGGCCGTCGAGTGTCCCCGCCGGATCTCCTGCGCCTGGCTGCCCGCGCCCTACGAGGAGCTGGGCGACGGCGACTACGGCAACCACGACCTCGCCGACCGGCCCGAGTCCCCGGCGATCGAGTCCATCGTCATCCACGACACCGAGGCCACCTGGGAGACCACCCTCGACCTGGTCCAGGACCCGACCTATGTCTCCTGGCACTACAGCCTCCGCTCAGCCGACGGGCATGTCGCCCAGCACGTGGCGACGAAGGACGTCGGCTGGCACGCCGGCAACTGGTACGTCAACGCCACCTCCGTCGGCCTGGAGCACGAGGGCTTCCTGACCGACCCGGACGCCTGGTACACCGAGGCGATGTACCGGAGTTCGGCCCGGCTGGTGCGCTATCTGGCCGAGCGGTACGACATCCCGCTGGACCGGCACCACATCCTCGGGCACGACAACGTCCAGGGCCCGACCGAGGAGTCCGTCGCGGGGATGCACACCGACCCGGGCCCCTACTGGGACTGGGCCCACTACTTCGAGCTGCTGGGCGCCCCCTTCGAGGCGACCGCGCCCCTCGAGGCCACGGGCGCCGGCGCGGACGCGAACGGCGCCGGCGCGGCGGGCGGCCCGCGCGCCGGGGTGGTGACCATCGCGCCGGACTACGAGCGGCACACCCCCGAGTTCACCGACTGTGCCGGCGCCGGCAGCGCGTGCGCCCCGCACGGCTCGTCGGCCGTGCGCCTGCACACCGCGCCGGACCACGAGGCACCGCTGGTCAGCGACTTCGGAACGCACCCGGACGACGGCCGGTCCACGATCGGCGTCAACGACGTGGGCGCCCGCGCCACCGCCGGGCAGCAGTTCGCGGTCGCCGACCGCCGGGGCGACTGGACCGCGATCTGGTACCTCGGGCAGCGCGCCTGGTTCCACAACCCGCCCGAGGCGCCGACCGCGCTCCCGGCGCGCGGCTGGGTCGCGACCGGCCGCCCGGGCGCCGAGACCATCCCGGTCTACGGCCGCGCCTACCCGGAGGCCGGGGCCTATCCGGAGGGCGTGCCGGTCCAGCCGGTGGTGCCGCTGGAGTACGAGATTCCGGCGAACCAGGAATATGTGGTCGGGCTGCGCACCGACAGCACGTACTACTGGGCCACCACCTTCGATCCGGCGGGCCATCAGGTGATCAGCGGCGAGGAGTACTACCAGGTGCAACTCGGCCACCGCGTCGCCTATGTGCGGGCCGACGACGTGACGGTGCGTCGCCGCTGACACCGCCACGACGGCCGCCCCGGCCTAGGATGGCGCCCCATGGTGCCCCGACGCCCGCCCGCCGGCGCGCTGCCGCTGTGCGCGGCGCTCGCCGCCCTGCTGTGCGCCGTCGTCATCGCGGTCGTGATGGCCGGCGGCAACGACCCGCTGGGGGTGGACCGCGCGGCCCACGAGTGGGCGCTGCGCGAGCGCACCTCAGGATGGGAACGGGTCCTCGCCGTGATCACCGACTCCGGCACCCAGGTGCCGGCGCTCGTGCTGGCGATGACGGCCGGCGCGCTGGTGGCGCGGAACGTCTGGTGGCTGGGCGCCGTGACCGGCGGCGCCGCGCTGGTCCTGGCCCAACTGCTGCGCTACGGCCTGGTGTTGGCGATCGACCGGCCCAGGCCGCCGGAGTCGCACTGGGCGACGCACGTCGACAACCCGGCGCTGCCCTCGGGGCACGCCACCACCTCGGCGCTGGTCGCGATCGGCCTGGCCGTCGCGCTCTGGCCGCACTGCCGCCGCCCGCTGACCCGGGCGCTGGCGGTCGGGGTGCCCGCGCTGTGGGCGCTGGCGGTCGGCCTCAGCCGGGTCGGCCTGGGCGTGCACTGGCCCACCGACGTGCTCGCCGGCTGGCTGCTGGCCACGGCCCTGAGCTGCGCGTTCCTCCCCCTGATCGGCCGATCCCTGCGCCGGACCGCCGCCCGCTGACCGCCCCGCCGCCCGCTGACCGCCCCGCCGACGCCGACGCCGACGCCGCCAGGCTCAGCCGGGCGCCCCGCCCAGCCGCTCGGCGGGCGAACGCCCCTGGTCCGTCTCCCGGAACACCGCCCAGGCGTCGGCGACCGGGCCGACGTGCCGGAGCTTGTCGGGATTGCTCACCGAGCGGATGGCCCGCACCCGCCCGTCCGCCAGGTCGAGCGCCATCACGTTGAGCACCCGCCCCCGGGGGTCGAGCAGGATCGCGCCCGGCTGGCCGTTCACCTCGCGCGGCCGGACGGCGCCCCCGATCCGGACCAGCGGCGGGACGAGCAGGCCGAGCACCCGGGCCACCTCCGCCTCGCCCACCAGGACCGGCTTCCAGTTCGGCGTCCGGCCGCCGCCGTCGCCGGCCATCCGGACGTCGGCGGCGAGCAGTTGCCGCAGCCCCTCGACGTTCCCCGTCCTGAGGGCGTCGAGGAACCGGCCGGCGAGCCGGCGGCGTTCCGCCCCGTCGGCCTCGTACCGGGGCCGCTCCTCGCGCATGTGGCGGCGCGCCCGCACCGCGAGCTGGTGGCAGGCGGCCTGGGAACGCCCCACCGCCGAGGCGATCTCGACGAAGTCGAAGGCGAACACGTCCCGCAGCACGAACACCGCCCGCTCCAGCGGGCTGAGCCGCTCCAGCAGCAGCAGCGACGCCATCGACACCGACTCGGCCAACTCGGCCGCCCGCTCCGGGTCCTGGTAGGGGTCGTCCAGCAGCGGCTCGGGGAGCCAGGGCCCGACGTACTCCTCCCGCCGCACCCGGGCCGAGCGCAGCACGTCGATCGAGATCCGGGTGACCACGGCCGCGAGGAACGACCTGGTCGAGGCGGGCCGCGTTTCGGAGGCGTCCCACCGCAGCCAGGTCTCCTGGACCGCGTCCTCCGCCTCGCCCACGCTGCCCAGCAGCCGATAGGCGATCGAGAACAGCAGCGGCCGCAGCCCCTCGAACTCCTCCGCACGGCTCATGCCCGCACCCTCCCTCGCCCGCGACAGACCCCGTCCCTCCTGGAGACGAGACAGCCCGCCGCCCACTGACATCAGCACGCGCGACGCCCGTCCGTCCCCCAGCGCGTGGGGCACGAACGGGCGTCGTGGTCGATCCGTCGCGGCGGGCCCGGCGGGGCTCAGCGACGGCGGCGGTCGGGCCGCCAGACGACCAGCGCCGACGACTGGCTCACGTCCTGGTAGGGCACCAGGTCCCTGCGGTAGGAAGCGTGCACCTGCGCCTCCCGCTGCCGCATCGCGACCGCCGCGCCCTCCACCGCCTGCTGAAGCTCGGCCACCCGCGCCTGGAGCGCGGCGACCTGGTTCTCCAGCTCGATGATCCGCTTGATCCCGGCGAGGTTGATCCCCTCGTCCTGGGAGAGCCGCTGCACCTGGCGGAGCAGCTGGATGTCGCGCGCCGAGTAGCGGCGGCCGCGCCCGGCGGCCCGGTCGGGGGAGACCAGGCCGAGCCGGTCGTACTGCCGCAGCGTCTGCGGGTGGAGCCCGGAGAGCTGCGCGGCCACGGAGATGACGTAGACCGGCGTGTCGTCGGTGAGTTCGTAGGGGTTGCTGCTCTGTCCGTGCCGGCCGTCCATCTCGTTACTCTCCCTTCGCGGCCTCGAACAGCCCTGCCCTGGGGTCCTCGCCCTCGGCCGCGGCGCGGTACTCCGTCAGGGCCTTGCGCGCCTTCTCTCCCATGTCGCGTGGCACGGCGATCTCGATCGTGACCAGTAGATCGCCCCGGGTGCCGTCCTTGCGGACCGCGCCCTTCCCCCTGGCGCGCATGGTGCGACCGCCCGGGGTGCCGGGCGGCAGCTTCAGCGTGACCGGGGGGCCACCGAGCGTCGGCACCTTGATCTCACCACCGAGCGCCGCCTCTGGGAAGGTCACCGGCACCGTGACCGTGAGATTGTCGCCGCGCCGCCCGAAGACCGGGTGGTCGTCGACGTGCACCACCACATAGAGGTCGCCGTGCGGGCCGCCCCGCTCCCCCGGCGCGCCCTTGCCGCGCAGCCTGATCCGCTGCCCGTCGTCGACGCCGGCCGGGATGCGGACCTGCATGGTGCGGGAGCTGGTCGCCCGGCCGCTGCCCCGGCACGCGGTGCACGGGTCCTGGGCGATCAGGCCCCGGCCCCGGCAGTCCACGCAGGGGTCGGTCAACGAGAAGCCGCCGCCCCCGCCCCGGCTGACCTGGCCGGTGCCGACGCAGGTCGGGCACACCCGGGGCGTGCCGTTCCTGTCGCCGGTGCCGGAACAGGTCCTGCAGGCCGCGCTCGACGACATCCGCAGCGGGACCGTCGCCCCGGAGACCGCCTCGGTGAAGCTGAGCGTCACCTCGGACTCGATGTCCTGGCCACGGCGCGGCTGGGTGCGCGTCCCGGGGCCGCCCCGGTTGAACAGCCCGCCGAAGACGTCGCCCAGGCCGCCGCCGAAGCCGCCGGCCGCGCCGCCAGGACCGCCCGGGCCCCCGGGCTGCTGCCCGGGGCCGCCGCCGAAGAGGTCGCCCAGGTCGAAGTTGAACTGGCCGGCGCCGCCGGGTCCCGCGCGGAAGCCGCCGTTCCCGAAGAGCGCGCGCGCCTCGTCGTACTCCTTGCGGCGCTTGGCGTCGCCGAGCACGTCATAGGCCTCGGAGACGCTCTTGAACCGCTCCTCCGCCGCCGTGTCGCCCTCGTTGGCGTCGGGGTGGTTCTCCCGGGCCAGCTTGCGGTACGCCTTCTTGATCTCCGCCTCGGTCGCGTCCCGGGGGACGCCGAGGACCTTGTAGTAGTCCTTCTCGATGAAGTCCTTGGTGCTCATCCCCGGCGTCCCTCCTTCCGTTCGACGACCCGCCGGTCCACGGCGCCCGTGGTCCGCGCCACCGCGTCAGCCCTCGTCCGGGCCGCCGTCGCTGTCCTGCTCCGACGCGCCCTCCTCCGGCTCGGCCGGCTTGCCCGGCTGCGGCTCGGCGACGCCGACCCTGGCGGGGCGGATGGTGCGGTCGCCGATGCGATACCCCGGCTGGAGGATCTGCACGCACGTGGTCTCGGTGACATCGGGCGAGTAGCTGTGCATCAGGGCCTCGTGCACCGTCGGGTCGAAGGGCTCGCCCTCCTTGCCGAACTGCGCCAGGCCCATCTTGGCCGCCACCGTCTCCAGCGACTCGGCGACCTGCTTGAACCCGCCGACCAGCTCGCCGTGGTCCCGCGCGCGCCCGATGTCGTCCAGCACCGGCAGCAGCTCCGTCAGGAGGTTGGCCACGGCCACCTCCTTGACCGCGATCCGGTCCCGCTCCACCCTGCGGCGGTAGTTCTGGAACTCGGCCTGGAGCCGCTGGAGATCCTGGGTGCGCTCCTGCAACGCGGTGCGCGTCTGGTCCAGTTGGGCGGTGAGCGCCACCTCGGCCGCCTGCGCCGACTGGGCCGACTGCGGGACACCGTCCTCCGCCTCGGCGGCGCCCTCGGCGGGGGCGTCGCCGCCGCCCGCCTCGGACGCCTGCTTCGGCTCGGCCACGGCTTCGGGGTCCGCCGCTTCGGCGTCCGGGACCTCGGGCTCCTTGTCGAAGCCCTGGGGGTCCTGACTCACGCGGCATCACCCTTCGGCTTCTCGTCGTCGATGATCTCCGCGTCCACCACGTCGTCGTCGCCCTGCGCGGCGCCGGGCTGGCCGGCGGACTCGGTGCCCGCGCCGGCGCCGGCGGCCTGGGCGTCGGCGTACATCGCCTGGCCCAGCTTCTGGCTGGTGGCGGCGACCTTCTCGCTGGCCTCGCGGATCGCGGCGGTGTCCTCGCCCTTGAGCTTCTCCTTCAGGTCGGCGACGGCGGTCTCGACCTCGGTCTTGACCTCGCCGGGGACCTTGTCCGCGTTCTCCTTGAGGAAGTTCTCCGTGGTGTAGACGAGCTGCTCGGCCTGGTTGCGCGTCTCGGCGGCCTCGCGGCGCTGCGCGTCCTCGTCCGCGTACTGCTCGGCGTCGCGCATCATGCGCTCGATGTCGTCCTTCGGCAGCGCGGAGCCGCCGGTGACGGTCATCCGCTGCTCCTTGCCGGTGCCGAGGTCCTTGGCGGAGACGTGCATGATGCCGTTGGCGTCGATGTCGAAGGTGACCTCGACCTGCGGCACGCCGCGCGGCGCCGGCGGCAGGCCGGTCAGCTCGAACATGCCCAGCTTCTTGTTGTACGCCGCGATCTCGCGCTCGCCCTGGTAGACCTGGATCTGCACCGACGGCTGGTTGTCCTCGGCCGTGGTGAAGATCTCCGAACGCTTGGTCGGGATCGTGGTGTTGCGCTCGATCAGCTTGGTCATGATGCCGCCCTTGGTCTCGATGCCGAGGGACAGCGGGGTGACGTCGAGCAGCAGGACGTCCTTGACCTCGCCCTTGAGCACGCCGGCCTGGAGGCTGGCGCCGATGGCGACGACCTCGTCCGGGTTGACGCCCTTGTTGGCCTCCTTGCCGCCGGTCAGCTCGCGCACCAGGTCGGCCACGGCGGGCATCCGGGTGGAGCCGCCGACGAGGACCACGTGGTCGATCTCGGACAGCTGGATGCCGGCGTCCTTGATCACGTTGTGGAACGGGACCTTGCAGCGCTCCAGCAGGTCGGCCGTGAGCTGCTGGAACTGCGCCCGGGTGAGCTTCTCGTCCATGTGCAGCGGGCCCTCGGCCGAGGCCGTGATGTAGGGCAGGTTGATCGTGGTCTCGGTGGACGAGGACAGCTCGATCTTGGCCTTCTCGGCGGACTCGCGGAGCCGCTGGAGGGCCATCTTGTCCTTGGAGAGGTCCACGCCGTGGGCGTTGGCGAACTGCTTGACCAGGTGGTCGACGATGCGCTGGTCCCAGTCGTCGCCGCCGAGGTGGTTGTCGCCGTTGGTGGCCTTGACCTCCACCACGCCGTCGCCGATCTCCAGCAGCGAGACGTCGAAGGTGCCGCCGCCGAGGTCGAAGACCAGGATGGTCTGGTCGTCCTTCTCCAGGCCGTAGGCGAGCGCGGCGGCCGTCGGCTCGTTGACGATGCGCAGCACGTTGAGGCCGGCGATCTCGCCCGCCTCCTTGGTGGCCTGCCGCTCGTGGTCGTTGAAGTAGGCGGGAACGGTGATCACCGCGTCGGTGACCTTCTCGCCCAGGTAGGACTCCGCGTCGCGCTTCAGCTTCTGGAGGATGAAGGCGCTGATCTGCTGCGGGTTGAAGTCCTTGCCGTCCAGACCGATCTTCCAGTCGGTGCCCATGTGGCGCTTGACCGAGCGGATCGTCCGGTCCACGTTGGTGACGGCCTGGCGCTTGGCGACCTCGCCCACCAGCACCTCGCCGTTCTTCGCGAAGGCCACAACGGACGGCGTGGTCCTGGCGCCCTCGGCGTTGGTGATGACGGTGGGCTCACCGCCTTCGAGAACACTGACGACGGAGTTCGTCGTGCCCAGGTCGATGCCGACCGCACGTGCCATTTCGGATTCCTCCAGCTGGTAGCTTGAGTGGGGCTCACTCAAGACTGCCCCAGCAAGCGCCCCTCGTCAAATGACCTGAGCGCCCTCGACTCAACCTTGTTGCGGCCCGTCTCCCCGCCGGGTCTCACGAGGAGGAACGCACGGGGGCAGCGTCCCGTTCCTGGCGGGTGTCCCGCTCCCGCCGCCCGTCGGGTTCCGGGCGGAGCGCCAGCAGCGCCACGTCGTCCTCGACCGCCCGCGCGAAGGACGTCATGTCCTTCCACACGAACTCGACCAGCCGCCCCGGCTCAGGGCTCGGGTCCTTGGAGCAGCGCCGGGCCAGCCGCCGCACCAGCGGATAGAAGGCGCCCGACCCGTCCCGCGCCTCCGTCACCCCGTCCGTGTAGCCCAGCAGCACGTCCCCCTCCGCCAGCCGCACCGTCAGCGGGCGCGGCTCGACCGGCGCCAGCCCGAGACCCAGCGGCGGCGCCGGGTCGGCCGCCAGCTCCCGCACATGGCCGTCCCGCACCAGCAGCACCGGCGGGTGGCCGCAGGACGCCAGCCGCACCGAGGCCATGTCCGGCGGGAACTCCAACAGCACGGCGGTGGCGAACAGTTCGGAGGGGCCCGACCCGTTCGGCCGGGCCTCGATCCGCAGCCGCCGGTCCAGCCGCAGCGCGACCCCCGACAGCTCCGGCTCGTCCAGCAGCGCCTCCCGGAACGTGCCCAGCAGCGCCGCCACCGTGCCCACCGCCGCGAGGCCGTGCCCCTGCACGTCCGCCACCAGCGCCCGCACCCCGAACGGCCCCTCCCGCACGTCGTAGAGGTCGCCGCCCACCATCGCCGCCACCTGCGCCGCCCGGTACAGCCCGGCGCAGCGCAGCGGGCCGACCCGGTCGGCCACCGGCGGCATCACCGCGTGCTGCGCCGCCTCGGCCACCGTGCCCACCCGCACCAGCTCCCGGGTGTAGCGCTCCCGCACCAGCGCGACCAGCACGCTGAACGCGGCGATCGCCGCCACGGCCCCCACGTCCGCGTCCGCGATGTGCGGCGGCCTGGTCATCGGCACGAGCAGCAGCGTCAACACCGCGCCGCCCAGCGCCGCCGTCCGCCACGGCCCGTAGATCAGCCCCGTCAACGGGGGCAGCGCCGCGAACGCGAAGCCCAGCTGCACCCAGCCGGGCACCAGCACCTGCATCACCGCCAGCAGGGCCAGCGCCGTCCAGGGCACCAGCCAGAACTGACGCGGCACCATCCCGCCGTGCGGCGTCGGAACGCTCACCGCGCCCCGGCGACCCGCAGCCGGGCCGCCTCCTCCCTGATCGCCGGCAGCTGGGCGTGGAGCGCGTCGCCCGGGCAGTCGGTCTGCACGATGTCGCGGTGCCCCGAGACCACGTCCAGCTCCGCCGGGTCGCCCTCGGGCACCATGCTGTCGTCGTTGGTCGACACCATCCGCACCCGGCCCCTCGGGTCGGAGCCCGGGCGCAGCTTCCACGCGGCGACCTCGGCGATGGCCCGGATCAGCTCGCCCGGCACCCCCGCCGGGTCGGTGAACGTGCCCAGCGCGGCGACCCCGACGCTGTCCATGTTGAACCCGGTGGTGTGCGCGCCCAGCACATAGCGGTCGAGGCCGCCGCCCCTGCCCTCGTAGACGGTGCCGCACTTGTCGACCACGAAGTTGTAGCCGAGGTCGTCCCAGCCCTGGCCGCTGACGTGGTCGCTGTGCATGGAGCGCAGCATCTCGGGCGCGTCGGCGCAGTCGTAGTCGTCGGGGTGGTTGGTGTGGTGGACGAAGACCGCCCGCGCCGGGCCCGTGTAGGTGACCGGCTCGGTGCGCAGCTCCTCGTCGGCGCCCCACTCGTCGCGGCCGACGACGTGCGGCGCCGAGGTGGGCCGCTCCACGGCGGGCAGCGGGCGTTCCGGCTCGGCGGCCCCTTCGGGCGAGGTCAACGGCGGGGCGTCCCAGGTCACCACGAGGACGATGGGCAGGACCGCTGCCCAGACGGCGAACCGGTGCACGGTCATCGGGCCCGCCTTCAGGTGAGGATCTTGACGGCGCTCGACCAGTTCAGCCCCAGGCGCTCCTGCACGGCCATATGGAGGAACGCGAGCGACTCCAGCTCCCTGGCGCGGCGCAGCGGCCCCACGTCCAGCGGGTTGAGGCCGCCGGAGCCGGCGAGTTCGGCGACCTTCCGCCTGGCGTCCTCGTCGTCGCCCGCGATCAGCACGTCCAGCGGCAGGCCCTGGACCTTCCCGCCGAGCAGCGGCCCGGCGAAGCAGGTGTTGAACGCCTTCACCACCGGCACCCCGGGGGCCGCCTCGGCCGCGATCCGCTCGGCCGCCGAGGTGCCGGCCGGGACGACGAGCCCGTCGAGGGTGGCGAAGTCGACCGGGTTGCTGATGTCCACCAGCGCCGACCCGGCCAGCGCGGCCCCGTACTCGGCGGCCACCGCGAGCCCGGTGGGGTAGGGGACGGCCAGCACCACCAGGTCGGCGTCCTCGACCGCGATGGCGTCCGAGGCCCGGACGTCCGGGGTCGCTCCCGGCGGCGCCGTGGCGCGCAGCTGGTCGGCGAGGTTGGCGGCCTTCTCCGGCGAACGGCCGACGAGCCGGACCACATGCTCGCCGGCGAGCGCCCTGGTGGCTATGGAACGGGCCATCGCGCCCGTTCCCACGATGGTGACGATCACCCCTTCATGCCAGCACGGCGCCCCGGCCCCCGCATCTCGACCGGGCGGCCCCCTCGGACCCGCCCCGGCCCCCAACTCCGGTCAGCCGCCGTGCCCCTCGCGCGTTCCCCCGTGCCCCCGGTGCCCCTACCGCCGACCGCCGCCGTGGCCGCCCCGGTGCCCGTCGCGCATCTCGTCGAGGACCTCGGCCAGCACCGCCGGCTGCCCGTGGGCCGGGTCCTTCGCCGAGGTCGGCAGGGTCACCGTGCGCCCCTCGGCGTCCAGGCGGTGTGGCTTCTCCAGCGTGGCGGCCGGCGCCTCGGCGGCCAGCTCGGCCCGGTACCGGCGACGGAACTCGTCGAAGTCCCCGTCGGGACCGTGGAACCAGTGCCGCAGTTCGGGTGAGGGCGTCAGCTCCCTGGGCCACTCGTCCAGCGGCAGCGCCTCCTTCCTCACCCCCCGTGGCCAGATCCGGTCCACCAGCACCCGCACGCCCTCGTCCCCGGACGGCTCCTCGTACACCCGCCGCAGCCTGATCACGGCAGTCCGCCCTCGACGCCGTGGCCACCGCCGATCTGGTCGAACGGCGGCGACACCCACAGCGCCACGCCGGCGCCCACCGCGAGCAGCACGCCGACGGCGAGCAACAGCCACCACCAGAAACGCTGTTGGGGGGTCATCAGGACAGCCACCTCGGTCCACCCTTCGGAAACGAACGAGCGGCAGGCGCCCTCGCCCGCCGCTCGTCCCATGGTGCGCGCCCCTCCGGACCACTTATCGGATATGGGACGCGGGCTGCCGCGCTTCCTCCGATCGGGCGCCCACCGGGGCGGCATCTGGCCGAGCCGGCGCCCGCCGGGAGAGGAACGCCGCCGGCACGGCCGCCGCCAGGATCAGCGCCACCGCCCAGACGTAGGTCGCCCGGAACGCCTCGGCCATCGCCGCCGGGTCGCCCCCGGCGCCGTCCAGCCGGCCGGCCAGCAGCACCGCCATCACGGCCGAGCCGACGGCCGTCGCCAGCTGGGTGCCGATGTTGACCAGCGTGCTGGCCGCCGGCACGTCCGCCGGGGCGACGGAACGGGTGGCCGCCGTGATGCTGGGCATCATCGTGGCGCCCACGCCGGCCCCGAGCACCGCCAGCGAGGTCCGCAGCTGCCACTCGGCCGCCCCCGGCTGGGCGACCGCCGCGAACCAGCCCATCCCCGTCGCCGCCAGCAGCATCCCCGGCAGCACGATCCAGCGCGCCGCCACCCGGTCCACCAGCCGCCCCGCGAGCTGCATGGTGACGCCGGCCGCCAGCCCCAGCTGGATCGTCATCAGCCCCGACTCCATCACCCCGTCCCCGCGCACCAGTTGGAAGTACATCGGGGTCAGCAGCATCGAGCCGAAGTACCCCATGACGAACGGGACCAGGCTGAGCAGCCCCAGCGCCAGCGGCCGGTGCCGCAGCAGCCGCAGGTCCAGCAGCGGCCCGCTGGTGGTGAACGCCCGCCGCAGGAAGCCGAGCACCAGCGCCGCGCCCAGCAGCAGCGGCAGCCAGGAGTCGGGGGCGGCGAAGCCGTCGGCCGACTCGTTGGCCCGGGTCAGCCCGAAGATCAACGCGGCGAAGCCCGGCGAGAGCAGCAGCAGTCCCGGCACGTCCAGGCGGCGGCCCGGGCTCGGCTCGTCGGCGGGGATGATCCGCGCCCCCAGCACCACGGCCAGCGCGCCGACCGGCACGTTGACCAGGAACATCCACCGCCAGGAGATCTCGTCCACCAGCCAGCCGCCGAAGACCGGCCCCAGCGCCGGCGCGACCAGCAGCGAAAGACCGGAGAGGCTCATCAACATCCCCTGCCGCCCCCCGGCGGCCGCCGCCGCCCGCAGCACCAGCGACATCCCGACCGGCGTGATCAGGCCACCGCCCAGGCCCTGGAGCGCGCGGAACGCGATCAGCGACTCCGCGCTCCACGCCAGCCCGGAGAGCGCCGAGCCCAGCACGAAGAGCGCGATCGCGCCCAGGTACACCCGCCGCGCCCCGAACCGCCCCATCGCCCAGGGCGCGGCCGGGATCACCGAGGCCAGCGCCAGCACATAGGCGGAGGTGACCCACTGGATGGTGGTGAGCGGGGCGTCGAACTCGCCGGCGAGGGCGTGCAGCGCGACGTTGACGATGGTGGTGTCCATCACGATGGTGAACGAGGCGAGCGCGGTCACCAGCGCTATGGCGACGGGCGAACGCGGCGGCTGGGCCGGGAGACTGGCGGACATGGGGCGACCCTCTCGGGTGGTTCGGAATGGTGCGAGGTGGTTCGGGCTGGCGCGGCGGGCCCGGGACCGGCCCGGGACCGACTCAGGCGGCGTACGGGCTGGCGTCGCGCGCCGAGCGCAGCGCCCTGCCCCACCAGACGAGCTGGTCCAGCAGCCCGTCCACGGCCTCGGCGCAGGCCGACGGGTCGCTGGGGCGGCCCGAGTCGTCGAACCAGTTCCACGGGTGGTGGAAGCTGACGCCGCGCCGCACCGTCACCGCGTGCAGCTCGGCGAAGACGCCCCGCAGCTGCTCGACGGCGCGCAGCCCGCCGCCGACCCCGCCGTAGGAGACGAAGCCGACCGGCTTGGCCTGCCACTCGCTGAAGTGCCAGTCGATGAGGTTCTTCAGCGCGGCCGGGAAGCTGTGGTTGTACTCGGGCGTGATCACCACGAACGCGTCGGCCTCCGCCAGGCGCCTGGCCGTCGAGGCCAGCGCCTCGGACGCCTCGGGCGAGACCTCGCCGTCGCCCCTGGACATGTCCAGCGGCAGCGGGACGTCCGCCAGGTCGAGCCGGTCGACGGTCACGTCGCCGCGCCCGCCGGCCCGCTCCTCGGCGTGCTCGGTGAACCAGTCGGCCACGGTCGGCCCGAACCGGCCGTCCCGCACGCTGCCCAGGATCACCGCCAGCCGCAGCGGCCGGTTCGCGTCGTTCTCCGGCCGGGCGTTCACCTCGGCGGCGGGCGCGGCGGCCTCGACGGCGGCTTCGGTGGACTCGACGGTGGCGGGCTCTGCGATGGACATGACTGACCTCCAGGACTTCCTGTGGGAAACGGCGATGGAGCCGACGCCCGGAGGGCCTTCGCCCCGGGCACGACCACAAGCCTGGAATCTCAACCGAACTTGAAGTCAAGTCCCGGCGAGGAACGGCCGCCGACGCCCGCCCGACGAGCCGTGTTAGCCAATTGAGTTACCGCTCAGTAGGATGGCCCCTGGGCTATCGTCTAGCCTTCGCAGCCCGCCCGTCCGCAGGTACGAGGAGCCGTCATGCAACTCGCCGCGATCGTCATCTCGTTGACGCTCACCGCGGTCGCCATCGCGCTATTCAGCCGGGCCGCCGTGGAGATCGTCCGCTTCCTGCGCCTGGGCCAGCCGGTGCCGGCGGGGTCGAGGACCGACGACCCGAAGGCCCGCGGCCTCACGCTGGCCAGGGAGTTCCTCGGGCACACCCGGATGAACCGCTGGGGCGTGGTCGGCGTCGCCCACTGGTTCGTGGCGATCGGCTTCCTCACCCTGGGCCTGACGATCGTGCAGGCCTTCGGCCAGCTCTTCCAGGCCGACTGGACGCTCCCGGTGATCGGCGGCTTCCTGCCGTACGAGATGTACATCGAGTTCATCGCCGCGATGACGGTGCTCGGCATCGCCACCCTGATCGTGATCCGGCTGCTCAGCCTCCCCAGCCGCCCGGGGCGCAAGTCCCGCTTCACCGGCTCCACGCCCTGGCAGGCGTACTTCGTCGAGTACGTGATCCTGATCATCGGCCTGGCGATCCTGACGCTGCGCGGCCTGGAGGGCGCCCTCCACCACGTCGAGGGCTACGATCCGGCCTACTTCGTCACCTATCCGCTGGTGGCCGCGTTCGACGGGCTGTCCACCGCCACCCTCCAGAACCTGGTCTACCTGGTCGCGCTGATCAAGCTCGGCACCACCATGGTCTGGGCGATCACCGTCGCGCTCAACACCGACATGGGCGTCGCCTGGCACCGCTTCCTGGCGTTCCCCAACATCTGGTTCAAGCGGAACGCGGACGGCGCCCCCGCCCTCGGCGCGCTGCTGCCGATGACCTCCGGCGGCAAGCCGATCGACTTCGAGACCGTCTTCGACGACGAGGACTCCGAGGAGGAGCCCCAGTTCGGCGTCTCCCAGATCGAGCACTTCTCCTGGAAGGGCCTCCTCGACTTCTCCACCTGCACCGAGTGCGGCCGCTGCCAGTCGCAGTGCCCCGCGTGGAACACCGGCAAGCCCCTCTCCCCCAAGCTGCTGGTGATGTCGCTGCGCGACCACGCGCACGCCAAGGCCCCGTACCTGCTGCCCGCGACCGCCGGCGCCGCGCCCGCCGACGAGGCGCTGTCCGAGGGGACGGGGGTCCCCGAGCACGAGCGCCCCCTGGTCGGCACCGCCGAGCAGCACGGCGTGATCGACCCGGACGTGCTCTGGTCCTGCACCACCTGCGGCGCCTGCGTCGAGCAGTGCCCGGTGGACATCGAGCACGTGGACCACATCGTCGACATGCGCCGCTACCAGGTGATGATCGAGTCCGCGTTCCCCAGCGAGGCCGGCACCATGCTGAAGAACCTGGAGCGCAAGGGCAACCCGTGGGGCCTGGCCAAGAAGAAGCGCCTGGAGTGGACCAGGGAGGTCGACTTCGAGGTGCCGGTCGTCGGGCAGGACGTGGAGAGCCTCGAAGAGGTCGACTACCTCTACTGGGTCGGCTGCGCCGGCGCCCTGGAGGACCGCGCGAAGAAGACCACCAAGGCGTTCGCCGAGCTGCTGCACATCGCCGGCGTCCGCTTCGCCATCATGGGCGGCGACGAGGCGTGCACCGGTGACTCGGCCCGCCGCCTGGGGAACGAGTTCCTCTTCCAGCAGCTCGGCGAGCAGAACGTCGCGTCGCTCAAGGCCGCCGGCGCCAAGAAGATCGTCGCCACCTGCCCGCACTGCTTCAACACCATCGCCAACGAGTACCCGCAGCTGGGCGGCGAGTTCGAGGTGATCCACCACACCCAGCTGCTCCAGCACCTGATCGACGAGGGCCGGCTGGTCCCGGTCACGCCCGTCGAGGGCCTGATCACCTACCACGACCCGTGCTACCTGGGCCGCCACAACAAGGTCTACACCCCGCCCCGCGAGATCATCGGCCGCGTCCCGGGGCTGCGGAACGAGGAGATGCACCGCCACAAGGAGCGCGGCTTCTGCTGCGGCGCCGGCGGCGCGAGGATGTGGATGGAGGAGCGCATCGGCAAGCGCGTCAACGACGAACGCGTCGACGAGGCCCTCGCCCTCGACCCGGACATCGTCTCCACGGCCTGCCCGTTCTGCCTGGTCATGCTGAGCGACTCGGTCAACGGAAAGAAGAACGACGGCAGGGCCAGGGAGGAGCTGCGGGTGGTGGACGTGGCCCAGCTGCTGCTGGACTCCGTGCGCGCCCCCGGCTCCGCCGAGGAGACCGCCGACCAGCCGGAGCCGACGCCCGAGCCGACCGGAAGCTGACGGTCCGGGGGATCGCTCCGGGAGAACCCGGAGTGCGGCGCCGCCGGGAGAAGGTACGTTCTAGGGCGTGGCCGGATTCCGAAGGAAGCGCGACGACCAGTACCCGCAGGGCGGTTACCCCTACCAGCCCGGACAGGGCCCGCAGCCCGGGCCCTACCCGGGCAACTCGCCCTACCCGCAAGGCGGTTACCCGCACGACGACTACGGGGACGGCGCCCTGCCCGGCGGCGGCCACGGCAACGACCCGTATGGCGACGGGGGTTACCCGGGCGACGGCTACGGGGACGGCTACGCCCCGCTGCCGGGGGCGCCGCAGCCCCCGGCGGGCCCACCGCCCGACCCGCTGCCGTGGCGTCAGCTGCTGACCGGGATCATCTTCCGGCCAAGCCAGACGTTCTGGACGATGCGCGACTACCAGATGTGGTGGCCGGCGCTCATCGTCAGCTTCCTCTACGGCCTGGTGGCCGTCTTCGGGCTCGACGACTCCCGCGACACCATCCTCGACACCACCATCTCCAGCCTGATCCCCTACCTCCTGTTCACCGGCGTCGCGATGGTGCTGGGGGCCCTGGTGCTGTCCACGGTGACCCACCACCTGGCGCGCCAGTTCGGCGGGAACGGGCTGTGGGCGCCGACGGCCGGGCTCGGGATGCTGATCATGACCCTCACGGACGTCCCCCGGCTCGCGCTCGCCCTCTTCCTGGGCGGCGGCGACCCGGTCGTGCGGGTCCTGGGCTGGGCGACCTGGCTCTACGCGGGGCTGCTCTTCACGATGATGGTCAGCCGCTCCCACGAGATCCCGTGGCCCCGGGCGCTGGCGGCGTCCACCATCCAACTGCTGGGCGTGCTGATGCTGATCAAGCTGGGCACGCTCTGACGCCCCGGCGCCCCTTCGGTAACCTTCGGGGGTGCTTCTGTCAGACAAGGACATCCGGGCCGAGATCGACGCCGGCCGAATGCGGATCGACCCGTTCGACCCCGCGATGATCCAGCCCTCCAGCATCGATGTCCGACTCGACCGCTACTTCCGCGTGTTCGAGAACCACCGCTACCCGCACATCGACCCCTCGGTCGAGCAGCTGGACCTGACGCGGATGATCGAACCCCCGGGCGAGGAGCCGTTCATCCTGCACCCGGGGGAGTTCGTGCTGGCCTCCACGTACGAGGTGATCACCCTCCCGGAGAACCTGGCCTCCCGCCTCGAAGGCAAGTCCTCCCTCGGGCGGCTGGGCCTCCTGACCCATTCCACGGCCGGGTTCATCGACCCGGGGTTCTCCGGGCACGTGACCCTGGAGCTGTCCAACGTGGCGACGCTGCCGATCAAGCTCTGGCCCGGGATGAAGATCGGCCAACTCTGCGTCTTCCAGCTGACCTCCCCGGCCGAGCACCCCTACGGCTCGACCAGCGCCGGCTCCCGCTACCAGGGGCAACGGGGGCCGACGCCGTCCCGCTCATACCTGAACTTCCACCGCACCAGCGTCTGACGCGGACACCGGCACCACACTGCGCAGCCGCGCACAGCGCGGACACCTCAACAACCGCCCGGGCCCGATCCGTTCGCGGCCCAACTGCGGCATGGGAAAGCGCTCGGCACGGAACACATGGCCCTCAACACAACGAACGACGGTAACGACGGTGGCACCAGACAACGTGGCCTTCTCCCCTGCGTCCTGACAACGCACGCCACCCTAGGCGACCACCCCACCACCCCCGCGCCGGCACTCCGACGTCCCCGCCACCCGACGAGATGCGGTACCCTGTACCCGTCGATCGCCCCAGGGGGGCGTCTTCGGCGGGCGTAGTTTAATGGTAGAACATGAGCTTCCCAAGCTCAGAGCGCGAGTTCGATTCTCGTCGCCCGCTCTTGCAGGCAAGGCCCAGGTCAGGGACGGTGTCCCGGACCTGGGCCGTTCTGTTGTCCGGGCCCGTTGGCCGCCGCGTGCCGGATCCGTGCCAGCTCCGTGCCAGATGCTCCGTCGCCGCGCTTCCTGGCGGCGGCTTCACGCTGTGCCCGCACCTGAGCGTCAAACGCTTTGGGCGATTTCCTGTTGCCGTTCACGGTTGGAGTGCTGGTAGATCATGGCCGCCTTCTCCTCCGCGATCACCCGCGCCATTCCCCAATGCCGTCCCACGCCCTTTCCACCATGCGAAGAATGTACCCATTTCCTATCTCTTGGCTCAAGGCATCCGCATGATGAAGAGCAACCACCATCATGTCCACTCCACCCGCCTTGTTAAGCCTTTCCCCGATAATCCTGACCTCACCACGTCCGTCATCCAACGCCGTCGCGCCAATGAGAACCAGCCTGTTCACCAAGGATTTGTACACTGAGTCGAATTGAGGGTTCATCAGGCGTGCCAGCTCAATAGGACTGATCAGGTCCCATTCGGTCCTGTGACGCCACCGGATGGTCGGCCAGCGAAAACGCCGCCGACGATTGTAAAGATTGAACGGTTCACGCGCTGGCCGCGTCGCGACGATAACCGACGAGCAGCACAAGACCAGTTAGCAATGCCATCGACACGACGTCCATGCATCAACTCCCGCGGTCATGACGCCCGGCGAGGAAGATACTTTCACCCTCTCGGGACCCCTCCCGGGACAGAACGGGGCAGCGCGGGTTCGGTAGCGGCGCCGGGAGGGCCCAGAGGAATCCCGTACATGCGGTGGCGTGCCAGTCGCGTGCCAGAACGGTCGGAGAACCACGGTCAGCGACAGGCACGACGAAGCGTTCGAAGCTGCCGGCTGAGGCGGCGTTCGCTCAGGTCAACCGGCATACGATGATTCCCCGCCGTCCGGCCGGCGGGTGTGACTATGCTCCAGGCTGGTGCGTGGCCGGGGGACAACGGCCGCGTCGTACGGGGGCGGGGAGTTGGCTGGACGACGGGTGCTGCGGCACCGTGCCCGATATGCCGCGTGGCTGCTCGCCACGGTGGCCGCGATCACGTGTGGAGCACTGAGCGTGTGGTCGTCCACGAGGGACCGTGAGCCGTTCGCCCCCGAGGCGTCGGTGCGTCCGAGCGAGTACGTGATGTGGGCCGTCCTGACCGGCGTATGCGGGCGAACCGCGTCGCGCGGGCTCATGCTGCGCGGTGACGAGGCCGTGCTGGTGGGGCTGGTCAGGACTCGTCGGGTGCGCTGGGCGGACGTCGCGGAGGTCGAACTCGCACAGC
Source organism: Streptomyces triticirhizae (assembly GCF_003696235.1). Taxonomy (GTDB): domain Bacteria; phylum Actinomycetota; class Actinomycetes; order Streptomycetales; family Streptomycetaceae; genus Streptomyces; species Streptomyces triticirhizae. The sequence continues at coordinate 18,995 of NZ_RFFJ01000096.1, forward strand.
GCACGGGCAGCACGCAGCCAGGCGGACGGTGGCGGGTCGCGCTGCGTATGCGGGACGGTACCCCCCGCTGGGTGCCGTCGTTCGTCCACGGCGCGATGGGGTACCAGCGAAGCCCGAGTTCGGGCCCGGCAACCGCGAGTAGTACGGGAACGTCTTACTCCACGCGCCCCCGCACGCCCCGAAGGAACTGGCCCGCCCGCACCACGCGTTGCGCGACGCCTGGCTGCGCGCGGGAGGCGTGCCCCGGACACCCCCACGGCCGGACGGCCGAAGGCGACCGTCCCGAGAGCCGTAGGCGCCGCGCGGGCCAGGACGGCGGGGCACGATGATCGGCGGTCAGGACGGAACGGGGCATCGGGTGCGGGGATCGGGATGGAGACGGGGACGGTGGCTGACGAACGGGTCACAACACGGCAGCATCGGAGCGCTGTTGCTGATGTGGCTGGTGTGCGTACCGGTGGCGTGGTTCGTTCTGCAACTGGTCGAGGACGTGCCGGTGCGGCAGGCGAGGATCATCGCGGCGGCCTTCGACTGGCACGGCGAGAAGGGCACCGTCACCGTCAGCGAGTCCAAGCGGGTGTACGAGGGAGGGGGCCGAGGGGGAGGCAGTATGCGAACGCACTGCTTCGGCACCTTCGTCCCCGACGACGGCACGGCGCCGTTGACCAACATCCGCGTGCACGTGGGGGACTGCGAGATCGGGCGCGTCGCCGAGGCGCGGCTGATCCCCAAGGACCCGAGCAGTTGGATGATACCCAACAAGACCGACCAGGCATACGCCGGTGACGGGTGGGGCCAACCACTGGTGCTGCTGCTGTTCATGGGACTGTTCCTCCTGATCGCCGGCGGCCCCTTCGTCCTCTGCGCGGCGCTCTTCCCCGTGATGATCCTCCTGGCCCTCTACCGCCGCTGGCGCCCCACCACCGATTGACCTCACCGGACGGTCAGTACCCCGGGCCCTCGTCGTGTTCCCGCCCGCGTCGTCGACGGCAGTGTCCCCTGGTAACCCGTTGCTCCTCGCCGCCTTCTCTGGGTAGTGTTTCGTCCGCTTTGGGGAGAGCGACCTGGGGGGATCATGGCGCGACCGTCCGACTGGTCACCGGTGGACATGGACCGGGACCCGACGCCTGGGGACCCGGACGAGGTCCGCGAACTCGCCGACGATCTCCAGGAGTTCGCCGACGACGTCGGCGAGGCGCTGGGGAAGATCCGGGGACTGGCGTCCGAGCGGGCTGTGTTGGACTGGGCCGGCCTGTCGGCGGACGCGTTCCGTTCCGAGTTCGAGGGCGTGCCGGACAACCTCACCAAGCTGGAGGACTCCTACAGTCTCTGCGCCCAAGCACTCCACACCTACTGGCCCAAGCTCCAGACCGCCCAGGGAATGGCCGACCGCGCCCTGGACCGCGCGATCTCCGCCCAGGCGGATCTGGCCTCCGCCCAGTCCGCGCTCGGTGACGCCACCGACTGGGTCGCGCGGGCCGGGGACGAGGCGGAACGCCTCCAGCGGGAGGGCGAACGCGACAACGTCGAGCCGCCCGACGAGAACGACGTCCGCGCGGCGGCCCGCGACCAGCAGGCGGCCGAGGCGGCGGCCGGCGCCGCCAGGTCCCGGGTCGACGATGCCGAGGAACGCCTGGCCGCAGCCCGCCAACTCGCCCTCGACGCCCAGGAGATGCGTGAGGAGGCCGCCCGCGAGTGCGCCCGCGACATCGACGAGGCCTCCGACGCCGGCATCCAGAACCGGCGGTGGTGGGAGAAGGCCATCAAGTGGGTCACCGACAACTGGGACACCCTCGTCGAGATCTGCAAGGTCATCGTCGCCGTGCTGGGCGTCGTCGTGATGATCATCGGCGGCCCCCTCGCCTGGGTGGTGCTGGCGGCGGCGCTGGTCGTTCTCGCGGACACGTTGATCAAGTACGCCAGAGGGGAGGCCGGACTCCTCGACGTCGCCTTCGCGGCATTGGACTGCATCCCGGGCATGAAGGGGCTGACGACGCTGGGCGGGTTGGCCTGCGGGCTGCGGGGCGCGGCGTCGACGGGCCTGCGGGGGTTGCGTCAGGGGGCGTTGGGGCTCGGCCGCAGCCTGCGGCGTTCCGGGCGCGGCGCGGACGACCTTGTCTGCCGCACCGACCCCATCGACATGGCCACCGGTGAGATGGTCATGAGCGAGACCGACGTCGAGTTGCCCGGCGAGTTGCCTCTGGTTCTCCGGCGCCATCACCGGTCGCGTTTCCGGTCCGGCGGCTGGTTCGGCCCGTCGTGGACATCGACGCTCGACCAGCGCCTGCTCCTCGATCCGGCCGGCCTGCGCCTGGTCACCGACGACGGGATGATCCTGGACTATCCGCGTCCCGACGTCGAGGAGCCCGTCCTTCCCGTCGAAGGGCCGCGCTGGCCACTGCGGTGGGAGAGCGGGCCGGGTTCGGCTCTGACCGTGGAGCGTACGCGGACGGGTGAACGCCTGCACTTCGCGCCCGTGTCGGGCCGGTCGGGGAGTGAACTGCCCCTGGTCGCGATCACCAGTCGCAACGGGAACCGCGTCGATGTGGTGTATGACGAGTCCGGCGCTCCCACCGACGTCGTCCACCAGGGCGGCTACCACGTCGGCGTGGAGACGCGGGACGGCCGGATCACCGCGTTGCACCTGCTCAGCGATCCCGCTCGCCCGCTGCTGCGGCGCTTCGGATACGGCGAACAGGGCGACCTCACCCAGGTCTTCAACTCGTCCGACGCCGCGACCGAGTTCAGCTATGACCGGATGCGCCGCATCACCGGCTGGCAGGACCGGAACGGGGTCTGGTACCGGTACTCGTACGACGAGGACGGCCGCTGCGTCGCGACCGACGGGATGGACGGCCTGCTCAGCAGCCGCATCGCCTACGACACCGAAACACACCGGACGCGCTTCACCGACGCGCTGGGCCACACCACCGTCTACCAGTTCAACGACAGCTACCAACTGGTCACCGAGACCGACGCGTTGGGACATCAGACCGCTCGCGTCCACGACCGTTACGACCGGCTCCAGTCGCTGACCGACCCGCTGGGTCGGACCACGTCCTACGAGTACGACGCCAACGGTCACCTCGCGGCGGTCGTGGAGCCGGACGGAACCCGCCACACCCAGGAGAACAACGAACTGGGCAAGCCGGTCGCGGTCACCCAGCCGGACGGCGGCGTCTGGCGGATGGCCTACGACGAGCGGGGCAACCTCACCTCGGAGACCGACCCCACCGGCGGCCGGATCGCCTACACCTACGACGACACCGGGTCCGTCGTCACCATCACCGACGCGGCCGGCCGCAGCGCGCACCTGGAGAACGACGCGGCAGGGATGCCCGTGTCCGCCACCGACGCCGAGGGGTCCGTCACCCGGCTGGAGCGGGACGCGTTCGGTCGCGTCGTCACCAGCACCGGACCCGACGGGCGGGTCGAACGGTCGAGTTGGACGGTCGAGGGCCTGTTGTCCGAGCGTGTCCTCCCCGACGGCGGGATCGAGCGCCGCCGGTACGACGGTGAGGGCAATCTCCTCGAACACGTGGCCCCGAACGGCGCCGCGACTCGATTCACCTACTACGGACTTGACCTGCTCAGCGGCAGGATCAACCCGGACGGCACCCGGCTGCGGTTCACCTATGACAGCGAGCTACGCGTCACCACCGTCACCAACGGGGCCGGCGCCACCTGGAGTTACGCGTACGACCCGGTGGGGCGGCTGACCCGCGAGACCGACTTCGAGGGGCGGACCCAGACCTACCGCCACGACGCCGCCGGTCAGTTGCTGGAACGGGCCAACGCCAGTGGCCAGGCCATCCGCTACGTTCGCGACCACCGCGGGAAGATTCTTGAGCAGCACACCCCGGAAGGCGTGACCACGTTCGCCTACGACCCGATGGGTCAGGTGCGGCACGTGCACGCCCCGGGCGTCGAACTGGCCTACGAGCGCGACCCGTTGGGCCGCATTCTGGCCGAGACCTGCAACGGGGCGACCGTGCGCTCCGAGTACGACGCACGCGGGCGTCGCATCCGTCGCTTCACCCCGTCGGGTCATGAAAGCCGCTGGGAGTACGACGACCGCGACCAGCCCACCGCGGTCGAGAGCGCCGGCCGGCGCATCACGTTCGCCTACGACGGCGGCGGCCGCGAGGTCGAACGCCGCGTTGGCGAGTCCAGCCTGAGCCAGACCTGGAACGACGCGGGACAGCTGGCCAGTCAGACCCTTCAGGCGGGTCACGGACCCTCCGGCCGATCGCTGCAACACCGCGCCTACACCTACCGGCCGGACGGCGCGGTCAGCGCCATCGTCGACCGCCTCGGCGGCGACCGTTCCATCGACCTCGACGACCGTGGCCGGATCACCGGCGTGCGAGCGG
>NZ_RFFJ01000097.1 GCF_003696235.1 Streptomyces triticirhizae
CGCTCGCCCGCCGCCCGCAGCTCCACCAGCGCGGCGGCGGCCAGGTCGGTCGCGGCGGCGCGGGCCGCCGCGTCGGTCAGGCCCCGGGAGCGCAGCGCCCCCAGCACGGTGGTCAACGCCATCGCCTGCGCGTCGGTGAACTCGGCGGCCAGCCGCGCCCGTTCGTCGGCGACCGCGCGGCCCACGCCCAGCTTGGCCGGCTCCATCCGCGCGTTGAGCGTGGCGATATGGACGCTGGTCAGCTGCCACAGCAGCCACGCGATCCGCCGCCGCGCCGGCTCAGGCGCGCGGTCCTCGTCGAGCACCACGGCCAGCAGCGCCCCGGCGGAGCCGCTCGGCCGGGCGGGAACGGCCAGCACGGGGTGGCGCTCGCCGGCGGGGCCGAGTGCGGCGCGGTCGAGGCACGGCTCGTCCATGGCGACATCCTCGGCCAGCCGCCGCAGCTCGGCCAGCGCCCCGGGGCCGGTCAACGTCCCGTCGCCGTGCCACTTCAGCGCGGAGGCGGCGCAGTCGCCGGTGAGCAGCAGCAGGGTGTGGTGCGGCACGACCTCGGCCAACGCCTCCGACAGCCGCCCGAGCACCTCGGGCAGCGGCGCCCGTAGCAGGCCGACGACGCCGGTCAGCAGCCGCTCCGGATCGGCCCAGCAGTCCCGGCTCGCCGGGCCCTTCGCCGGGACCGTCTCCGCGTTCGTCTCCGCGTTCATGGGGCCGACCCTAGACGGCCGGCGCGCGACCGTGCCCGCTCCTTCGGCCGGTCCCGACCCGCTCCAACGGGCGGTCCGGCGGACGGTGTTGACCGGCGAGGCTCGGTTCCCGGCCGTGCCGACCACGGTCGGACGGCACCACGAAGGCCGGACCGCACCAACGACCGGGAGAACGACCATGCCCCTCGACCGCGCCCTGCTCACCGACCTCGGCCTGCTGGTGGGCCGCCTCGGGATCGGCGTCATCCTCTTCGCCTACGGCTGGCAGAAGCTCACCGACTGGACCGTCGAGGGAACGGCGGAGATCATGTCCGGCGGCGGGGTGCCGCTGCCGACGCTCAGCGCCTACTTCACCACCTGGGTCGAACTGCTCGGCGGGGCCGCGCTGGTGCTCGGGGCCGCCGTGCGGCTGGCCGCGCTGGCCGGCGCCTTCGTGATGGCCGGGGCCTTCGTCTATGTGCACGGCGGCAACGGCATCTATGTGGACGGGGACGGCTACGGCTTCGTGCTGGCGATCGGCGTCACCTGCCTGCTGCTGGCCGCGACCGGCGCCGGGCGGCTCTCCGTCGACCACCTGCTGGCCGGCCGGCTGCCCTCGCCGATGGGGCGGTCCGGCGCGCGGGCCCGGGCGGGGGCGGGGAGCGCGAGGTGAGCCCGGGGCGCCGGGCGGGCGCCGGCTGGAGCTGGTTCGCGCGGGGCGTGCGGGGGGACGCCGGGCGTGCGGGGTTGCCGAGCGCCGTGCCGAACTCCCCTGCCGCGCTGGCCCGTTGAGGCTCCTCACCGGCCCCCGGGGGCGGGCGTTGTCAGTGGTCTCCGCTACTCTTCCGCGCACCGTCGAGATGCCGGGGAGCCGGGGTGCTCGCGGGAGACCGCAACCGCCCGTCAGCAGGTGAAGGAGTCAGATGCGCATAGGTATCACCGGCCACCGGGGGCTGCCGGAGGACGTCGCGACCCGGGTGCGGGCCGGGCTCCGCGCCGAGTTGGCGCGCCAGGCGCCGCACGAGTTGGTGGGCGTCTCGTGCGTGGCCGACGGGCCGGACAGCTGGTTCGCCCGCACGGTGCTGGAGTTGGGCGGGCGCGTCGAGGTGGTGATCCCGGCGGACGACTACCGGGGCGTGCTGCCCGCCTGGCACCACGCGGAGTACGACGCCCTGGTGGCCGCCGCCGACGCGGTCCACCGCACCGGGCTCGCGACCGCCGACGACCGGGCGTTCATGACCGCGAGCGAGGTCATGGTGGGGCTGGTCGACCGGCTGCTGGCCGTCTGGGACGGCGAGCCGGCGCGCGGCTTCGGCGGCACCGCCGACGTGGTCGCCTACGCGCACCGGGTCGCGCTGCCCGTCCGCGTCCTGTGGCCGGAGGGCGCGGTGCGCGGCTGAGACGACGACGGGGGCCGGGGCCGACGCGGCCGGGGCCGGGGCCGACGCGACGGGGGCCGTCCTCCCCGCGAGGGCCGGGGCGCCCTGCCGGCCCCGCCGCCCGGTCACCATCGGGCCAACCCCCCGGGGCGGATGGGGACAACCCGAGGACGGCGGCGCTCAACCCGACGGCCACGACCGGCCGTTGACCGCCCTCAGCCGCCAACCGCCCCCGGCGTCGGACGCTACTCGGGCCGCGCCCCTTCCCTGCCGAGCCGCTCGCCGGCGATCGTCTCGTGGTGGCGAATGACCTCGGCAATGATGAAATTGAGCAGCTTCTCGGCGAAGGCCGGATCGAGCTTGGCGTTCTCCGCCAACTGGCGGAGCCGCTCGATCTGCCGGGTCTCGCGGGCCGGGTCGGCCGCCGGCAGGTCGTGGTCGGCCTTGAGGCGGCCGACGCGCTGGGTGCACTTGAAGCGCTCGGCCAGCATGTGGACCACGGCCGCGTCGATGTTGTCGATGCTGTCGCGCAGTGCGACCAGCTCGGCGGCCACACTCTCGTCCAGACCGGCGGGCGTCCCGGGCCCGTCGCTGCTCTTCTCCATGGTCACACCCTATGTCCGGCGTCTCCACCCCGGGCCGGGGCCGCCGCTTTCGAGCGGGCGGGCGCGCGGGGGTCCCAGGGTCAGGTCCTCATCTCGCCCTCCCTTTGCGGGCGTTAAGCGGGCGCGTCCTAGGATGAGGGCGCCCCACCCGCCGCTGGCCCATCCCGGCCACCGCCCGAGGACTTCGAGGTTGCGCGATGGAACCGCTGACCGCAGGTGACCCACCATCCGTCGGGCCGTACCGGCTGTTGGGGAGGCTGGGCGCCGGCGGGATGGGCGAGGTCTTCCTCGGGCGCGGGCCCGGGGGCCGGCTCACCGCCGTCAAGCTGATCCACGCCCAGCTGGCCGCCGACGCCGAGTTCCGACGTCGTTTCCAACGCGAAGTGGCCGCCGCGCGGCGGGTGAGCGCCGACTGGACCGCGCCGGTGCTGGACAGCGACACGACCTCGGCGGTGCCGTGGGTCGCCACCGGCTATCTGCCGGGGCCCTCGCTCCAGCAGGTGGTGGACGACATCTTCGGGCCGCTGCCCGAGGAGACGGTCTGGTCGCTGGCCCACGGCCTGGCCAGGGCACTCGCCGACATCCACCGAGCCGGGCTGGTGCACCGGGACCTCAAGCCGTCGAACGTACTGGTCACCCTGGAGGGGCCCCGGGTCATCGACTTCGGGATCGCCCGCGCCGTGGACGCCAGCCAGGTGACGCGGACCGGTTCCCTGGTCGGCTCCCCCGGCTTCATGCCGCCGGAGCAGATACGCGACGAGTCGCTCACCGGCGCCGCCGACGTGTTCGCGCTGGGCGCCGTGCTCGGCTTCGCCGCCACGGGCGTCGCGCCGTTCTCGGCCGGGCGGCCGCCGGTGCACACCGCGCTCTACCGGGTGGTTCACGAGGAGCCCGAACTCGGCCCCGACGACGGCCCGTTGACCGGCGCGCTGCGGGAGCTGGTCGCGCGGTGCCTGGCCAAGGACCCGGCGGAACGGCCTTCGGTGGCCGAGGTCGTCGGGGCGACGGCCGGCCCCGGTCGCGCGGCCGTGGACGCGGAGAGCGGGCTGTGGCTGCCGGCCACGTTGACCTCCCGGCTGGGCCGCGAGGCCGCCGGGCTGCTCGCCCTGGACGGCCCCTCGGCCACCTGGATCGACGCCCCGCCCCAGACGCCACCCCCGACGCCGCCGCCGCCGGGCCCGCCCGCGTTCGCCGACGTCCCCACGGCAACGGGCCCCCGCCCACCGAGCCGGTCGCGGCGCCCGGTGCTGATCGCGGCGGCCACGGCGGTCGTCGTCCTGGCCGCCGCCGTGACCTGGGCGGTCACCCGCCCCTCGGACGGCGACGACACCGCATCCGGCAGCACGGCCGACAAGCTCGCCCCCTCCGACTCCGCCACGTCCCCCGCGCCCGATCGGGACGACGACGCACGGGACGACGCACGGGACGACGACCCGTCCGACGACGAGGAGCGCCCCGGGGACCGCTCGGCGCCGCCGCACGAACTGCTGCCGGCCGAGATCCGGGAGGCGGGCGAGATCACGGTGCGCACCGCCGCCGACTATCCGCCGTTCCTCTCCCACGGCGACGGCGACGATGTCGTCGGCGTGGAACCCGACCTGGCGGCGGAGATCGGCGCGCTGCTGGGCGTGGAGTTCCGCTACCAACGGGCCGACTACGGCTCGTTGCTGCGCCAGATGCACACGGAGATCGCCTCGGGTCAGGATTCCGTGGGCCTCGCGATGGGCGCCGTCCCGATCGACCGGGAGTCGGAGCCGGCCGAGAACCTGAACTTCGTCCACCACCTCTCGGACGGCTGGGTGTTGGTGGCCCCCGAGGGCCGCCCGAACACCCTGGGCGAGCTGTGTGACGCGACGCTCGCGACCTGGGACTCCCCCGCGATGGAGGAGTATCTGGCCGGCTGGTCCGAGGAGGCCGGCTGCGCGAGCCCGCCCGAGGTCTCGGGCCACGACGAGCTGGGCCCCATGCTGATCGAGGTGTCCGACGGCGACGCGGACGCGGCGCTCATGCTCCGGGGCAGCTTCATCGGCCTGCGCCACGCCGCCGAGTCCAACGGCATGGCGGCCGGCGAGCCGCTGCTGCACATTCCGCGCGCCATCGCGGTGAGCGGCGGGGACCCCGACGTCCAGAACGCCCTCGTCGAGGCGCTGAACACCCTGATCGAGAACGGCACCTACGCGGAGGTCCTCCGCCACTGGGGCGCCGAGACGCTGGCGGTCGACGAGATCACGGTGGACGTCTTCGACGACACGGCGGTGCGGTAGGGCCTGGCCGGCCGGACACCCGCCCCGGCCTCAACGGCCCGGAAGATTCTGCTCGTTCGGCGTCTCCGCCACCGGGGATTCGTTCAGAATCCTGATGAGCTTCTTCAGGTGCGTTCCCCGGCACGAGCCCAACTGGACCACCACCGGGTCGTTGTTGTCCAGGTACATGTCCATGTAGCGCGAGTCCACGCCGATATCGAGCATCCGGATACCGTGCCGCCGGACGGCCTTCTCCAACTCGGCGACCAGCTGAAGCGGGTCCTCCTCATCAAACCGCAGGTCGATTTCGTCGCTGCGCAGGTAGATCATCATCGCTGACTCCCCGGTGGTTCGGCGAACTGTGGCCAAGCCGCGCCCGTGCCGTCTCGATCCGGTCCTGGAACGAGACGGCACTGGCGCGCGCTACAAGGTTCGCCGCGCGGGGCGGAGTTGGACGCCGTGAACGGGGTACCCCACGTGGGACTTCGGGGTACCCCGACACCGCCCCGGGGTTAACCTTGGCCTACGTTGCTGCCGACTCTCCGGGCGGGCCATGGACGACCGCACAGCCAAGCGCACCGGCTACCCACTGACAATCCCCGGTGCCCTGTTGGAGAGTGACGCGATGCGGAGGGCATGTGCCACGCGCGACTTCCGGGAGATCTTCCGGCTCGTGAACCGCCGGACGGGTTCGAGCTATGCGGACATGGCTGCCGCCGTCGGGAAGATGACCAGTTCACGCGTGGGGGACATCATCAGAGGTGTCCGAGGGGTGCGCGGACAAGGCGTCATCGAACGGATCTGCGACGGATTCGGAATCCCCGGGGCGATGCTCGGAGTGCCGGAACGTCCCTGGGAAAGCTCTCCACGTGATCGTCGCACCAACGCTCCGCCACCAGAATTCGACGACCTCGACACGGGCGATCTGGACGAAATGATTCGGCGTGACTTCATGCGGCTGATGAGCGTAGCGAACGTTGCTGTCGCCGCACCTCAACTGACCTCGCGGAATGTGAGCGAGCACCCCGACGTCGGCGGCTCCTACCAGCGCATGAACTCCCATCTCTGGCGCGCCTTCGGACTCTCCACGACCAAGGGCACGGTCTATCCGGCGGTGCGCGCTCAACTGACGGAACTCACCGGCAGCATGAGGAAGGTGACCGACGGAAAGCAGCACAGGCAGCTGTGCGCCGCCGCCGGCAGCCTCTTCCAACTCGCGGGTGAGATCCAGTTCGACGCCGACCGATACTCCGAAGCGGCCCACAGCTACACCCTGGCCGCGAGCGCGAGCAAGGAGGCCGGAGAATTTGATCTGTGGGCGTGTGCCCTCACCCGGCTTGCTTTCGTCGGGCTGTATGACCGGGAGTACAGCGCCACCGTCCCCCTGCTCGAATCCGCCGCCCATGTCGCTCAGCGGGGCGACGCACAACTCTCCACGCGTTACTGGATCTCGGCCGTGCAGGCCGAGGTGTTCGCGAAGCTCGGTGACTACGGTTCCTGCCGTCGCGCCCTGGACAGAGCGGGTGACGTTCGGGCCCTCTCCGGCACGGTGCACAACGGAGGCTGGTTGCGCTTCGACGGCTCCAGGCTGGCCGAGGAACGCGGCACCTGCTTCGTCGCCTTGCGTCGCCCCGACCTTGCCGAGGCAGCGTTGACCGAGGCGCTCAACCAGCCCCTGTCCGCACGTCGACGCGTGGGGGTGCTCACCGACCTCGCCGTGTTGGGGATTCAGCGCCGGGACGTGGACATGGTCCTCACCCATACGCGGGCGGTGGTGGAGCTGTCCCGCCAGACCAGGTCGGGCTACGCCGGGCGGAGACTACGGTCGGTCAGGGCGCGGCTGACGCCGCTTCTGCCCGATCGACGCGTCTCGCAACTGTGGGACGAGATCGGAACACTTGAGAGGGAGCTGGCATGACGGAAGAGGCGGGTCGCGCCTTTCGGGCAGCGTGGATCGCCGGGGTCAGGAAGCACTTCCCGGGCGAGCCGAAGCCCGGCTATGTCGCGCCGTGGGAGGACACCCCGGAGTGGGAACGGGAGGCCGCCGCCGCCGTGTGCCAGCAGATCCGGCAGTTCGCTGAGGTCAGTGCGGGGAGCACCGGGAAACTGACTCGGGAGCAGAAGGGCAGGTTCGTGGCAATCTGCTGGGTGGCGCAGATCCACAAGCACTTCGAGGCACCGAAGCCGAGCTATGTCGCCGACTGGGAGTCGCTTCCGGAATGGCAGCGCCAGACCGACATGGACATCTTCGAGGCCATCGAGTGAGACCCCACGCCGCGGGTCAGCGGGGGCCCCGGCCGCACCCGTTCACCGGCCGCCCCCGGCCGCCGGCCCGTCCGTTCGCCGGCCCGCCCGTTCACCGGATCGCGCCCGCCGCCAGGCCGGCGGCCAGTCGCCGCTGCACCGCCACGAAGAAGATCAGCACCGGCAGCGTGATCAGCGTCGAACCGGCCATCACCGCGCCCCAGTCGGTGCTGTACTGGCCGAAGAAGCGGTGCAGCCCGACGGCCGCCGTGTACTTCGCGTCGTCCTGCATGAACACGAACGCGAAGACGAACTCGTTCCACGCCACGATGAACGCGAAGACACTGGTGGCCACCAGCCCCGGCGCGACCAGCGGCAGCAGCACCGAGCGGAACATCCGCCACCAGCCGCACCCGTCCAGATAGGCCGCCTCCTCCAACTCCTGCGGCACGGCCGCCACGAAGCCCCGCAGCGTCCAGATCGCGAACGGCAGCGAGAACGCCAGATAGACGATCGTCAGCCCGAGCAGGCTGTTGAGCAGCCGCAGGTCGCGCATCTGGAGGAAGAGCGGGATGACCAGCGCCTCCAGCGGCACCATCTGCACCACCAGGACCATGACCAGCACCTTGGTCCGCATCCGGAAGCGGAAGCGGGCCACGGCGACGGCGGCGAACAGCGCCAGCAGCCCGGAGAGCAGTACCGTTCCCAGCCCCACCAGCGCCGAGTTGGTCAGGTAGCGGCCGAACTCGCCGGTGTCCAGCACATAGCGGAAGTGGTCCAGCGTCAGCCCCTCGGGCAGCACCGCCGCGCCCCGGTGGTCGGCGCCCGGGTCGAAGGCCGAGGAGACCATCCAGTACACGGGGAAGAGGGTGAACGCCAACAGCGCCGCGACCGCAGCCCCCAGCCCCAGCCGCCGCCACGGTCCCGTCCTGGTCACAGCTGATCGCCCTCCCTGGCCAGCGCCTTCACATAGCCGACGGTGATGGCGAGCAGCAGCAGCGTCAGCAGCACCGCGATCGCCGAGCCCATTCCGTACTCGTTGCGGCTGAACGACTGGATGTAGGACCAGACCCCGAGGTTGAGCACGTCGGGGTTGGCCCCTGAGCCGCCCGGCATGAGGTAGATCTGCGCGAACACCTTGAAGTCCCAGATGGTGGAGAGGATGGTGACCACCGCGAAGACCGGCCTGATGGTGGGCACGGTGATCCGCCAGAACCGCTGCCAGGCGTTCGCCCCGTCCATCAGCGCGGCCTCCGGCAGCTCCCTGGGGATGGTCAGCAGCGCCGCGTAGAGGGTGACGGCGACGAACGGGAAGCCGTGGTGCACCACGTTGAGGGTGGCGATGGCGTAGAACGACCAGCGGTCGGTGAACCAGTTGGTCTCCCTCGGCTCGATCGCGCCCACCGCGTCCAGTCCGCCGCTGACCACGCCGTTGAGCGGGTCGAAGATCCAGATCCAGACATAGGTGCCGGTGACCGCCGGCATCGCCCAGGCCATCATGATCACCGTGGAGCAGATCACCCGCCAGGTCTTCCCCAGCCGTTGGAGCAGCAGCGCGACCAGGGTGCCGACCACCACCGTGAGCACCACGCAACTGACCGCGAAGAGCACGGTGTTGGGCAGCACGGTGGTCCACAGGAAGGAGTCGCCGAGGATCTCCCGGTAGTTGTCCAGACCGGTGTAGTTCGACTCGCCGGTGTTGATCTGCCGCAGCCCGTACTCCTGGAACGACAGCGACACCACCCGCACCAGCGGCCAGAACAGCAGCACCGCCAGCACCCCGAGGGCGGGCGCCAGCAGCAGCCAGGGCCGCAGCGCCCGCACCCGGGCCGCGCGGCGCGCGGCCCGGGTGCGTTCGTCCGCCCGCGCGCTCCCCGCCCGTGCGGTTCCCGCCTCAGCCGGCAAAGGTCTCGTCCATGGCGGCGGCGGCCTCGTCGGCGGCCTCCCGCACGGTCGCCTCGCCGGAGAGGATGGCCTGAAGCATTCGCGGCAGCACCTGTTCGCCCTGGATCGCGCCGTACTTCTCGGTCACCGGCAGGTTGGCCCCGGCCTCCGACATCTGCTGGGCGAACGGCGCGACCAGCGGGTCGTCCCGCTCCTGGACCTCCTCAAGGAGGCTCTGCTGGCCGGGGAAGTAGCCGGACTGCTCGGCCCAGCTCGCGGCGAACTCCCCGGTGCTCATCAGGGTGATCAACTCCCAGGCCAGGTCGGGCTCGGAGCTGTTGAAGTCGCCGAGCAGCGAGCCGCCGACGAACGACGGGCTGAAGCCGCCGTCCCGGCCCGGGATCGGCACCACGCCGATCCGGTCGGCCCAGCTCGGGTCGGCCTCCAGCAGGGTGGCGATGGTCCAGTTGCCGTTGATGACCATGGCGGCCTCGCCGTTCTGGAAGCTCTCCAGCTGGTCGGTCTCCAGCCAGGTCTCGGCGGCGGCCACCGACAGGCCGTGCTCGGTGGCCAGCGAGGTGTAGAACTCGATGCCCTCGATCGCCTCCGGCTCGTTGACGGTGGAACGCCAGCCGCCCTCCCCGTCCGGCTCGGCGACGTCGCCGCCGGCGCCCCAGATGAACGGGTCGAGCCCGTACTCGCCGCCGCCGGAGACCGGGAACGGGATCATGTCCGGCTCAAGCTCGCGCAACGCCAGCCCCACGTCGCGGAGTTCGTCCCAGGTGGTCGGGGGTTCGAGGCTGTGCTCGGCGAACACGTCGGCGCGGTAGATCAGCGAGCGCACGCCGGCGTACCAGGGCATCCCGTAGGTCGCGCCGTCCACCGTTCCCGCGTCGTACAGGCCGGGCACCAGGTCGTCGGCGAGGCCGTCCTCCTCGATGCGGGGCGCGAGGTCGGCCAGCGCGCCCGCCGCGCCGAACTCCGGCGCCCAGGTGGTGCCGATCTCCGCCACGTCGGGCAGCTCGCCGCCGGCCATGGCGGTGGTGATCCGGTCGTGGGCGTCCGCCCACTGGATGAACTGCACGTCCAGCGCGACGCCGGTGCGCTCCTCGAACTCGGCCTGGAGCGCCTCGACATAGGGCCCGGCGTCCGGGTTGGTGCCGTCCATGATCCACAGCTGGAGCGCGTCGGGCTCGCCGCCCTCGTCCCCGCCGCAGGCGGTGACCGCGCCGAGCGTCAGGGCCGCCACGGCGGCCACCAGCCGCCGACGCCTGGCCCGCGCGCCGCCCCTGCCGGAAGCGCCGCCTCTGCCGGAAGCGCCGCCTCTGCCGGAAGTGTGCGCCATCCTCGTCCCCCATCCTCACCGTTGGTGATCGGTTGGTGATCCGGTCGTGCGGAAGCGTTGATGGTGACAGCGCTGTCCAGCGCGGGCAAGGTCCACACATCACGGATCAACACCGTTTGTGGGCTGGACCTTTGGCGAGGAACGACGCGCGACGGAACCCGATCGGGCCCGACCGCGTCCCATCGGAACACGCAAAGGGAGGTACGTCGTGCGAAACAAGATGATCGTGCCCACTGTCGCGGTGGCCGGCCTGCTTCTGGCCGGCTGTGGCTCCGATTCCGGCACGTCCGACGGGGCCGAGCCCGAGGACCCGGCGGCCAGCGCCCCCGAGGACCCGGGCGGCCCCGGCGACGAGGAGCCGGACGACGGCGGCGCCGACGGCGGCGGCCAGGCCGGCGGCGGCGACCAGACCGCCGACGCGGCCTTCGACGCCCGAGCCGAGGAGGTGGCCGCCAGCTGGCCCGAGCCGCCGGCGCCGGCCGAGCCGAACGACCAACTCGCCACGCTGCACGGGATGTCGCCCGCCGAGCCGAGCAACGAGGAGCTGACCGTCCACGTCCCCCACGGCCAGTGCGACGACGACTTCGGCGCCTGGGTGGAGGAGACGGACGAGCTGGTGATCGTGGGCGGCTGGATCGAGCCCGACCCGACCGTGGACGCCTGCGTCGAGATCCTCCTCGTGGACGAGGTCCCGGTCGCGCTGGGGTCCGAACTGGGCGAGCGGACCGTGGTCGACGCGGTCTCCGGCCAGGAGCTGAACGTCGTCGACGAGGGCTGACCCCGCCCGTTCCCCGACGGACGCGGCACCGGAACGCGACGGCGCCCGCCCTCGGTCGGGGAGGGGCGGGCGCCGTCAGTGTCCGCACGTCGTTGTGCGGCACGGATGGGGGCCGGCCCCCGGCGGGCGGGGACCGGCGGGTGGTCAGACCGCCAGCGAGCGGTCGGTGGGCCGGATCGGGTAGGGCAGCGTGGACTCGCCGGTCAGGTAGCGGTCCACGCCCCGGGCCGCCGCGCGGCCCTCGGCGATCGCCCACACGATCAGCGACTGGCCACGACCGGCGTCGCCGGCGACGAAGACGCCGTCGACATTGGTCGCGTAACTGGCGTCCCGCGCGATGTTGCCCCGGGCGTCCAGCTCCAGGCCGAACTGCCGCACCAGGCCGTTCTCCTGGTCGGTCCCCGTGAAGCCCATGGCCAGGGTGACCAGCTGCGCCGGGATGCGCCGCTCGGTGCCGGGCTTCTGCTCCAGCCTGCCGTCCTTGAACTCCACCTCGACCAGGTGCAGCCACTGGACGTTGCCGTCCTCGTCGCCCTCGAAGTGGGTGGTCGAGACGGAGTAGACCCGCTCGCCGCCCTCCTCGTGCGCGGAGGTCACCTTGTAGAGCATGGGGAACGTCGGCCACGGCTGGTGGGCCTGCCGCTCCTCGGAGGGGCGCGGCATGATCTCCAGCTGGGTGACGGATGCGGCGCCCTGCCGGTGCGCGGTGCCCACGCAGTCGGCGCCGGTGTCGCCGCCGCCGATGACGACGACGTGCTTGCCCTCGGCGGTGATCGGGGAACGGGTGAGGTCGCCCTCCTGCACCTTGTTGGCCAGCGGCAGGTACTCCATGGCCTGGTGGACGCCGTTCAACTCCCGCCCGGGGACGGGCAGGTCGCGCGGGGTGGTGGCGCCGGCGGCGATCACCACGGCGTCGTGGCGCTTGCGGAGCTTGGTGGCGTCCAGGTCGCGGCCGATCTCCACCTCGGTGCGGAACTTGGTGCCCTCGGCGCGCATCTGCTCGATGCGGCGGTTGAGGTGGCGCTTCTCCATCTTGAACTCGGGGATGCCGTAGCGCAGCAGCCCGCCGATCCGGTCCGCCCGCTCGTAGACCGCGACGGTGTGGCCGGCGCGGGTGAGCTGCTGGGCGGCGGCCAGCCCCGCCGGGCCCGAGCCGATCACGGCGACGGTCTTTCCGGAGAGCCTCTCCGGCGGCTGCGGGGTGACGTCGCCGGCCTCCCACGCCTTGTCGATGATGGTCACCTCGACGTTCTTGATGGTGACCGCCGGCCGGTTGATGCCCAGCACACAGGCCGACTCGCAGGGCGCGGGGCACAGCCGCCCGGTGAACTCCGGGAAGTTGTTGGTGGCGTGCAGCCGCTCGCTGGCCGCCGCCCAGTCGCCCCGGTAGGCGTAGTCGTTCCACTCGGGGATGAGGTTGCCCAGCGGACAGCCGCTGTGGCAGAACGGCACGCCACAGTCCATGCAGCGGCCGGCCTGCTTGCTGATCACCGGGAGCAGCGAACCGGGAACGTAGACCTCGTTCCAGTCCTTGACGCGCTCGGCGACCGGGCGGGTCTTGGCGACCTCGCGCTGGGTGGTGAGAAAGCCCTTCGGATCAGCCATGGGTCGCCGCCTCCATCATCTTCTCGTGGGTCTCGGACTCGCTGAGTCCCGCTCGCTCGGCGGCGTCCTTGGCGGCGAGCACGGCCTTGTAGGTGGTGGGCATGATCTTGCTGAACCGGGCCAGCGCGCTGTCCCAGTCCTTCAGCAGCCGGTCGGCGACCGTGGAGCCGGTCTCCTCGGCATGGCGGCGCAGCACGTCGCGCAGCCACTCCTGGTCGGTGGCGTCCAGCGGTTCGATCGCCACCATTCCGTCGTTGACCAGGTCCGGATCGAGATCGACCACATAGGCGACGCCGCCGGACATGCCGGCCGCGAAGTTCCGCCCGGTGTCGCCCAGCACCACGGCCCGGCCGCCGGTCATGTACTCGCAGCCGTGGTCGCCCACGCCCTCGGCGACGACGGTGGCGCCGGAGTTGCGGACGCAGAACCGCTCACCGACCCGGCCGCGCAGGAAGATCTCGCCGCCGGTCGCGCCGTAGGCGATGGTGTTGCCGGCGATGGTGGAGAACTCCGGCAGGTGGTCGGCGCCCCGGTCCGGCCGGACCACCAGCCGGCCGCCCGAGAGACCCTTGCCGACGTAGTCGTTGGCGTCGCCCTCCAACCGGAGCGTCACTCCGCGCGGCACGAAGGCGCCGAACGACTGGCCGGCCGAGCCGGTGAAGGTGATGTCGATCGTCCCGTCCGGCAGCCCGGCGCCGCCGAACCCGCGGGTCACCGCGTTGCCCAACATGGTGCCCACGGTGCGGTTGATGTTCCGGATGGCGACCTGCGCGCGCACCGGCTGGGCGTCCTCGGCCCGCTCGGCGGACAGCGCGTCGGCGGCCAGCCGGATCAGCTCGTTGTCCAGCGCCTTGGCGAGGCCGTGGTCCTGCTCGACGACCGCGCGGCGGGCCGCGCCCTCGGGCAGGTCCGGCACGTGCAGCAGCGGGGCGAGGTCCAGGCCCTGGGCCTTCCAGTGGTCGACCGCCCGGGAGACGTCCAGCAGCTCGGCGTGGCCGATCGCCTCGTCGAGGCTGCGGAAGCCCAGCTCGGCCAGCAGCTCGCGGACCTCCTCGGCGATGAACTCGAAGAAGTTCACCACGAACTCGGGCTTGCCGGTGAACCGCGAGCGCAGCTCCGGGTTCTGGGTGGCGATGCCGACCGGGCAGGTGTCCAGGTGGCAGACCCGCATCAGCACACAGCCGGAGACCACCAGCGGCGCGGTGGCGAAGCCGTACTCCTCGGCGCCGAGCAGCGCCGCGATCAGCACGTCGCGGCCGGTCTTCAGCTGGCCGTCGGTCTGCACCACGATGCGGTCCCGCAGCCCGTTGAGCAGCAGCGTCTGCTGGGTCTCGGCCAGGCCCAACTCCCAGGGCCCGCCCGCGTGCTTGAGCGAGGTCAGCGGCGAGGCGCCGGTGCCGCCGTCGTGCCCGGAGATCAGCACCACGTCGGCGTGCGCCTTGGAGACGCCGGCGGCGACGGTGCCCACGCCCACCTCGGAGACCAGCTTCACGTGGATGCGGGCCGCCGGGTTGGCGTTCTTCAGGTCGTGGATCAGCTGCGCCAGGTCCTCGATCGAGTAGATGTCGTGGTGCGGCGGCGGCGAGATCAGGCCGACGCCCGGCGTGGAGTGCCGGGTCTTGGCGACCCACGGGTAGACCTTGTGGCCGGGCAGCTGGCCGCCCTCGCCGGGCTTGGCGCCCTGCGCCATCTTGATCTGGATGTCGTCCGCGTGCACCAGGTACTCGCTGGTGACGCCGAACCGGCCCGAGGCGACCTGCTTGATCGCGCTGCGCCGCTCCGGGTCGACCAGCCGCTCCGGGTCCTCGCCGCCCTCGCCGGTGTTGGACTTGGCGCCCAGCCGGTTCATGGCGATGGCCAGCGTCTCGTGCGCCTCACGCGAGATGGAGCCGTAGCTCATCGCGCCGGTGGAGAACCGCTTGACGATCTCGCTGACCGGCTCGACCTCCTCCAGCGGCACCGGCGGGCGGGCGCCCTCCCTCAGCCGGAACAGCCCGCGCAGCGTCATCAGCCGCTCGGCCTGCTCGTTCACCCGCTGGGTGTACTGGCGGAAGATGTCGTAGCGGCCCTCGCGCGTCGAGTGCTGGAGCCGGAAGACCGCCTCCGGGTCGAACAGGTGCGGCTCGCCCTCGCGGCGCCACTGGTACTCGCCGCCGATGTCGAGGGTGCGGTGCGCCGACGCCACGCCCGAGACCGGGTACGCCTTGGCGTGCCGGGCGGCGACCTCGCGGGCGATCACGTCCAGGCCGGCGCCGCCGATCTTGGTGGTGGTGCCGTGGAAGTACCGGTCGACGAACGCCTCGTCCAGGCCGATCGCCTCGAAGACCTGCGCGCCCCGGTAGGAGGCGACGGTGGAGATGCCCATCTTGGACATCACCTTCAGCACGCCCTTGCCGAGCGCCCTGATCAGGTTCCGGATGGCGGTCTCGGCGTCCACGTCCGGCAGGTAGGTGCCCCGGGCGACCAGGTCCTCGACGGTCTCCATGGCCAGGTACGGGTTGACGGCTGCGGCGCCGTAGCCGATCAGCAGCGCCACGTGGTGCACCTCGCGCACGTCGCCCGCCTCGACCAGCAGCCCCACCTGGGTGCGCTGCTTGGTGCGGATCAGGTGGTGGTGCACGGCCGAGGTGAGCAACAACGACGGGATCGGCGCGTGCTCGGCGTCCGAGTGCCGGTCGGAGAGCACGATGACCCGCGCGCCCTCGGCGATGGCCGCGTCGGCCTCGGCGCAGATCTCGTCCAGCCGCCGGGCCAGCGCCTCGCCGCCGCCGGCGACCCGGTAGAGCCCGGAGAGCGTGGTGGCGGCGAAGCCGGGCAGGTCGCCGTCGGCGTTGACGTGGATGAGCTTGGCCAGCTCGTCGTTGTCGATCACCGGAAACGGCAGCGTCACGCTGCGACAGGACGCGGGCGTAGGCTCCAGCAGGTTGCCCTGCGGGCCGAGCGCGGAGAGCAGCGAGGTGACAAGCTCCTCCCGGATCGCGTCCAGCGGCGGGTTGGTGACCTGCGCGAACAGCTGGGTGAAGTAGTCGAAGATCAGCCGGGGCCGGTCGGAGAGCGCGGCGATCGGGGTGTCGGTGCCCATCGAGCCGATGGGCTCGGCGCCGGTCCTCGCCATCGGCGTCAGCAGGACGCGCAGCTCCTCCTCGGTGTACCCGAAGGTCTGCTGGCGGCGGGCGACCGAGGCGTGGGTGTGCACCACGTGCTCGCGCTGCGGCAGGTCGGCCAGCTCGATCAGGCCGTCCTGGAGCCACTCCGCGTAGGGGTGCTCGGCGGCCAGCGACTCCTTGATCTCGTCGTCCTCGATGATCCGGTGCTCGGCGGTGTCCACCAGGAACATCCGGCCCGGCTGGAGGCGGCCCTTGCGCACCACCCTGGCCTGGTCGATGTCCAGCACGCCGACCTCGGAGGAGAGCACCACGAAGCCGTCGTCGGTGACCCAGTAGCGGCCGGGACGCAGCCCGTTGCGGTCCAGCACGGCGCCGACCTGGACGCCGTCGGTGAACGTAACACAGGCCGGGCCGTCCCAGGGCTCCATCATCGTGGAGTGGTACTGGTAGAACGCCCGCCGGGCCGGGTCCATCGAGGGGTGGTTCTCCCACGCCTCGGGCACCATCATCAGCACCGCGTGCGGCAGGGAACGGCCGCCCAGGTGCAGCAGCTCCAGCACCTCGTCGAACGTCGCCGAGTCGGACGCCTCGGGCGTGCAGATCGGGAAGAGCCGCTCCAGCCGCTCGGGGTCCCCGAACAGCCCGGTGGCCAGCTGCGACTCCCGCGCCCGCATCCAGTTCCGGTTGCCCTGCACGGTGTTGATCTCGCCGTTGTGCGCGACGAAGCGGTACGGGTGGGCCAGCGGCCAGGACGGGAAGGTGTTGGTGGAGAACCGCGAGTGCACCAGCGCGATGGCGCTGGTCAGCCGGCGGTCGGAGAGGTCCGGGTAGAACGGCTCCAGCTGCCCGGTGGTCAGCATCCCCTTGTAGACGATCGTGCGGCTGGAGAGCGAGGGGAAGTAGATCCCGGCCTCGCGCTCGGCGCGCTTGCGCAGCGCGAAGACGATGCGGTCCAGGTCCAGGCCGGTGCGCCCGTCCCCTTCGTCGGCGACGAAGAGCTGCCGGAAGACCGGCATCGTCTCGCGGGCCGCCGCGCCCAGCAGCTGCGGTGCGACGGGCACCTCGCGCCAACCCAGAACGGAGAGGCCCTCCGCGTCGGCGATCTCCTCGACCCGGGCGACGGCGGCGTCCCGCTCGGCCTCGTCGGTGGGGAGGAAGGCCAGGCCCACGGCGTAGCCGCCGACGGGCGGCAGCTCGAAGGGGACGTTCTCCCTGAGGAAAGCGTCCGGGATCTGGATCAGGATGCCGGCACCGTCGCCGGTGTCCGGGTCAGAGCCGGTGGCCCCACGGTGTTCGAGATTGCGCAGGACGGAAAGCGCCTGGTCAACCAGTTGATGGCTGGCCTCGCCGGTGAGAGTGGCCACGAAGCCGACACCACAGGCGTCGTGCTCGTTGCGCGGGTCGTACATCCCCTGCTTAACCGGGTGGGACGCAGAACGCATCGGCTCTCCCGTCGTCGTCTTGGTCTGTTGGCTTCCGAGGGACGACGTTGGCCCTGGCGTTGCTTAAATTTTCACGCAGGTTACACGATGACCGGATTCCCGGGAAGCGGATACCGCAGTCCACGATACGGACTTTGTCGTGGGGGGAACGCGCCGGAGATGGAGCGAAATGCCCCCTCCTGGTCGCCTGGCGCCGCGGACGCCGCTGTCCGTAGGGCGTCCTGGCACATGCCCGTCGTCCTCGAAGTGAAACCAGCGAGAAACAAAAGCTCACCTCGAAGCACGCCAAATGGACCAACAGGGCCCATGAACGGCGTATTCCCGACTCGGACCGATCTTGACCGGTCTTGGGTGGTCTCGGTGAGGCCGTCGTCCAGGGTAGGTCAACCGACGGCCGTGTCGAAGACCGCGCCCAGCAGATAGGTCAGCCCGGCAGCGGCCGCGCCCAACGCCAGCTGCCGCAGGCCGCTGAACCACCAGGGCCGCGCGGTGACCCGGGCCACCAGCGCACCGCAGACGAACAGGCCGACCAGCGCGACCAGCACGGCGGGCCAGAGCGAGGCGGCGCCCAGCAGATAGGGCGCCACGGGCAGCAGCGCGCCCAGCGCGAAGGCGCCGAACGAGGAGGCCGCGGCCACCAGCGGCGAGGGCAGGTCGGCCGGGCCGACGCCCAGCTCCTCCCTGGCGTGGATCTCCAACGCCTGCTCGGGATCGACCGACAGCTGCCTGGCCACCTCCCTGGCCAGGCCGGGCTCGACGCCCCTGGCCTCGAACACCCCGGCCAGCTCGGCCAGCTCGTCCTCCGGGTGGCGGGTCAACTCGGCCCGTTCGACCGCCAGCTCGGCGAGGACCAGCTCGCGCTGGGCGGCCACGGAGGTGTACTCCCCCGCCGCCATCGAGAAGGCACCGGCCGCCATGCCGACCATTCCGGCGACGACGATCGTCCGCGAGGAGGCGGAGGAGCCGGCGACGCCGCTGATCAGCCCGAAATTGGAGACCAGCCCGTCCATCGCCCCGAAGACGGCGGGCCGCAGCCAGCCGCCCCGCACGTCCCGATGCTGGTGGTGCGCCTCTGCCCCGGCCATCCCGCCGCCCTTCGCTCTCGCCCGGGGCCCGGGGCTACTTCTCGGTGGACTTCGCCGTCGTGACGCCCTCGTCGGCGTTCTCGGCGGCCTCGGCGTTGTCGGCGTTCTCGGAGGCCGACGCGTCGGCCTCCTCCTCGGACCGGTCGGCCGACGCCTCCGCGTCCGGCTCCGCCGGGGGCTTCACCTTGTCCAGGGTCGTGGCCTGGGCCATCTCCCGCTTCGCCGCCGCCTCGGCGGGGTCCTCCGCCACCGTGGACCCGGGCCCCTCGGCGCCGGCCGCCTCCCCGTCGGCCTCGGCGCCCTCGGCGCCGGGACCGTCCGCGCCGGGGCCGTCCGCGTCGTCCGGGCGAGGCTCGACGTTCTCCTCGCGGCCGGGGCGGCTGCGGGCGGAGAGGACCAGATAGGCGACGGCGGCCAGGAAGACGACGATGGCGGTCCAGTTGTTGAGCCGCAGGCCCAGGAACTCGTGCGCCTCGTCGATCCTCAGGTACTCGATCCAGAACCGGCCCACCGTGTACGCCGCGACATACAGCGCGAACGCCCGCCCGTGGCCCAGCCGGAACCTGCGGTCGGCCCAGATCACCAGCAGGCCGACGCCCAGGCACCACAGCGACTCGTAGAGGAACGTCGGGTGGAACGTCCCGGTGTCCAGGCCGTTGTCGATCTCGACCGCCCACGGGAGGTCGGTCTCGCGGCCGTACAGCTCCTGGTTGAACCAGTTGCCCCAGCGCCCGATGGCCTGGGCGAACGCGATGCCGGGGGCGATCGCGTCGGCCATCGGCGGGAGCGCGATGCCGCGTCGGCGGCAGGCGATCCAGGCGCCGAGCGCGCCGCCGGCGATCGCGCCCCAGATGCCGATACCGCCGTCCCAGATCTTGAACGCGTCGACGGGGTCGCGCCCCTCGCCGAAGTACAGCTGGTTGTCGGTCACCACGTGGTAGATCCGCGCCCCGACCAGGCCGAACGGCACGGCCCAGACGGCGATGTCGGCCACCGTTCCCGGCTGGCCTCCGCGTTGTACCCAACGCCGGCCACCCAGCCAGATGGCCAGGAAGACGCCGATGATGATGCACAGCGCATAGCCGCGCAGCGGCAGGGGCCCCAGCTCGATCTCGCTGGTGCCTGGACTGGGGATGCTGGCAAGGATCTCCATGGTGGAGCCGACGCTACCGTGCCCCGGCTCCCCAACGGAATCCGGAGGGCGGGTTGACCGAACCGTGTCCTGGCGCGCGGGCCGGCGGCCCGGCTCAGCCCGCCATCTCGGCCACGCGTTCCCGCAGGTGCTCGGGGGTCAGCGGGTCGCCGCCCTGGCCCAGGCGCTCGCCGTTGAGCAGCACCGTGGGGGTCGCGTTGTACTCGCCGTCCAGGAAGTCCGCGTTGGAGCGGCTCACCCAGTCGTCGTGGGTGCCGTCCCGCACGCAGGTGCGGAAGGTCTCGTTGTCGAGCGGCTCGATCTCCCGGGCCAGCTCGATCAGTCGGGACTTGTCGGCGAAGGCGTCGTCGGTCTCCGCCGGCTGGTTCTGGAAGAGCACGTCGTGGTACTCGGGGAAGGCGCCCTGGTCGCGGGCGCAGGCGGCGGCGTTGGCGGCGTAACGGGAGCCGCTGCCGCGCATGTTGCCGTCGATGATGGTGACGAGGTGGTAGTCGACGCGGAGCTGGCCGGCCTCGGTCAGCTCGTTGACGGTGGAGCGGAACGCGTTCTCGAACTGGGCGCAGGCCGGGCAGCGGAAGTCCTCGTAGACGGTCAGCACGGCCGGTGCCGAGCGTTCCCCGACGGCGATGGGGGCGGCCGCCGGGCCCGCGTTGTCGTCGTCGTTGCCGCCGCCGGCCGCGAGGAAGCCGGCGCCCGCCGCGATGGCCAGGACCAGCGCGGCGATGCCGCCGATCTTGACCAGCCGCAGCCGGCGCTCCCCGGCGCGCTGCCGCTCGCGTTCCTCCCGCAGTCGCTCCCTGGCGCTGCGCTGTGCCTGCTGTTGTGCCTGTGGGTTCCGTGCGCTCACGCCTGGCCAAACGACACCGGGCCGGCCAGGACACGCCCCGGAACGGGCGCGTCCAGCCGGGCGGGGCTCGGTGACGCGGCACGGGAGCGGTCGTTCCCCCTGGTGTGAGATCTCCGAGCGTTGAGCCCCCGGGCGTGCGGCAGGTGACCCAGCAGGATGTGAAGGGCGAGGTGGGGGCGGGTCCGCCGCCCGCGCCGGCGGAGGCCGAGCCGCCGGACGCCGGGTGGCGCGGGGAGCTGGTGGCCGCCGCCGTGGCGGCGGTGCTCTTCGCCGCCTCGGCCGTGATCGGCACGGCCCTCAACGACGGGGACCGGCTGCGGCTCCAGTCACCGCCGCTGCTGGCGAGCTGGTCGCCGCACCTGGGCCCTGGCACGGTGCCGGCGCTGCTGGCGGCGGGGATCGGGGTGCTCTACGGGCCGACGTTGGCGCGCCGGCTGCCGTGGCGGGCGCTGCTGGTGGCTAGTTGGGCGGCGGCGACGGGCTGGCTGTTGGTGCTGGCGTGGATCGACGGCTGGCACCGGGGCGTGGTCAACAACCTGGAGACCAAGCACGAGTATCTGCGGTCGGTCGACGAGATCAACGCGATGCCGGGCTGGGGCCACTTCCTGGACGGCTTTGTCGCGCGCATCCCGATCGACGCGGTGGACAACTGGCCGGCGCATGTGGCCGGTCACCCGCCGGGCGCCACGTTGACCTTCGCGCTGTTGGACCGGATCGGGCTGCACGGCGGGATCTGGGCGTCGATGTTCTGCGTGCTGTGGGCGGCGAGCGTGCCGGCCGCCGTGCTGGTGACCGTGCGGGTGCTGGCGGGGGAGCGGCTGGCGCGGCGGGCGGCGCCGTTTCTGGTGTGGGCGCCGGCGGCGGTGTGGCTGGGGGTTTCGGCGGACGCGTACTTCGCGGCCGTGGGCGCCTGGGCGGTGGCGCTGTTGGCGCTGGCGGCGCGCGGGCGGTCGCGTGCGCCGGGGTGGCGCTGGCGGGGCGCGGCGTTGGGTTCGGGCCTGCTGTTCGGGCTGCTGTGCTACCTGTCCTACGGGTTGACGCTGATGGCGCTGGTCGGGGTGGCGGTGCTGCTGTTGACGCGGGAGTGGCGGCCGGTGCCGTATGTGCTGTGGGGCGTGGCGGTCTGGGTGGTGGCGTTCACGGCCGGGGGCTTCTGGTGGTACGAGGGCTATCAGGTGCTGGTCGAGCGGTACTTCGCCGGCGCGGGCGGCCAGCGCCCCTACGGGTACTTCGTGTGGGCGAACGTCGCCGCCCAGGTGTTGACGGTGGGGTTGGCGACGGCGGCGGCGCTGTGGCAGTGGGGGCCCCGACTGGTGGGCTCGCTGCGGGGGTTGGCGCCGGGGCGGCGGGCGCCTGAGGGGTATCGGGCGTTGGTGGTGCTGGTGGCCTCGGCGGTGTGCGCGCTGCTGGTGGCGGACCTGTCGGGGATGAGCAAGGCGGAGACGGAGCGGATCTGGCTGCCGTTCGTGGTGTGGCTGCTGCCGGTGACGGCGCTGCTGCCGCGGCGGCGGGCGCGGTGGTGGTTGGCGGCCCAGGTGGTGATGGCGCTGCTGGTCAACCACCTGTACCGGACGACCTGGTGAGGCTGCCGGCGCCGCCGCTGCCCCGCTTCGGCGAAGGACCGCACGACGCGCGGACGGCGACGGCGGTGGGGCGTTGGCTGGGCAGACGGTGACGCCGCTGCGCCCGTCGAACCTGTTGGCGCCGCGCGATCCGGAGCCGGGCACGGCGGGCACCCGGCAGGGGCTGCCGATCAACCGCAGCGCGGCGGCGGCCGGGGTCGACGCGGCGGAACTGACCTCTCCCGACTGGCGGTTGACGGTGGTCGGCGAGCGCGAGGACCGGCTGTCGCTGGACGCGCTGCGGGCGTTGCCGCA
The DNA here is from genome assembly GCF_003696235.1 of Streptomyces triticirhizae. Lineage (GTDB taxonomy): Bacteria > Actinomycetota > Actinomycetes > Streptomycetales > Streptomycetaceae > Streptomyces > Streptomyces triticirhizae. The sequence continues at coordinate 22,278 of NZ_RFFJ01000097.1, forward strand.
GCGCACGGAGCGGCTGCCGATCGCGTGTGTGGAGGGGTGGAGCGCCTCGGCGGAGTGGACCGGGGTGCGGCTGGCGGACCTGGTGGAACGGGTGGGCGCCGGGGACGGGGCGTCGGTGCGGGTGGTCTCGGCGCAGCGGAGCGGCGGCTACCGGGTGATGGAGATGCCGGCCGCGTATGTGCGGGACCCGTTGACACTGCTGGCGCTGCGGCTCAACGGGGAGGTGCTGAGCCTGGACCACGGCTTCCCGGCGCGGATCATCGCGCCGAACCGGCCCGGGGTGTGGCAGACGAAGTGGGTGGCGCGGATCGAGGTGCCGCGGTGAGCGTCGGAGGGCTGCGGTGAGCGGGGTGCGGGCCGGTCAACTGGCGCTGTCGGGCGTCGGGTTGGTGCTGCTGGCGGCGGGCGTTCGGCCGCTGTGGACGGCCACGGAGGCGGGCGTCCCCGCGCGGGTGGGCGGCTGGCTGCTGGGGGTGCTGCTGGCGCACGACCTGCTGCTGGCGCCGCTGGTGGTGCTGGTGGGCTGGGCGATCCGGCGGGCGCCGGGGCGCGGGGCGCTGCGCGCGGGGCTGCTCACGGGCGGCTGTCTGGTGCTGGTGGCGTTGCCGCCGCTGCTGCGGCGGAACGACGCGCGCTATCCGACGTCGCTGCCGCTGGACTGTCCGCGCGGGCTGGCCGTGGCGCTGGGGGTGGTGGCGCTGCTGACGGCGGCGGGGATGGCGCGTCACCTGTGGACGGCGCGGGGCGCGCGGCGGGGGCGCGGGTAGCGGGACCGGGGCGTGCGTACTCCCCCGGTCCGCCGGAGCGGACCGGGGGTCCTGGGGATGCTCTTACGGATGTCAAGCAGCGGCTCTTAGCGGTTGATCAGGAGTCGTTGCGCGGGTGTTTTGCCTGGTGAGGGCGTGGAAGACGTCGCGGGCGACGTAGCGTTTGAGGCAGCGCATGATCTCCTTCTTCGACATCCCTTCCTTCGTGCGCCGTTCCACGTAGGTCTTGGTTCGCTGGTCCCAGCGCAGGCGGCAGATGACGATGCGGTGCAGAG
>NZ_RFFJ01000098.1 GCF_003696235.1 Streptomyces triticirhizae
CAGCGCGGTGGCCAGCTCGTGGGGCCAGCGCGGCCCGGGAAGCGCGGTCCACACGGCGCGGGGCGCGCGTCCCTCGGCGAGCGCCGTGAGGAACGCGGCGCCGTGCGGGTAACGTGACCAGCCGCCCGGCGCCGGCGGCGCGGGCAGCGGCGGAGGCTCGGGCGTGGGGACGCGTTCGGCCTTGGCCATCCGGGGTGGGATCGCGAGCCGCACCACGTCGGCGAGGGCGCCGGCGCAGCGGTCGGCGACGGCGCGGCAGAGCGCCAACAGCTCGGGGGTGAGCACCGGTTCGGGCGAGAGGACCTGGGCCAGCGGGGCGAGCACGCCGGCGAAGTCGCTGTCGGCGCGGCGTTCCACCACATAGCCGTTGACCAGGCCGCCGCCCTCGCGGCGGCCGTCGCGCTGCCCGGCGCCGAAGCGGACGCGCACCCGCACGCCCGGCTGCGCGTCGGCGTCGAGAGCGGCGGGCACGGCGTAGTCGAAGCAGCGGTCGAGGTGGACCAGGCCCTTGTCGACGAGGACGCGGGCGACCGGCAGCCGCTCGGCGAGCGGGGCGTCGCGCCAGGTGCGCGGCCTGGCTCTGGGCAGCTTCCGCTCCCGGACGGCGGCCCTGATCAGCGCCAGTTGCTCCCCGCCCGGACGCTCCGAAGCGCCGGCCTCACTCATCCGGCCAGTACATCAGACGGCTCGGACAGTGCGGTCGGCGCTTCGGTGGACGTGCCAAAGGGAACGGCGTGGAGCGTCAGAGGCCGGCGGCGGCGCGCAGCGCGTCGACGCGGTCGGTGCGCTCCCAGGTGAAGTCCGGCAGCTCGCGGCCGAAGTGGCCGTAGGCGGCGGTCTGGGCGTAGATGGGCCGCAGCAGGTCCAGGTCCCGGATGATGGCGGCCGGGCGGAGGTCGAAGACCTCGGTGATGGCCTGCTCGATCCGCTCGGCCGGGACGGAGGCGGTGCCGAAGGTCTCGACGAAGAGGCCGACCGGCTCGGCCTTGCCGATGGCGTAGGCGACCTGCACCTCGCAGCGGGTGGCGAGCCCGGCGGCGACCACGTTCTTCGCCACCCAGCGCATCGCGTAGGCCGCCGAACGGTCCACCTTCGACGGGTCCTTGCCGGAGAACGCGCCACCGCCGTGCCGCGCCATCCCGCCGTAGGTGTCGATGATGATCTTCCGCCCGGTCAGCCCGGCGTCGCCCATCGGCCCGCCGATCTCGAACCGGCCGGTCGGGTTCACCAGCAGCCGGTAGTTCTCCGTGTCCAGCTTGATGCCGTCGCCGAGCAGCGCCTTCAGCTCGGGCTCGACGACGAACTCCTGGATGTCGGGCGCCAGCAGCGAGTCGAGGTCGATGTCGGCCGCGTGCTGGCTGGAGACCACCACGGTGTCGAGGCGGACGGCCTTGTCGCCGTCGTACTCGATGGTGACCTGGGTCTTGCCGTCGGGCCGCAGGTAGGGGATGGTGCCGTTCCTGCGGACCTCGGAGAGCCGGCCGGAGAGGCGGTGGGCGAGCCGGATGGGGAGCGGCATCAGCTCGGGCGTCTCGTCGCAGGCGTAGCCGAACATCAGGCCCTGGTCGCCGGCGCCCTGCTTCTCCAGCTCGTCCTCGGCGCCGCCGACGCGGGACTCGTAGGCGGTGTCGACGCCCTGGGCGATGTCGGGCGACTGGGCGCCGATGGAGACGGAGACACCGCAGGAGGCGCCGTCGAAGCCCTTCTTGGAGGAGTCGTAGCCGATCTCCAGGATCTTGGCCCGCACCAGGGTCGCGATGTCCGCGTACGCCTTGGTGGTGACCTCGCCGGCGACATGGACCAGGCCGGTGGTGATCATGGTTTCGACGGCGACCCGGGAGCCCGGGTCCTCGGTGAGAAGGGCATCCAGAATGGTGTCGCTGATCTGGTCGGCGATCTTGTCCGGGTGGCCCTCGGTCACGGACTCTGAGGTGAACAGACGACGGGACACAACGCTCCCTGGGGTTGCAGCGGCTGCTGACTATGCTTCCGCGTCCGGCGGGACCGGCCACGGCACCGCACAGTGTATCCACACGGCGCCCCTCTGGCGGAGAGAACCGCGTACGGATTCACGCTCGGTGGTCGTGCGCGTGGCGTGGGCCGGGCGGCGGTGGCGCCGGGTTGCGAACGTCCGCCGCAGGTCAGGGGGTTGGCAGGCGGCGCGCGACGGCGTCCCAGACGCGGTCGGCGAGCGCCTCCTTGGGGCCGAGGGGAACGGGCGTCTCGTCGCCGTCGGCGGCGAGGATGACCGCCTCGTTCTCGTCGGTGCCGAAGGCGAGGCCGCCGCCGACCTGGTTGACCACCAGCAGGTCGCAGCCCTTGCGGGCGAGCTTGGCGCGGCCGCCGGCCAGCACGTTCTCCGTCTCGGCGGCGAAGCCGACGACCACCTGTCCCGGGCGGCGTGCGGCGGACAGCTCGGCGAGGATGTCCGGGTTGCGGACCAGGGCGATCGGGTCGGGGTCCACGCCGTCGCGCTTCTTGATCTTCTGCCCGACGGGGTTGGCGGGGCGGAAGTCGGCGACGGCGGCGGCCATCACGACCGCGTCGGCCTCGGCGGCCGCCTTCCGCATCGCGGCGCGCAACTCCTCGGCGCTGCCGACCGGTTCGACGGTCACGCCGGCGGGCGCCGGCAGCGCGGTGTTGGCGGCGACGAGGGTGACCTCGGCGCCCCTGGCCTGGGCGGTGCGGGCGAGGGCGTAGCCCTGCTTGCCGGAGGAGTGGTTGCCCAGATAGCGGACCGGGTCCAGCGGCTCCCTGGTGCCGCCGGCGCTGATCACCACGCGGCGGCCAGCGAGGTCGGGGGTGGCGGCGGCGACGCCGCGCGCCAGCACCCGGCGGGCCACCTCGAAGAGGGCGGCGGGATCGGGCAGCCGGCCCTTGCCGGTGTCGGCACCGGTGAGCCGGCCGACGGCGGGCTCGACGACAACCGCGCCCCGGCGGCGGAGGGTGGCCACGTTCTCCCGCGTCGCGGGGTGCTCCCACATCTCGGTGTGCATGGCCGGGGCGAGGACCACGGGGGCGCGGGTGGTGAGGAGGACGTTGGTCAGCAGGTCGTCGGCGCGGCCGGTGGCGGCCCTGGCGAGCAGGTCGGCGGTGGCCGGGGCGATCATCACGAGGTCGGCCTCGCGGCCGATCCGCACGTGCGGCACCTGGGCGACGTCGTCCCACACCTCGGTGTGCACGGGCCGCCCGGAGAGCGCCGCCCAGGTGGGGGCGCCGACGAAGCGGAGCGCCGAGGCCGTGGGCACCACGCGGACCGCGTGTCCCGACTCGGTGAACAGGCGCAGCAGCTCGCACGCCTTGTAGGCGGCGATGCCGCCGCCTACGCCCAGCACGACCTCGGGTCGCCCCATGGCGCGCCTCCTCACTCCCACGTTCCTGAGATCTCGGCCCCCACCCGGCACCCCGGCGCGCGCTCCTCAAACGATTCCCCGCGCCCCCGAATCCTCAGGGGCGCGGGGAACGGCGCGAAGCATGGGCGAGGGGCCGCGGACGACGGCGCGGGGAGGGTGGTCACCCCGTCTCCGCCGGCCAAGCGACCTAGTCCGTGGCGCCCTCGATGGCCTCGGAGGTGAGCAGACCCGCGTTGATCTCGCGGAGCGAGATGGACAGCGGCTTCTCGTGCACATGGGTGTCCACGAGGGGGCCGACGTACTCCAGCAGGCCCTCGCCCAGCTGCGAGTAGTACGCGTTGATCTGCCGGGCGCGCTTGGCCGCGTAGATCACCAGGCTGTACTTGGAGTCGGTCGCCTCAAGCAGCTCGTCGATCGGCGGGTTGATGATGCCCTCGGGCGTGGTGATGGGAGAGGACACGCTCTGCCTTCCGGTGGGTTTCGGGGGACCGTAGGACCAACGTGTGGCGCGGCCCCCGGATTCAACGAATCAAGGCTAGCAGTTCGGCGGAGACCTCCTCGACGGAGGTGTTGACCAGCGTCACGTCGAACTCGGGCTCGGCGGCCAGCTCGGTCCTGGCCACCGCCAGCCGGCGTTCGATGACCTCGGGCGGCTCCGTGCCCCGGCCGGTGAGCCGACGCACCAGCTCGTCCCAGCTGGGCGGCGCGAGGAAGACGAGCCGGGCGTCCGGCATGGACGCGCGGACCAGCCGGGCGCCCTGGAGGTCGATCTCCAGCAGCACGGGCTCGCCGGCCTCCAGGCGTTCGACGACCGCGCGACGCGGTGTGCCGTAGCGGTTGCCGGCGAACTCGGCCCACTCCAGCAGCTCGCCATTGGCGACGAGCTTGTCGAACTCCTCGTCGCCGACGAAGTAGTAGTGCGTGCCGTGCCGCTCCCCCGGCCGTGGGTGGCGGGTGGTGGCCGAGACGGACAGCCACACCTCCGGGTGGGCCCTGCGCAGATGAGCGACGACCGTGCTCTTGCCGACCCCCGAGGGGCCGGAGAGCACGGTCAGTCGCGAACGATCGGTCATGCCGGCGATTATCCCGCTTCCCGCTTCGGTGGCGAAAACCCGTCCACGAGCGCGGCACCCGCCATCAGGCGCCGCTCAGGCGCCGCTGCCGAACTCGCGCTCCAGGGAGGCGATCTGGTTGGAGCCAAGGCCACGGACGCGACGGCTCTCGGAGATCCCGAGGCGCTCCATGATCTGGCGGGCGCGGACCTTGCCGACGCCCGGCATCGACTCAAGAAGGGCGGAGACCTTCATCTTGCCGATGACGTCGTTCTCCTGGCCCTGCTTGATGACCTCGTGCAGGGAAGCGCCGGAGTGCTTGAGCCGATTCTTGACCTCGGCGCGCTCCCGGCGAGCCGCGGCGGCCTTCTCAAGCGCGGCTGCGCGCTGTTCAGGGGTAAGGGGCGGAAGAGCCACGCCTACGTCACCTCGGTTGTCGAACTGATCGGATATGGAACGGTGAGGAACCTAGTGGCCCCGCACCAGCGGAGCAACGAGCAACGCGCCCGGGTGCTCCGCTCTCGACGGAGACTAGCGGCCGTGACGGCAATAAGTCAGGGAGAATCGACAAAAAGTCCAGGTCAGCTGAACCGCCTCGGCGACATATCGGATATATGCCCACGGTTTTCCGTGGAGTTGGCGCCCCCAGGAACGTTTCGGCGGCCGTTTCGTTGACTCTTCAGTGACGCACGACGACCGAGTGGCGACTCTTCGGCGCGGTCCACGGGCGCCGCTCCGGTCCGGCGCGGGGTGAGCCGGGCCCTGCCCTGCCCACCATCCGGCGCCCACGGTCCGCCCGTTGGGGTCGCCTCAGGCCAGCACCCGCGCCAGTTCGGCCGCCTCACGCCCGGCCGCCGCGCGCAGGCCGTCGACGTCGGGGCCCCGGCGCAGCACGGACCGGCTGGCCGACGGCAGCACCTGGGGCAGTGCCGCGCCGAAGACCCGGGTCAGGTCGTCGGCGGTGGCGCCCTGGGCGCCCAGGCCCGGAGCCAACAGCGGGCCGTTGATGGTCAGTTCGAGGGATGACTCCGGGGCCGTCGCGCCCACCACGGCGCCGAAGGAGCCCCAGGGCTCGGCGCCGGCGTTCTCCCGGGCGAGGTGGTCCAACACCGTCTGCGCCAGCGGGACTCCGGCCTCGGTGCGGGCGGTCTGGGTGGCCGCCCCCTCCGGGTTGGAGGTGCGGGCCAGCACGAACGCGCCGGCGCCGTCGGCCCTGGCCCGGTCGAGGGCCGGGCGCAGCGACTCGTAGCCGAGATAGGGGGTGAGGGTGATCGCATCGCAGCGCAGCGGGGCGCCCTCGCCGAAGTACGCGCCGGCGTAGGCGGCGACGGTGGAGCCGATGTCGCCGCGCTTGACGTCGAGGAGCACCAGCGCGCCGGCCGACCTGGCGTCGGCGACCACCCGTTCCAACACCGCGACGCCGGCCGAGCCGTGGCGCTCGAAGAACGCGGACTGCGGCTTGAGCACCGCCACCCGGTCGGCGAGCGCCGCGACCACGGTGTCCGCGAAGCGGGCCAGTCCCTCGGCGCTGTCCGGGAGTTGCCAGGCGGCGAGCAGCTCGGGGTGCGGGTCGATGCCGACGCACAGCGGTCCGCGTTGGTCCATGGCGCGCCGCAGCCTGGCGCCGAACGGCTCGCCGGCGAACGGGGGCGTGGGCGGAGCGGTGGGGGCGGTCACGGGCGGGAACTCCTCACGTCGGCGCCGACCGCGTCGGCGAGGGTGGTGTGGGGGCTGGCCGCCAGCCGCCGGGCCAGGCCCGCGTGGAGGGCGCGGGTCCAGCCGGGTCCGCCGTAGATGAAGCCGCTGTAGCCCTGCACCAGGGTGGCGCCGGCGAGCACCCGCTCCCAGACGTCGTCGGCGGTCACGACGCCGCCGACGCCGACCAGCGTGACGCGGTCCCCGACCCGGGCGTAGAGCCGGCGGAGCACGGCGAGGGAACGCTCCTTCAGGGGGGCGCCGGACAGGCCGCCGGGGCCGAGGGCGGCCACGGCCTTCGGGTCGGCGCGCAGCCCGTCGCGGGCGATGGTGGTGTTGGTGGCGATGATGCCGTCCAGGCCCAACTCGACGGCCAGGTCGGCGATCTGGTCGAGGTCCTCGTCGGCGAGGTCGGGCGCGATCTTGACCAGCAGCGGGACGCGCCGGTCGGCGACGGAGCGGTCGGCGGCCTCGCGGACGGCGGTCAGCAGCGGGCGCAGCCGTTCGGTGGCCTGGAGGTCGCGCAGCCCGGGGGTGTTGGGCGAGGAGACGTTGACGACGAGGTAGTCGGCGTGGCGGGCGAGCCGTTCGGTGCTGGTGACGTAGTCGTCGATGGCATCCGATTCGGGGACGGCCTTGGTCTTGCCGATGTTGACGCCGAGGGGCGGGCGGTCCTCGCCGAGGGCGGCGAGGCGGGCGGCGACGGCGGCCGAGCCGTCGTTGTTGAAGCCCATCCGGTTGATCAACGCCCGGTCGGCGGTGACGCGGAAGAGCCGGGGCGTCGGGTTGCCGGGCTGCGGCTGTCCGGTGACGGTGCCGATCTCGACGAAGTCGAAGCCGAGTTGGGCCAGTCCACGGACGCCGACGGCGTTCTTGTCGAAGCCGGCGGCCAGGCCGAACGGGCCCGGCAGCCGCATCCCCAGCGCGTTCACCGCGAGCGTGGGGTGGGGGGGCGCGTACCGGGCGCGCACGGCGGAGCGCAGCCCGGGAACGCGCCCCGCCAGCCGGATCAGCGCGAAGGCGCCGTGGTGGGCGCGCTCCGCGTCGATCCGGCGCAGCACCGTGCGGTACAGCAGGCGGTAGCCGCGAGGGGCTGGGGCGGCGCTCATCGGGTGCGCGCCGCGATCAGCTTCTGGGCGTGCTCCTGGAGGGAGGCCACGCCGACCTCGCCCCGCAGCAGGGCGTCGATGCCCTGGACGGCGGCGGCCAGCGCCTGCACGGTGGTCAGGCAGGGCACGCCCCGGGCGACGGCGGCGGTGCGGATGTCGTAGCCGTCGAGCCGACCGCCGGTGCCGAAGGGGGTGTTGACGATCAGGTCGACCTGGCCGTCGTGGATCAGCTGGACGACGGTGGGCTCGCCGGCCGGGCCCGTGCCCTCGCTCTGCTTGCGCACCACGGTGGCGTCGATGCCGTTGCGCCGCAGGATCTCGGCGGTGCCCGAGGTGGCCAGCAGCTCGAAGCCGTGCTCGGCGAGGGCGCGGGCGGGGAAGACCACGGCGCGCTTGTCGCGGTTGGCGACCGAGACGAAGGCGCGGCCGCGCAGCGGGAGCGCGCCGTAGGCGCCGGCCTGGGACTTGGCGTAGGCGGTGCCGAAGACGGAGTCGATGCCCATGACCTCGCCGGTGGAGCGCATCTCCGGGCCGAGGACGGTGTCCACGCCGCGCCCGTGCACGTCGCGGAACCTGGCCCAGGGCAGCACGGCCTCCTTGACGGAGATCGGCGCGTCCAGCGGGAGCGTCCCTCCGTCGCCCTCGGCCGGGAGCATCCCCTCGGCGCGCAGCTCGGCGACGGTCGCGCCCAGCGAGATCCGGGCGGCGGCCTTGGCGAGCGGCACGGCGGTGGCCTTGGAGGTGAACGGGACAGTGCGGGAGGCGCGCGGGTTGGCCTCCAGCACGTAGAGGATGTCGCCGGCGAGCGCGAACTGGATGTTGATCAGCCCGCGCACCCCGACGCCCCGGGCGATGGCCTCCGTCGAGGCGCGCAGCCGCTTGATGTCGTGGCCGCCGAGGGTGATGGGCGGGAGGGCGCAGGCGGAGTCGCCGGAGTGGATGCCGGCCTCCTCGATGTGCTCCATCACGCCGCCCAGGTACAGCTCGTGGCCGTCGTAGAGGGCGTCGACGTCGATCTCGATGGCGTCGTCGAGGAACCGGTCGATCAGCACGGGGTGTTCGGAGATCAGCCCGGCGTGCCGGCGGAGGTACTCCTCAAGCGAGGGCTCGTCGTAGACGATCCGCATCCCCCGCCCGCCGAGGACGTAGCTGGGGCGGACCATCACGGGGTAGCCGATGCCGGCGGCGATGGCGCTGGCCTCCTCGAAGGAGAACGCGGTGCCGTACTTGGGCGCGGGCAGCCCGGCCTCGGCGAGGACGCGCCCGAAGTGGCCGCGTTCCTCGGCCAGGTTGATCGCCTCGGGCGAGGTGCCGACGATGGGCACGCCGTTGTCCTTGAGCGCCTGGGCCAGGCCGAGCGGGGTCTGGCCGCCGAGCTGGACGAGGACGCCGGCGACCGGACCGGCGAGGGTCTCGGCGTGCACGATCTCCAGGACGTCCTCCAGGGTGAGCGGCTCGAAGTAGAGCCGGTCGGAGGTGTCGTAGTCGGTGGAGACGGTCTCCGGGTTGCAGTTGACCATCACGGTCTCGTAGCCGGCCTCGCTGAGCGCGAAGCAGGCGTGGACGCAGGAGTAGTCGAACTCGATGCCCTGGCCGATGCGGTTGGGGCCGGAGCCGAGGATGATCACGGCCGGCTTCTCGCGCGGGGCGACCTCGGTCTCCTCGTCGTAGGAGGAGTAGAGGTAGGGGGTGCGGGCGGCGAACTCGGCGGCGCAGGTGTCGACCGTCTTGTAGACCGGGCGCACGCCCAGCGCGTGCCGCACCTCGCGCACCACGTCCTCGCGCAGGCCCCTGATGCCGGCGATCTGGGCGTCGGAGAAGCCGTGCCGCTTGGCGTGGGCGAGGAGTTCGGCGCTCAGCTCGTCGGCGGCGGCCAGCTCGTCGGCGATCTCCTTGATCAGGAAGAGCTGGTCGACGAACCACGGGTCGATCCGGGTGGCCTCGAAGACCTCGTCGGGGGTGGCGCCGGCGCGGATGGCCCGCATCACGGTGCCCAGCCGGCCGTCGGTGGGGGTGGCCGCGAGCCGCAGCAGCTGGTCCCTGTCCTCCGAGGAGGCGTCGCCCGGCTTGCCGGCGAAGTCGAAGGGCGCGTCCTTCTTCTCGATGGAGCGCAGCGCCTTGTTGAGCGCCTCGGTGAAGTTCCGCCCGATGGCCATGGCCTCGCCGACGGACTTCATGGTGGTGGTCAGCGTGGCGTCGGCGGCGGGGAACTTCTCGAACGCGAACCGGGGGACCTTGACCACCACATAGTCGAGGGTGGGCTCGAAGGACGCCGGGGTCTCCTGGGTGATGTCGTTGGGGATCTCGTCCAGGGTGTAGCCGACGGCGAGCCGGGCGGCGATCTTCGCGATCGGGAAGCCGGTGGCCTTGGACGCCAGCGCGGAGGAACGGGAGACCCTCGGGTTCATCTCGATGACGACGATGCGGCCGTCGTCGGGGTTGACGGCGAACTGGATGTTGCAGCCGCCGGTGTCGACGCCGACCTCGCGGATCACGGCGATGCCGATGTCCCGCAGCACCTGGTACTCGCGGTCGGTCAGCGTCATGGCGGGGGCGACGGTGATGGAGTCGCCGGTGTGCACGCCCATCGGGTCGAGGTTCTCGATGGAGCAGACGACCACCACGTTGTCGTTGCGGTCCCGCATCAGCTCCAGCTCGTACTCCTTCCAGCCGAGGATGGACTCCTCCAGGAGCACCTCGGTGGTCGGGGAGAGCGCCAGGCCCTGGCCGGCGATGCGGCGCAGCTCGTCCTCGTCGTGGGCGAAGCCTGAGCCGGCGCCGCCCATGGTGAAGGAGGGGCGGACGACGACCGGGTAGCCGCCGAGATCGGCGACGCCGGCGAGCACCTCGTCCATGGAGTGGCAGATGACGGAACGGGCGGACTCGCCGTGCCCGATGCGCTCCTTGACGGCGGCGACGACCTCCTTGAACCGCTCGCGGTCCTCGCCCTTGTGGATGGCCTCGACGTTGGCGCCGATCAGCTCCACGCCGTACCGCTCCAGGGTGCCGTCGCGGTGCAGGGCGACGGCGGTGTTGAGCGCGGTCTGGCCGCCGAGGGTGGCGAGCAGCGCGTCGGGGCGCTCCTTGGCGATGATCTTCTCGACGTACTCGGGGGTGATCGGCTCGACATAGGTGGCGTCGGCGATCTCGGGGTCGGTCATGATGGTCGCCGGGTTGGAGTTGACCAGGACGACCCGCAGGCCCTCGGCGCGCAGCACGCGGCAGGCCTGGGTGCCGGAGTAGTCGAACTCGGCGGCCTGGCCGATGACGATCGGGCCGGAGCCGATGACCAGGACGGACTGGATATCGGTGCGCTTAGGCACGCTGGCCCTCCATCAGGGAAACAAAGCGGTCGAACAGGTAGGCGGCGTCGTGCGGCCCGGCGGCCGCCTCGGGGTGGTACTGCACGCTGAACGCGGGCTTCTCCACCAGCCGCAGCCCCTCGACCACGTTGTCGTTGAGGCAGACATGGGAGACCTCGGCGGGCCCGAACGGGGTCTTCGCCGCCTTCTCCAGCGGGGCGTCGACGGCGAAGCCGTGGTTGTGCGCGGTCACCTCGACCTTTCCGGTGGACAGGTCCTTGACCGGCTGGTTGATGCCCCGGTGGCCGTACTTGAGCTTGTAGGTGTCGAAGCCGAGGGCGCGGCCGAAGACCTGGTTGCCCAGGCAGATCCCGAACAGCGGGGTGCCGCGCTCCAGCACGCCGCGCATCAGCTCCACCGGGTGGTCGGCGGTGCCGGGGTCGCCGGGGCCGTTGGAGAAGAACACCCCGTCGGGCTCGGCGGCGTAGACGGCGTCCAGGTCGGCGGTGGCGGGCAGGACGTGGACCTCGATGCCGCGCTCGGCCATCCGCTGCGGGGTCATGCCCTTGATGCCCAGGTCGATCGCGGCGACGGTGAACCGCCGCTCGCCGACGGCCGGGACGACGTAGGGCTCCTCGGTCGCGACCTCGTCGAAGAGGGGCGCGCCCACCATCTGCGGGGCGGAGCGGACCCGGGCCAGCCGGGCCTCGCGCCCGTCGGCCAGCGCCTCGCCGGAGAAGATCCCGCACCGCATCGCGCCGCGTTCCCGCAGGTGGCGGGTGAGGGCGCGGGTGTCGACGCCCTGGATGCCGACGACGCCCTGGGCGGCCAGCTCCTCGTCGAGGCCGCGCCGGGAGCGCCAGTTGGACGGGGTGCGGGCGGGGTCGCGCACCACATAGCCGGCGACCCAGATCCGGCGGGACTCGGGGTCCTCGTCGTTGACGCCGGTGTTGCCGATGTGGGGGGCGGTCATCACCACGATCTGGCGGTGGTAGGAGGGGTCGGTGAGGGTCTCCTGGTAGCCGGTCATGCCGGTGGAGAAGACGGCCTCGCCGTGGGTCTCCCCCACCGCGCCGTAGGCCCGGCCGGTGAAGACCCGGCCGTCCTCCAGGACGAGTTCGGCGGGCACCCGGCCGCCGGTGGGGCTGGTGGCGTTCATCGTGCGCCCTCCGGTTCTGTCGCGTTGTCGGTCGCGTGCGAGGGCCGGGCGCCGTCGGCCGGCGGCTGCGGTGCGAGTGGTGCGGGAAGGTGGTGCCCCAGGGCCTCGACCCAGGCGGCGTGGTCGGCGGCCCGGTCGGAGCGGAAGCCGGTGTCCAGCGTCCGCTCGCCCAGCCGCCAGGTGATCACCAGCAGGCCGCCCTCGGTGAGGACCTTGCCGGCGATGCCCTTGTCGAGGCGGGCGCCCAGCACGGCGTCGGCGGGGATCAGGAAGTCCCCCGCGCCGGGCCTGGCCACGGCCACGCCCCGCTCGGTGAGCGTGACCTCGGCGCGGCTGCGCACGCCCAGCCCGTGGGCGACGATGCGTTCCAGCCACTGCCCGGCGACCGTCGTCCCGTGGTAGCGGCCGGTGAACGCCAGCCGCGCCTCGGCTGGGTCCTCGGGAAGGTCCTCGGGCTGCGGCTCGGGGGCCGGCAGGTCGCTCTGGAGGGTGGCGCGCCACTTCCAGCCCTGCCGCATCAGCCAGTAGACGAGGGCGACCAGCAGCAGCAGGCCCACGACCCAGCCGATGCGCTCGGCCCAGTCGGTGACCGGCTGGGAGCGGCGTTCGCCCTCCTCGGCGAGCGTGGCCAGCAGGGGTGCTCCGAGCGTCATACCAGGGCTCCGTTCCGCAGCGTGGCCCGGCCGCGCAGCCAGGTGTCGGTGACCCGGCCGGGCAGTTCCAGGCCACGGTAGGGGCTGTTGCGGCTGCGGGAGGCGAAGGCCGCCGGATCGACGGGGGCGCGGTGGTCCTGGTCGACGAGCGTGAGGTTCGCCGGCTCGCCGGGGGCGACGGGCCGGCCGTGGCCGGCGACCCGGCCGATGGCGGCGGGGCGGGTCGACATGCGGTCGGCGACCTGGGACCAGTCGAGCAGGCCGGTGTCGACCATGGTGTGCTGCACCACGGACAGCGCGGTCTCCAGGCCGACCATCCCCATGGCGGCGGCGCCCCACTCGCAGTCCTTGTCCTCGTGGGGGTGCGGGGCATGGTCGGTGGCCACACAGTCGATGGTGCCGTCGGCCAGCGCCTCGCGCAGCGCCAGCACGTCCCGCTCGGTGCGCAGCGGCGGGTTGACCTTGTAGACCGGGTCGTAGGAACGGACCAGCTCGTCGGTGAGCAGCAGGTGGTGCGGGGTGACCTCGGCGGTGACCTGCCAGCCCTTGGACTTGGCCCAGCGGACCAGCTCGACGGAGCCGGCCGTCGACAGGTGGCAGACGTGCACCCGGGAGCCGACGTGGGCGGCCAGCAGCACGTCCCTGGCGATGATCGACTCCTCGGCGACGGCCGGCCAGCCGGCCAGGCCCAGCTCGGCGGAGACCACGCCCTCGTTCATCTGGGCGCCCTCGGTGAGCCGGGGCTCCTGCGCGTGCTGGGCGATGACGCCGTCGAACGCCTTCACGTACTCCAGGGCGCGCCGCATGATCACGGCGTCGTCCACGCACTTGCCGTCGTCGGAGAAGACCACGACGCCGGCGGCGGAGTCGTGCATCGCGCCCAGCTCGGCGAGCTGCCTGCCGCCCAGGCCGACGGTGACGGCGCCGACCGGCCGCACGTCGCAGTAGCCGGAGGCGAGGCCCAGACGCCAGACCTGCTCGACGACGCCGGCGGTGTCGGCGACGGGGAACGTGTTGGCCATGGCGTGCACGGCGGTGAAGCCGCCGGACGCCGCCGCCCTGGTGCCGGTGAGGACCGTCTCGGAGTCCTCGCGGCCCGGCTCCCGCAGGTGGGTGTGGAGGTCGACCAGCCCGGGCAGCAGCACGCGGCCCTCGGCCTCGACGACGGTGGCGCCCCCGGCGGTCAGCCCGGCGCCGACCTCGGCGATGGTCTCCCCGTCGATCAACACGTCGCGGGCGGGGCCGCCCAGGACCTTCGCGCCTCGGATCAGGGTCCGCTGGGTGTGGCTCATGCTCGCTTCCCTCGTGTCGCTTCGGCGCCGGTGACGGCGGTGGAACTCGCGGCTGCCGTGGCCTCGTCGCCGGTCGGGCCGGCGCCGCCCAGCAGCAGGTACAGGACGGCCATCCGGACGCTCACCCCGGCGGAGACCTGCTCGACGACCGTGCAGCGGGGCGAGTCGGCGACCTCGGCGGTGATCTCCATGCCCCGGTTCATCGGGCCCGGGTGCATCACGACGGCGTGCTCGGGCATCCGGGCCATCCGTTCCCCGTCGAGGCCGTAGCGGCGGGCGTACTCGCGCTCGGTGGGGAAGAAGGCGGCGTTCATCCGCTCCCGCTGGACCCGCAGCATCATCACGGCGTCGGAGTCGGGGAGGACGGCGTCCAGGTCGTAGGAGACGGCGCACGGCCAGCTCTCCACGCCGACCGGCAGCAGGGTGGGCGGGGCGACGACGGTGACCTCGGCGCCCAGCGTGGTCAGCAGCCGCACGTTGGAGCGGGCGACGCGGCTGTGCAGGATGTCGCCGACGATGGTGACCCGCCGCCCGGTGAGGTCGGCGCCCAGTTCGCCGGCGACCAGCCGGCGGCGCAGCGCGAACGCGTCCAGCAGCGCCTGGGTGGGGTGTTCGTGGGTGCCGTCGCCGGCGTTGACGACATGGCCGCCGATCCAGCCGGAGGTGGCGAGCCGGTGGGGGGCGCCGGAGTCGTGGTGGCGGATGACCACGGCGTCGGCGCCCATGGCCTCCAGGGTCAGCGCGGTGTCCTTGAGCGACTCGCCCTTGGAGACCGAGGAGCCCTTGGCCGAGAAGTTGATCACGTCGGCGGACAGCCGCTTGGCGGCGGCCTCGAAGGAGATCCGGGTCCTGGTGGAGTCCTCGAAGAACAGGTTGACCACGGTGCGGCCGCGCAGCGTGGGGAGCTTCTTGATCGGCCGGCCTGCGACGCGGGACAGCTCCTCGGCGGTGTCGAGGATCAGCACGGCGTCGTCACGGGTGAGGTCGGCGGCCGAGATGAGGTGGTGCTTCATCGTGAGCCTTCCCAGAGGGCAGGAGGGTGCCGGTGTTCGGGGGTGCGCCGGGTACGGGCGTGACGCGCGGGGGCGCTACCGCCCCGCGTCGGGCGCGCGCGTGCCGAGCAGCACGCCGTCGCGGCCGTCCTCCTCGGTGAGCCTGACCTTCACGGTCTCCCGCAGCGAGGTCGGGATGTTCTTCCCGACGTAGTCGGCGCGGATCGGCAGCTCGCGGTGGCCCCGGTCGACCAGCACGGCCAACTGCACGGCGCGGGGCCGGCCGATGTCGCCGAGCGCGTCGAGGGCGGCCCTGATGGTGCGGCCGGAGAAGAGCACGTCGTCGACCAGGACGACCAGCCGGCCGTCGATCCCGCCGTCCGGGATCTCGGTGCGGCCCAGCGCGCGGGCCGGGCGCAGCCGCAGGTCGTCGCGGTACATCGTGATGTCGAGTGAGCCGTGCGGGACGGGGCCGCCGGTGATCTCGTGGAGCCGGTCCGCCAACCGGCGGGCCAGGAAGACGCCCCGGGTGGGGATTCCCAGCAGCAGCACGTCGTCCGCGCCCTTGGCGCGCTCGACGATCTCGTGCGCGATGCGGGTCAGTGCCCGCGCGATGTCCGGCGCCTCCAGAACGGAGCGGGCCGGGCTCGTGTCGTTGTCGCTCATGGTCGTACGGACCTCCTTGACCGCCTCACGGGACGGCCGTTAAAGGATGTCGGGTGGAACGAGTGTGACCCTATCAGGGCGTTTCGCACGCTCCGCATCGCCCCAGGTCAGAAAGAACTCTCTGGCCTCGGCTTGACGAGAGATATCACGCTGCGTAACCTCACAGTGAGTTACGAAAAGCCGTCCGGGGAGACACATGTCCAGCGAATACGCCAAACAGCTCGGAGCCAAGCTTCGGGCCATCCGCACCCAGCAGGGTCTGTCGCTTCACGGGGTCGAGGAGAAGTCCCAGGGCCGGTGGAAGGCCGTGGTGGTCGGTTCCTACGAGCGCGGCGACCGGGCCGTGACCGTGCAGCGCCTCGCGGAGCTGGCGGAGTTCTACGGAGTGCCGGTGCAGGAGCTGCTGCCGGGCTCGACGCCCGGGGGCGCCGCCGAGCCGCCGCCGAAGCTGGTGCTCGACCTGGAGCGCCTGGCCAACGTCCCGAGCGACAAGGCCGGCCCGCTCCAGCGTTACACCGCCACCATCCAGAGCCAGCGCGGCGACTACAACGGCAAGGTGCTCTCGATCCGCCAGGACGACCTGCGCACCCTCGCCGTGATCTACGACCAGTCGCCCTCGGTCCTGACCGAGCAGCTGATCAGCTGGGGCGTCCTGGGCGCGGACGCGCGGCGGGCCGTCCAGGTCGAGGAGGGCTGAGCGGAGGGCCGGGCCCCTGGGGGCCCGGCCCGAGCCCGTCTGGGCTCGCCGCCCACGGTCGCCCACGGCGATGACGTGCCCCCGGGCCCTGGGGCCCGGGGGGGAATCCCGGCCCGGGCCGGGACACCCCGCCGCGTTGCCGCGCCACCACACGCGCGGGGCGCCACCACGGGCGGCCGATCCGCGGCGCCCGGGCTCGGCCTCGGGAAGCCCGGCCGGGAGGCGCCGCGCGCCGCGCACGCCACGCGGGGCTCAACTCCCCCGGGCGCCTTGCCGTTTCACCGCTCCGCGCCCGCACGCTCGGTGATCCGGTCCCCAGCCGAGAGGGCTCGCCGCCCGGGCGGGCAACCCGCCAGACTCCGGGGCCCCGGAGCGTCTCGCCGTTCCGCCGCACGGCTCACGCGGCGTGGAGGGCGGGGGCCCGAAGGGCCCGGACTCCCCGCCGTGCCGCCGCAATCGCATCGCTCCCCCGCCGCGCGGGGAGCGGGCGCCGGCCCGAAGGCCACGGGGAACCCGCCGGAGACGGCGGGACCCCAGGCCCGAGGGGCTCGGGGGAGCCCGGCCCGCCGCGTCGCGGAGCGCGCGGCGCGCGCCGGTCCGGAAAGCCCGTCCGGCCAGGACTCAGCGGCGAAGGGTGGGCTTGAGGTCCTTCAGCCGCCCCAGCAGCCCGTTGACGAAGCCTGGGGACTCCTCCGTGGAGAACTCCCGCGCCAGCTGCACGGCCTCGTCAAGCACCACCGCGTCGGGCGTCTCGTCCTCCCAGATCAGCTCGTAGGCGGACAGCCGCAGGATGTTCCGGTCGACGACCGGCATCCGGTCCAGCGGCCAACCCACGGTGTACTGGGCGAGCAGCTCGTCGATCCGCTCGGCCCGCTCGGCGTAGCCCTCCACCAGCCGCCTGCTGAACTCGCTGACCGGCGGCTGCCGTTCGTCGGTGGTGGCCAGCCGTGCCCAGTCCGCGAGGACCTCGTGCGGCTTGGCCCCGCGCTGGTCGGCCTCGAAGAGGATCTGAAGGGCTCGTTTGCGCGCCTTGCTGCGGGCAGCCACGGTTAGCTGTTCACCCGGCCAAGGTATTCGCCGGAGCGGGTGTCGACCTTGATCTTCTCGCCGGTGGTGATGAAGAGCGGCACGCCGATCTCGTAGCCGGTCTCCAGCTTCGCCGGCTTGGTGCCGCCGGTGGAGCGGTCGCCCTGGACGCCCGGCTCGGTGTACTCGACGACCAGCTCGACGGCGGCCGGAAGCTCCACGAAGAGCGGGGCCTCCTCGTAGATGGCGACCGTGCAGTCCTGGCCCTCCAGCAGGTAGTTGGCCGCGTCACCCACCGTCTCCGGGTTGATCGGCAGCTGGTCGTAGGTCGAGGTGTCCATGAAGACGAAGTCGGCGCCGTCCTTGTAGGAGAACTGCATCGCGCGACGGTCGACCGTGGCCGTCTCGACCTTGGTACCGGCGTTGAACGTCTTGTCCACCACCTTGCCGGTGAGCACATGCTTGAGCTTGGTGCGCACGAAGGCGCCGCCCTTGCCGGGCTTGACGTGCTGGAACTCGACTACGGACCACAGCTGGCCCCCGTCGAGCTTGAGCACCATGCCGTTCTTGAGGTCGTTCGTGGTGGCCACGGTCGTGGATTCTCCTGAGGCTGCCGCAGTGGACCGACCAGCGACTCCCGGTCCGCTGCCGGCTGGGCTTCACAGAGCCAGGAGTTCCTTGGTCGTGATGGTGAGTAGCTCGGGTCCGCCGTCCGCCGACGGGCGGACGACGAGTGTGTCGTCGATCCGGACCCCGCCCCGGCCTGGGAGATGCACCCCCGGCTCGACGGTGACCGGAACACAAGCGCTCAGTCTACCCATGGCCGAGGGGCCCAACCGAGGGTCCTCCCCGATTTCCAGCCCCACCCCGTAGCCGGTGACCGGGCCGAGCGCCTTGCCGTGGCCGGCGGCGGTCAGCACCTCGCGGGCCGCCCGGTCCACGGCCCGGTAGTCGGCGCCTGGGGCCAGCGCCTCGCGCGCGGCCCGCTGGGCGGCGAAGACCACGTCGTACAACTCGATCTGCCAGTCGGCCGGGCTGGTGCCGATGACGAAGGTCCGCCCGATCCGGCAGCGGTAGCCACGGAAGCGCGCCCCCAGCCGCACGGTCAGGAAGTCGCCCTCCTCCACCCTGCGGTCGGTGGGCCGGTGCCCGGCCAGGCCCGAGTGGCTGCCGGTGGCCACCGAGGTGGGGAACGCGGGCCCGTCC
The DNA here is from genome assembly GCF_003696235.1 of Streptomyces triticirhizae. Classification (GTDB taxonomy): domain Bacteria; phylum Actinomycetota; class Actinomycetes; order Streptomycetales; family Streptomycetaceae; genus Streptomyces; species Streptomyces triticirhizae. Next base: position 18,203 of record NZ_RFFJ01000098.1, read on the forward strand.
GCGCCGTGGTCGACCAGCCGCCGCTCCAGCTCCAGCGCCAGATGTCGCTCCGTGCGGCCCACCAGGATGGACTCCAGCAGCTCGCCCAGCGCCCGGTCGGTGATCTCGGCCGCCGCCCGCAGCGCGGCGATCTCGTCATCGTCCTTGACCACCCGCCGCCCCTCGACCGCCCGGCCGAGGTCGGTCAGCCGCGCGCCCGGCACCGCGGCGAGCAGCGCGCGGTGCCGGGCCACGGTCAGATGGTGTTCCTCGACGGCGACCTCCCCCGCGCCCTCCTCGACGGCCAGCGCCACCGCCGCCTCCACCGGGTCGGCGTCGCCGTCGAGCGCCACGATCCTGGGCCCGCCCAACTCGCCCAGCGGCCCGCCCGGGCTCTCGGCCGGGTCCCAGTGGCCCAGCAGCACGTCACCCCCCGACTGGCGCACGAGCAGCGCGGCGCCGGCGGGGGCCGAACCGACCAGATAGCGGACGTTGGCCGGCCTGGCGACGACGGCGGCGCCGTTCTGCGGGGAACAGCGGGCGCGCAGCCAGGATCGTCGAGCCGCGTGAACCTCGGACATGCGTCGAGCCTACGCAGCGGCGGCGGGCATGGCCGCCTGAAGGCGTCCTAACGAGCGGCGGCCCGCGCCACGGCCCCGCGCGCCTCGGTCACCACGGCGGGGGGCTGTGCAGGCTGCGGGTGACCGCGTCGTCCAACATCCGGGCGGTGGTGGCCACGTCGTGCCGGGAGTTGTCGATGATGGGCAGGCCCGAGCCGTACCAGCCGGCCATCCGGCCGTGGATGGTGGCGACCTCCTCGTCGGAGAGCCGCCGGGTGCCGGTGCGCGCCGCGTTCCGCTCCAGCACCACGTCGAGGCCGGGCAGCAGCACCACCGGGATCAGGCCGGGGCCCACATGGCGCTTCCAGCCGCCCAGGCCGACGGCCGGGCGGTCGGGGAAGACGGCGTCGTCCAGGATGCAGGAGATGCCGTTGGCCAGGAAGTTGCGGGCGGCGAAGCCGCAGGTCCTGCGGGCCAGCCGGTACTGCGCCTCGGAGCTGTCGTCCCAGCCGGTGCGCGGGTCGGCGAAGCCGGAGCGCACCCACTCGCGCACGTCGTCCAGGCTGATGTGGGCGGTGGGCACCCGGCGGCGCTCCGCCCAGAACCGGGCGACCGTGGTCTTGCCCGCGCCGGCCGGGCCGATCAACAGCACGGCGACGCCCGCGTGGTGGACGTCCGGCAGCGCGGCGGCCGGGGTCGGGGCCGGGACCGCGTGGCCCGGCGGCAGTTGGATGTACCCGGTCGTGCCGCCGTCCAGCGGCGCGGGCGGTGGCGTGGGCATTCCACCGGGCTGCTGCATCCGCTTCCCACTCCGTCTTCTCCCCTGCGCGAACCCCCGGCTCGCGCACCCGTTCCGGTGTGACACACGGTACCGTTCCCCCGCCCGGGTCCGGGAGGCGGCGGCCGGTCGGCGAACGTCTCAGCCCGCCGGCTCCGCCGCCAGCGCGCGCAGCGCCAGCAGGTAGGAGTCGATGCCGAACCCGGCGATCGTGCCCGTCGCCACCTCGGCGACGACCGAGGTGTGCCGGAACTCCTCCCGCCGGTGCGGGTTGGAGATGTGCACCTCGATCAGCGGCGCGGTGCGCTGCGCCGCCGCGTCCCGCATCCCGTACGAGTAGTGGGTGAACGCGCCCGGGTTGAGCACCACGGGCAGCTCCCCGTCGGCCGCCTCGTGCAGCCAACGGATCATCTCCCCCTCGTCGTTGGTCTCCCGCACCTCGACGGCGAACCCCAGCTCGGCGCCGAGCGCGCCACAGCGCTCGACCAGCCCGGCGTAGGAGGTGCTGCCGTAGACGTCGGGCTCCCGGGATCCCAGTCGGCCCAGGTTGGGCCCGTTGAGCACCAGCACCCGGCGGGCGCCGGTGGTCCGTTCGCCCCTCACGCTCTCAGCTCCCCCCGCCGTGCCCCGCCGTGGCGGTCATGCCGCGATCTCCGCGTGCGCGGCCAGCAGCGCGGCCGGGTCCGGGCCCTCCAGCACGGTCGGCCTGGCCAGCCCGTCGAGCACGATGAACCGCAGCCGGTCGCCCCTGGTCTTCTTGTCGATCCGCATGGTCTCCAGCAGCTTCGGCCACTGGTCGCCCCGGTAGGTCACCGGCAGCCCGACGGAGGCGAGCACCTTGCGGTGCCTGGTGGCGGTCTCCTCGTCCAACCGGCCGGCGATCCGGCCGAGTTCGGCGGCGAAGACCATGCCGACGGAGACGGCGGCGCCGTGCCGCCAGCGGTAGCGCTCGTTCTTCTCGATGGCGTGCGCCAGGGTGTGGCCGTAGTTGAGGATCTCCCGGCGGCCGGACTCCCTCAGGTCCTCGGAGACGACCTCGGCCTTGACCCGGATGGAACGCTCGATCAGCTCGGCGGTGTGCGGCCCGGCCGGGGTCCTGGCGGCCTCGGGGTCGGACTCGACCAGCTCCAGGATGCGGGGGTCGGCGATGAAGCCCGCCTTGATGACCTCGGCCAGGCCCGACACGTAGTCGTGGACGGGCAGCGAGTCGAGCGCGGCCAGGTCGCACAGCACGCCGGCCGGCGGGTGGAAGGCGCCGACCAGGTTCTTGCCCTCGGCGGTGTTGATGCCTGTCTTGCCGCCGACGGCCGCGTCGACCATGCCGAGCACGGTGGTGGGCACCGCGATCCAGCGGACGCCGCGCAGCCAGGTCGCGGCGACGAAGCCGGCCAGGTCGGTGGTGGCGCCGCCGCCGACGCCGACGATCACGTCGGAGCGCGTGAAGCCGGTCTGGCCCAGCGCCTGCCAGCAGTAGGCGGCGACCTCGGCCTGCTTGGCGTCCTCCGCGTTGGGCACCTCGATGGCGATCGCCTGGTAGCCCTGGGCGGCCAGGTCCTCGCGGACCGCCTGCCCGGTCTCGGCCAGGGCCTCCGGGTGCAGCACGGCGACCCGCTGGGCGGACGTTCCGATCAACCCGGGCAGTTCGCCCAGCAGTTGACGGCCGATCAGCACCTCGTAGGGGGCGGTGCCGGCGCTGCCGCCGACGGCGACCCGCAGCGGCGCGGCCGGCTCGTGAGCGGGCTCCTGGGCCGGCGTGCCCTGAGCCGGCTCCTCGTGAGGGGTGGCGCTGCTCATGCTGGGTGGCGCTCCAATGCGTCGAGAACGGCGGTGGCCACCTCGTCCGGGGTGCGGTCGGCCGTGGGCACCACGGCCCGGGCCACCTCGGTGTACCAGGGGCGGCGCTCCTCCATCAGGGTGCGCCAGCGCTGCCGGGGGTTGACGGCGAGCAGCGGGCGGGGCACGTCGAGGCCGACGCGGCGGACCGCCTCGGCCAGCGCCACGTCGAGGAAGACGACGGGCAGCCCGAGGAGCAGGGCGCGGGTGGCCGGGTCGAGCACCGCGCCGCCGCCCAGCGCGAGCACCCCGGTGTGCTCGGCGACCGCGCGGCGGACCGCCTCGGCCTCCCACGCGCGGAAGCGCGGCTCGCCGTCCTCCAGGAAGATCTCCGGGATGGGCTTGCCGGCCGCTCGCTCGACGTCGGCGTCGGTGTCCCGCAGTTCGACGCCGAGCCGCCCGGCGATGACGGCGCCGACGGTCGTCTTCCCCGAGCCGGGCGGGCCGACCAGGATGACGGCCGGGGTACTCACCTGATCTCCAGGTTGTCGAGGTAGCCGGTGACGTTGCGGCGGGTCTCGACGACGTTGTCGCCGCCGAACTTCTCGGCGACGGCGTCGGCGAGGACCAGCGCCACCATCGCCTCGGCGACGATCCCGGCCGCCGGCACGGCGCACACGTCGGAACGCTGGTGGTGTGCCCTGGTGGCCTCGCCGGTGGCGACGTCCACGGTGGCCAGCGCCCTGGGCACGGTGGCGATGGGCTTCATCGCGGCGCGCACCCGCAGCACCTCGCCGGTGGACAGGCCGCCCTCCGTCCCGCCGGAGCGGCCGGAGGCGCGGCGGATGCCGTCGGGGGTGCTGACGATCTCGTCGTGGGCCTGCGAACCGGGGACGCGCGCCAGGTCGAATCCGTCGCCCAACTCCACGCCCTTGATGGCCTGGATGCCCATCAGGGCGGCGGCCAGCCGGGCGTCGAGCCGGCGGTCCCAGTGCACATGCGAACCGAGGCCGACCGGAACGCCGTAGGCGACCACCTCGACGACGCCGCCGAGGGTGTCACCGTCCTTGTGGGCCTGGTCGATGACCTCGACCATCGCCTTGCTGGCCTCGGCGTCCAGGCAGCGCACCGGGTCGGCGTCCAGCGCGGCGACGTCCTCGGGGCGCGGCAGCGTCCCGGCGGGCGCCTTGGCGCCGCCCAACTCCACGACGTGCGAGACGAGTTCGACGCCGGTGGTCTCCTTCAGGTAGGAGCGGGCGACGGCGCCGAGCGCCACGCGGGCGGCCGTCTCGCGGGCGGAGGCGCGCTCCAGGACGGGGCGGGCGTCGTCCACGCCGTACTTCTGCATCCCGGCGAGGTCGGCGTGGCCGGGGCGGGGGCGGGTGAGCGGGGCGTTGCGGGCCAGCTCGGCCAGCTCGGCCGGGTCCACCGGGTCGGCGGCCATCACCTTCTCCCACTTGGGCCACTCGGTGTTGCCGACCATGATCGCGACCGGCGAGCCGAGGGTGCGCCCGTGCCGCACGCCGCCGAGGAACGTGACCTCGTCCCGCTCGAACTTCATCCGGGCGCCGCGACCGTAGCCCAGGCGCCGACGGGCCAGCGCGTCGGCGACCAGGTCGGTGGTGATCGGCACCCCGGCGGGCAGCCCCTCCAACGTCGCGACGAGTGCGGGGCCGTGTGACTCCCCCGCCGTCAGCCAGCGCAGCCTGCTCAACGGTGCTCCTCGGATGTTCGACTCTTCAGCGTCTTCAGCGGTTCGACCCGGCGTGTGCCCCGATCCTCCCACGTCCGGCCCGCGGCCAGCTCACCCGTCTGCCGACCGAGACGGGCCGGCCGCGCGGGCGGCGACGGCGCCGGGGCGCCGCCGCCGCGAGACGGTGGCGCCCCCGGC
>NZ_RFFJ01000099.1 GCF_003696235.1 Streptomyces triticirhizae
ATGAGGGCCTTCTCAAGGTCGGTGCAGATGTCGCAATCCACACCGAACCCAGAAGGCCCTCCCCCATTCAAGACCCCTAACCGAGACCTACATCACCGTCCACAACCTCCCCGGACAGAACACCTAGCGTCCGGCCCACCGAAGGAGAGAAGCGTCATGCCCACCGGACTCACCAGGGACGCCGGCTGGCAGATCGGGGTCTCCGGGACCCTGCCCCATCCGCCAGCCGCCGTCTGGGACTTCCTCACCGGACCCGCCGGCCTCGCCCGCTGGCTGGGCCCGGGCGCCACGCTGCCGACCGAGGTCGGCGCCCGCTACGCCACCGAGGGCGACGGCCCCTCGGGCGAGCTGCGCGGCTACCGCGCCGGCGAACGGGTGCGCCTCACCTTCGACGACACCACCGTCCAGTTCACCCTGCGGCCGGCCCGCGAGGGCGCCGCCACCTCGCTCACCTTCCACCAGGAACGGCTCCCGGACGCCGCCGCGCGGGAGCGGCAACGCGCCCACTGGAAGGCCGTGTTGGCCGCCGTCGCCGAGGCCCTGGGCTGAGCCGGGCGGCGCTGGTCCTCCGGTCGGCCCGTGGGCAGGGGCCGATCCTCCGGGTCTCCGTGGCGGCGGCCGGCCCCCGGGTCAGGCCGGCCCGTCGACGACCCCCGCCAGATACTCCTCCAGCCGCCCGGCCAGCACCCCGGCCGTGAGGTCGGTCCGCCCCAACTCCCGCCAGGGCCCGGCGACCTTCTCCGCCTCGGGCGCGTAGGCCAGCGCGTCCAACAGCCGCCAGTACCGCCGGTCTTCGGCCCGTTCGGCCAGCGCGCCACCGGCGGCCAGATAGCGCCGGGGGAACGCCAGACCCACCTCGGGACCGTGCAGCAGGGCCAGCGCGGTCGCGCAGTGCGCCACGTCCAGATCCGTCGGCCCCCAGGAGGTCTCGACCCAGTCGACGACCCCGCTGACCCGGCCAGCCCCGTCGAAGAGCACGTTGCCCGGGTGGAAGTCGCGGTGCAGGAAGCTGCCCCGCCAGGCCGGCGCCGGCCGGTCGATCGCGGCGACCGCCCGCCGCCAGAGCGCGGGGCGCGCCGTGGCCTTTGGCACCCGGACCCGTTCCGGGGCGGTCCACGCCTGGTAGGCGCGCGGGCGGTCGGGGCCCTCGGCCGCCACCCGGTGCACCGCGCACAGCGCGGCGGCCAACGCCTCGACGCGTGCGCCGACCCCGCCGTCCTCGGCCAGCCGCACCGCGCCCGGCAGCAGCGTCATCAGCAGCGACGGTTCGGCGCACCGCCGCCCGTCGGCGTCCACCGCCACCGGCCCCGGCGCCGGCACCGGCGTGCCGGCCAGCAGGCCCAACACCCGGTGCTCGCGCGTCAGCAGCCCGGGCGCGTGCCGCCGGAAGAACGGGGTGAGGAACGACCGCAGCACCAACGCCCGTTCCCCGTCCGGCCCTTCGACCGTCAGCCGACACATCCGGGAGGTCCAGCCACCCCGCAGCGGCCGGATCGCGGCGATCCGTTCCCCGGGCGCCAACCGTCCCTCGACCCAGGCCCGGGTAGCGTCAGCCAGCACGCGGCGCTCCCCGCCGGGCGCGTTCCCAGACGGCCTCGAACTCCCGGCGCCCGATCAGGAACAGCGTGAACTCCTCCCGCGCGGCCACCTCGGCCGGGTCCCCGAACGGCACCTCGGCGAGGAACGTCCGCGCGCTGTTCCCGTGCCCGTCGGCCCAACCGGTCGTCCCGTCCCGGAACTCCTCGACGCGCCGCACCTCCCAGCCGTCCTCCCCGAGTTCGCTGTAGAGGGTGATCGGCTCCTCGACGAACCGGTGGTGCCAGGAGACCTTCCAGTACCGCGTGCCCCGCCCGTCAGCCGGCGCGTTCCTCCACGCCCTCCACGCCCTGCCCGCCCGCGCGCTCCGCCGGCGTCGGCGTGTGGCGGGCGACGGTGCGCTGGCGGCGGCGGGCCTGGCGGAGGGCGTCCCAGGTGAGCACGGTCAGCGCGGTCCACACCAGCCCGAAGCCGATCCACCGCTCCGGCGGCATCTCCTCGTGGAAGACGAAGAGCCCCAGCAGGAACATCGTGCTCGGCGCGAGGTACTGCATCAGCCCCACCGTGGAGAGCGGCAGTCGCACCGTGGCCGCGCCGAAGAAGATCAGCGGCAGCGCGGTCGCCAGCCCGCTGGCGACCAACAGCAGCGCCTGGCCCGGGCCTTCGGCGGTGAACGAGCCCTCGCCCCTGGCGGTCAGCACCAGCAGATAGCCCAGCGCCGGCAGGAACTGGAGCGCGGTGTCCGCGCTGAAGCCCTCCAGGCCGTCGAGCGCGGTGTGCTTCTTCACCAGTCCGTAGGTGCCGAAGCTGATCGAGAGGGCGAGCGAGAGCCAGGGCACCTGCCCGTAGGCCACGCTCATCACCAGCACGGCCACCGTGCCGACGCCGACCGCGACCCACTGCGCGGGCCGCAGCCGCTCGCGGAGGACCAGCACGCCGAGCGCGATGGTGAACAGCGGGTTGATGAAGTACCCCAACGACGCTTCGAGAACGCGGTCGTGGGCCACGCACCAGATGAAGATCGCCCAGTTCACGGAGATCAGCGTGGCGGAGATCGCCAGCAGGCCGAGCCGCTTCGGCTGGCGGACCAGCGGGCGTATCCAGGACCAGCTGCGGGCCAGCAGCAGAAGCAGCAGCGCGGTCGGCAGCGACCACACCATGCGGTGGGCGAGGACCTCGAAGGCGCCGATGTCGTCCAACAGCCGCCAGTACAGCGGCAGCAGCCCCCACATGCCGAAGGCCCCGAGCCCCAGCGCCAGCCCCGACCTACTGGTCGTCGCCGTTCCCATCACCGACCGCCTCCACGCACCCAGGGCCAAACCTTCCCCGACGGTAGCGCCGGCGGACGTCCGTGGCATTCCCGTTCCGGGGGTTGGTCTCAGCGGCGCACGGAGAGATCGATGTCGACCGGGAACGGAACGGAGAGCTTCAACTGCTCGCGGTGGATGCCCGTCGGAACGTAGGCGCGGGTGGCCGGGTCCAGCTCGTAGACATACACCACGGGCCGCCCGTCCTCCGACTCCACGCGCCAGAAGTGCGGAATCCCGGCCCCCGCGTACTTGCGCGGCTTGGTCTCCCGATCCCGCGCCCGAGACTCGGCCGACACCACCTCGACGGCGAGGACCACGTCCTCGGGCGGGACGGAGGTCTGGCCGTCGGTGCTGCTGTCGGTACTCAGCACCATGACGTCCGGCTCAGGACGGTCCTTTTTCCCGAGGACGATCGTCATTTCCCTGGCGACCTCCCACCCCGTGGGCGCGGCAAGGACGAGCTGGCTCTCCAAGCGCCGAAGCACCCGCATGTGGAAGAAGGTGTGGGGACTCACGAAGATCAGGCTCCCGTCGATCAGCTCCGTGTGGGGAGGCAGATTCGGCAGCCGGTCCAGATCATCCGCGACATAGCCGTCCTGGGGCGGACGCGGCCACTGGTGGGTGGAGTCGGGCTCAACACTCATCACTGCTCCCATGGCCAGATCCTCGCAGGCGTTTTCAGGCTACTCGCTCCATACGACGATCCCCCACTCGAACGGGAGAGCGGGGGATCGGTGTGTTGACGGAGGTGACGCGGCTGACGGTGGGGCTGGTCAGCCCGCCACGGTCCAGGTGTCGCCGCCGGCGAGCAGGGTCGCCAGGTCGCCCTTGCCGCGCCGTTCCACGGCCTGCTCCAGCTGCTCGGCCATCTGGTCCTCGTACGCCGGCCGGGGCACGCTGCGGAAGATGCCGATGGGCGTCCGGTGCAGGGTCTGCGGGTCGGCCAGCCGGGAGAGGGCGAACGCCGTGGTCGGGGTCGCCGCGTGGGCGTTGTGCGTGAGGATGCCGTCGGTGCCCTCGGTCGCCACGTCGATCACCCGCAGGTCGCCCGACTCCGGGTCGCGGACGACGCCCTTCTCGCCCAGCCCGTCCTCGGCCGGCAGGCCGAAGCGGATCGGCTCGCCGTGTTCGAGGCGGATCACCGCCTCCTGCGCCTGCTTCTTGTCCTTGAGCACCTCGAAGGCGCCGTCGTTGAAGATGTTGCAGTTCTGGTAGATCTCCACCAGCGCCGAGCCGTGGTGCTCGGCCGCCGCGCGCAGCACGCCGGTCAGGTGCTTGCGGTCGGAGTCCACCGTGCGGGCCACGAAGGACGCCTCAGCGCCCAGCGCCAGCGAGACCGGGTTGAACGGGGTCTCCAGCGAGCCCATCGGCGTGGACTTGGTGATCTTGCCGGTCTCGGAGGTCGGCGAGTACTGGCCCTTGGTGAGCCCGTAGATCCGGTTGTTGAAGAGGAGGATCTTCAGGTTCACGTTCCGGCGCAGCGCGTGGATCAGGTGGTTGCCGCCGATGGAGAGCGCGTCGCCGTCGCCGGTCACCACCCACACCGACAGGTCGCGGCGGGCGGCGGCCAGGCCGGTGGCGATCGCCGGGGCGCGGCCGTGGATCGAGTGCATCCCGTAGGTGTTCATGTAGTACGGGAAGCGGGAGGAGCAGCCGATGCCGGAGACGAAGACGATGTTCTCCCTGGCCAGGCCCAGCTCCGGCAGGAAGCCCTGGACGGCGGCCAGCACCGCGTAGTCACCGCAGCCGGGGCACCAGCGGACCTCCTGGTCCGACTTGAAGTCCTTCGCGGTCTGCGGCTTGTCGGCGGTGGGGATGAGGGCCAGCGGGGTGCGCGGCTGGATGGGCGCCTCAGTGGACATCGTCCAGAGCCTCCTTGAAAGCGGACGCGAGCTGTTCGGCCTTGAACGGCAGCCCGGTGACCTGGGTCAGGGACCGCACGTCGACCAGGTACCTGGCGCGCAGCAGGGTGGCCAGCTGGCCGAGGTTCATCTCGGGGAGCAGCACCCGGTCGTAGGAGCGCAGCACCTCGCCGAGGTTGGCGGGCAGCGGGTTGAGGCTGCGCACATGCGTCTGGGCGATGGTGCCGCCGGCGCGGCGGACCCGCCGGACGGCGGCGGTGATCGGGCCGTAGGTGGAGCCCCAGCCCAGCACCAGCACCTTCGCCTCGCCGCTCGGGTCGTCGACCTCGACGTCGGGAACGCTGACGCCGTCCACCTTGGCCTGCCGGACGCGCACCATGTGCTCGTGGTTGGCCGGGTCGTAGGAGATGTTGCCCGTGCCGTCCTGCTTCTCGATGCCGCCGATGCGGTGTTCGAGGCCGGGCGTGCCGGGGACCGCCCACGGGCGGGCCAGCGTCGTCTCGTCCCGCAGATACGGCCAGAAGACCTCGCTGCCGTCGTCCAGCGTGTGGTTGGGCGCGGTGGTGAACTGGACGCGCAGGTCCGGGAGTTCGGACGGCTCGGGCACCCGCCACGGCTCGGAGCCGTTGGCCAGGTAGCCGTCGGAGAGCAGGAAGACCGGGGTGCGGTAGGTCAGCGCGATCCGCGCCGCCTCCAGCGCCGCCGTGAAGCACTCGCCCGGGGTGGCCGGCGCCACGATCGGCACCGGGGCCTCGCCGTTCCGCCCGTACATCGCCTGGAGCAGGTCGGCCTGCTCGGTCTTGGTCGGCAGGCCCGTGGAGGGGCCGCCGCGCTGGATGTCGATGATCAGCAGCGGCAGCTCCAGGGAGACCGCCAGGCCGATGGTCTCCGACTTCAGCGCCACGCCAGGGCCCGAGGTGGTGGTGACGCCCAGCGAGCCGCCGAACGCCGCGCCCAGCGCGGCGCCGATGCCGGCGATCTCGTCCTCGGCCTGGAAGGTGCGCACCCCGAAGTTCTTGTGCTTGGACAGCTCGTGCAGCACGTCGGAGGCCGGGGTGATCGGGTAGGAGCCGAGGAACAGCGGCAGGTCGGCCTGCTCGGCGGCGGCGATCAGGCCGTAGGCCAGCGCCAGGTTGCCCGAGATGTTCCGGTAGGTGCCGGCGGGGAACGCGGAGACGGCCGGCGCCACCTCGTAGGAGACGGCGAAGTCCTCGGTGGTCTCGCCGAAGTTCCACCCCGCGCGGAACGCCGTGATGTTGGCCTCGGCGATCTCGGGGCGCTTGGCGAACTTCGCCCGCAGGAACGCCTCCGTGTTCTCCGTCGGCCGGTGGTACATCCAGGAGAGCAGGCCCAGCGCGAACATGTTCTTCGAGCGGCCGGCCTCCTTCCTGGTCAGGTCGTACCCCTTGAGCGCCTCCACGGTCAGCGTGGTCAGCGGCACCTGGTGGACCCGGTAGCCGTCGAGGGAGTCGTCCTCCAGCGGGTTGCCCGCGTAGCCGACCTTGGCCAGCGCGCGGGAGGTGAACTCGTCGGTGTTGACGATGATCTCCGCGCCGCGCGGCAGGTCCGCGACGTTGGCCTTGAGCGCGGCCGGGTTCATGGCCACCAGGACGTTGGGGGCGTCGCCCGGGGTGAGGATGTCGTGGTCGGCGAAGTGCACCTGGAACGAGGAGACACCCGGCAGGGTGCCGGCCGGGGCGCGGATCTCCGCCGGGAAGTTCGGCAGCGTGGAGAGGTCGTTCCCCCACGACGCGGTCTCCGACGTGAACCGGTCGCCCGTCAGCTGCATTCCGTCTCCGGAATCCCCCGCGAACCGGATGATGACCCGGTCCAGACGCCTGACGTCCTTGTGGCCCTGGCTCCCCTGGTTGACCTCGGTGGTCACTGCTGTAGCCCTCCTTGCGAGGCAGCTCTTGTCGGCCATGGTACGGGGGGTAAGGGTTGCCTTCCCATGTGCGTCACACAGGGGCTTCACACCATCGCCACCCGTGAACACGCCTGGCGTGGACGGGTGGTTCCCCCGTGGCCCCCGTTGTGGCCTCGGTTTCTACAACTCCCGGCCGGGCGCCGGGCGTTCGCCTCATCTCCAGCGTGGCAGGGGGTCAGGAGTTGAGATAGGTGAGCACCGCCAGAACCCGCCGGTGATCTGTGTCACTCTGTGCCAAACCGAGCTTCATGAAGATGTTGCTCACGTGCTTCTCGACCGCCCCGTGGCTCACCACGAGCTGCTGTGCGATGGCGGAGTTGGTGCGGCCCTCGGCCATCAGGCCCAGGACCTCCTTCTCCCGGGGCGTGAGGCCCACCAGAACGTCCTGCTTCCTGCTGCGGCCCAGCAGCTGCGCGACCACCTCGGGGTCCAGCGCGGTGCCGCCCTCGGCGACCCGGGTCACCGCCGCCACGAACTCGCTGACGTCGGCCACCCGGTCCTTCAACAGATAGCCGACGCCCCGCGAGGAGCCGGCGAGCAGCTCCGTCGCGTACTGCTCCTCCACATACTGCGAGAGCACCAGCACCCCCAGCTCGGGGTGGCGCTGCCGCAGCCGCACCGCCGCCCGGACGCCCTCGTCGGTGTGGGTCGGCGGCATCCGCACGTCCGCCACCACCACGTCCGGCAGGCTCCCGGCCGCCGCCAGCTCCTCGATCGCGGCGACCAGCGCCTCCGCGTCGCCCACGCCGGCGACCACCTCGTGCCCCCGGTCGTTCAACAGCCGGGTCAGCCCCTCCCGCAACAGCACCGAGTCCTCGGCGATCACTACCCGCACCGGCCCACTCCCCGTGTCGAACGATCGACCTGAAGCATCTCACCCCCGTTCCCCTCGGCGCCGGCTCATCTCGGGCGGGCGCCGCCCTCGGTGCCGTCGCGGTCGCGCCAGGGGAGTTCGGCGGTGATGGTGGTGGGTCCGCCGTGGGGTGAGTCGATGGCGAGGAGGCCGTCGACGGCGGTGAGTCGTTCGGCGAGGCCGGCGAGGCCGGTGCCGTTGGTGGGGGTGGCGCCGCCGTGTCCGTCGTCGGTGACCTGGAGCATGAGGCGGTTGTCGGTGCGCCAGATGTCGATGGTGGCGTGGTGGGCGTGGCTGTGTTTGCTGATGTTGGTGAGGAGTTCGGTGGTGGTGAAGTAGGCGATGCCTTCGATGGCGGGTGCGGGTCGGGTGGTGAGGTCGATGTCGATGGTGACGGGGACGGTGCAGCGGGCGGCGGCTGAGGAGAGGGCGGGGCCGAGTCCTCGGTCGGTGAGGACGGCGGGGTGGATGCCTCGGGCGAGGTCGCGGAGTTCCTGGAGGGCGAGTTTGACCTCGCCGTGGGCTTCGTCGACCATGCGGGCGGCTGTTTCGGGGTCTTCGGTGAGTTTCTCCTTGGCCAGGCCCAGGTCCATGGCCAGGGCGACGAGCCGGGCCTGTGCCCCGTCGTGCAGATCCCGTTCGATCCGCCGCAGATCGGCGGCCGAGGTGTCGACCACCACCGAACGGTCCTCCTCCAGCTGGAACACCCGGGCCGCCGCCGACGACGGCCCCAACAGGGCCGAGACCAGCGCCCGGTCGACGGAGGCCATCCCCCGGATCAGCACCGCGCCGGCGATCAGCAGCAGCACCCCGGCCGCCACCACCATCAGCACCTCCAGCGGGTTGTCCCAGACCCAGCCGTTGCCCTCGTTGTCGACGTTGACGCCCGGCTTGTCGCTCAACGCCCAGAACCACAGCGGGTAGCTCACCGCCGCCCAGCCGCCGCACCAGGCGACCGTCACCACCGTGAACGTCACCAGCGCCCACGGCAGATGGATCAGCGCGTAGGCGGTGGACCGCCAGGAGGCGTTGTTCCGCAGCACGGCGCCGATCCAGGCCAGCAGGCCGTTCCTGCCGTCCCTGGTGTGCAGCGGGTCGGGCGCCGGAACGTCGAGGTCCAGCAGCAGCGACGCCCGCGTCCGCTCCATCGCGCCGAAGCCGCGCAGGAAGAGCAGCACCAGCGCCATCAGCGGCAGACCGACAAAGGTGATCAGCAACGCTCCGCTGACGGCCAGGCCGCTCACCGCGCTGACAAAGCCGATCAGTGCCACCGGCAGGTTCAACAGACCGTGGAAGCCCTCACGCCAGGTGCGGGCGCCAACGGTCAGACGCAGCACGTTCATCGGCCGGTCTTCCCTTCGCGCTTGTTCTCGTGCCTGCTCCCGTCGCGGTCGCGCCAGGGGAGTTCGGCGGTGATGGTGGTGGGTCCGCCGTGGGGTGAGTCGATGGCGAGGAGGCCGTCGACGGCGGTGAGTCGTTCGGCGAGGCCGGCGAGGCCGGTGCCGTTGGTGGGGGTGGCGCCGCCGTGTCCGTCGTCGGTGACCTGGAGCATGAGGCGGTTGTCGGTGCGCCAGATGTCGATGGTGGCGTGGTGGGCGTGGCTGTGTTTGCTGATGTTGGTGAGGAGTTCGGTGGTGGTGAAGTAGGCGATGCCTTCGATGGCGGGTGCGGGTCGGGTGGTGAGGTCGATGTCGATGGTGACGGGGACGGTGCAGCGGGCGGCGGCTGAGGAGAGGGCGGGGCCGAGTCCTCGGTCGGTGAGGACGGCGGGGTGGATGCCTCGGGCGAGGTCGCGGAGTTCCTGGAGGGCGAGTTTGACCTCGCCGTGGGCTTCGTCGACCATGCGGGCGGCTGTTTCGGGGTCTTCGGTGAGTTTCTCCTTGGCCAGGCCCAGGTCCATGGCCAGGGCGACGAGCCGGGCCTGTGCCCCGTCGTGCAGATCCCGTTCGATCCGCCGCAGATCGGCGCTGGCCGTGTCCGTCACGGAGACCCGGTCCGACTCCAACTCCGCGATCCGCCGCTCCAACTCGTCGGACGGCGACAACAACACCCGCACCAGCGCCCGGTCCACATGGCTCAGACAGCGGGTCAACCACGGCAGAGCCGGCCAGGCCACGAAGAACGCGGTCAGCGTGACCACCAGCGTCAGCAGCGCCCACGGCAGGTGCACCACCCCGAACAGCGCCGAACGCCACCCCACCGGGTCCTTCAGCACCGCCCACAGCCAGCTGACGAACCCCGAGCGCCGCAGCGCCCGCGTCGGGCTCGGCTCGTCCACCTCGACGGCCAGCAACGCCCGCGCCCGCATCCGCTCCACCCGGCCGAGCAGGCGGCAGCCCAGCAGCCCGAACGCCAACACCGGCAGGCCGACGACGGTCAGCGCCGACAGCGCGCCCACATAGAACCAGGTCAGGACGTAGACAAAGGAGATCAGCCCCGGAACCCAGCTGGACAGCAGATACGCGCACTCCCCCCACGTCACCGCCGACAGCGGCGAACGCGGGGGCGGCAACGACTCCTCCCCGCGCCAGGCGGAAGAGCCACGAGCGGTATCTCGGCTGATCATGGGTCCCAGCCTGCCCGCCGCGCCAATCCGACACCATGGGGTATGTCGGTGAACGACGGTGGGGCTACCCCCACCCCGTCGCGCCCACAACCGGCACCCGTCATGGTCACAACCGGCCCACGACCCCCTAGACTCCCGGTGAGTCAGCCCTCCCTGACATCGCCCGCCCGGAGGCCCCAACGTGCCCGACTACTTCCACGGCTACACCGTCGTCGGTCTGGTCGCGGTGGTCGGCGTGCTCTTCGTCACGGTGGCCTTCGTCGCCGGCCACCTGCTGCGCCCCTCGGTGCCCACGCCGGAGAAGCTGCTGGTCTACGAGTGCGGCGTCGACCCCGTCGGCGAGGGCTGGGCGCACACCCAGGTGCGCTACTACATCTACGCCTTCCTCTATGTGATCTTCGCCGTGGACTCGGTCTTCCTCTTCCCCTGGGCCACGGTCTTCGCCGCCGACGGCTTCGGCGCGGCCACCCTGGTGGAGATGTTCGTCTTCCTGGGCTTCCTGTCCGTCGGACTCCTCTATGCCTGGAGGAAGGGCGTGCTCACATGGACCTGAGACCGGCGCGGAGCGCGTTGGGGCCGCTGGCGCGGCTGGCGCCCGAGCCCATGAAGGTGATCCTCAACTGGGGCCGCCGCTACAGCCTGTGGGTCTTCAACTTCGGACTGGCCTGCTGCGCCATCGAGTTCATCGCGGCCTCGATGTCACGGCACGACTTCATCCGGCTGGGCGTCATCCCGTTCGCGCCCGGGCCCCGGCAGGCCGACCTGATGGTGGTCTCCGGCACGGTCACCGACAAGATGGCCCCGGCCATCAGGCGGCTCTACGAGCAGATGCCGGAGCCCAAGTACGTCATCTCCTTCGGCGCCTGCTCCAACTGCGGCGGCCCGTACTGGGACTCCTACGCCGTCACCAAGGGCGTCGACCAGATCATCCCCGTCGACGTCTACGTCCCCGGCTGCCCGCCCCGCCCGGAGGCGCTGCTCCAGGGCATCCTCAAGCTCCAGGAGAAGATCGCGGAGGAGTCGGTGGCGGAACGGTATCCCTCCGGGGGCTCCGGGGACGCGCCCACGGCGCGCGGTGCGTCCGCGCCGTCCGCCGCGGCGCTGACCAGCGATCTGGTCCGGCGGGACGCCCCATGACCGTGGGATGGCTGCCGCGCGAGGCGGCGGAGATCTTCGGCGAGGGAACGGAAGCACACGAGGCGTACGACGTGCTGACCGTCGACGTCCCGCCCGGGGACGCCTGGCCGGCGGCGCTGGAGACGGCCCGCTCCGAGCTGGGCTGCGACTTCTTCGACTGGCTGAGCGCGGTGGACGAACCGGGCGAGGGCCTGCTGCGGGTCTGCGCGCACGTCGTGGCCCTCGGCACCCCGCCGCGCAGGCTGCTGCTGCGGACCGCCGTCCCGCACGAGGCGCCGTCGCTGCCGACGGCGACGGGCGTGTACGCCGGCGCGGCGTGGCACGAACGGGAGACGCACGAGATGTTCGGGATCGACTTCCCCGGGCATCCGGGGCTGGGCAAACTGCTTCTGCCGGAGAGCTTCGAGGGGCATCCGCTGCGGAAGGACTTCGTGTTGGCGGCGCGGGTGGCCAAGCAGTGGCCCGGCGCGAAGGAACCGGGCGGCGAGACCCCCCGCCGCCGCCAGCCCCTCCCGCCGGGGGTGCCCGACCCGAACGAGTGGGGTCCGCTCAGGGGGCGTGCCTCCGGCGGTGCCGGGGACGACCGGCCGGCGCGGCCGCGCCGCGGCGCGGGCGCCTCCGGCGGTGCCGGGGGTGAGCGACCGGTGCGGCCGCGTCGTTCGCGTTCGGTGAGTGAGGGTTCGGCGAGTCAGCGGGCCGCTGGTGCCTCCGGTGGTTCGGCGGATTCGCCGCAGGGCGGCGGGGGTTCGGGTGCCGGCGCGGCGGTGCCGAACGCCGCCCCCGACGGTCCGTCGGCCCGTGCGGCTTCCCCGAAGGGGAACGGCGAGGCCGACGGCTCCGGAAAGCCGCCTCGGCAAGGGGACTCCCGGCAGGGGGGCCGGTGAGCATGGACTGGCTCGATGTCGCGATCCGCCTGCTGGCGGTCCTGGTCGCCTTTCTCGTCTTTCCGCTGCTCGTCGGGCAGTTGGAGCACAAGGCCATGGCCCATATGCAGGGCCGGGTCGGGCCCATGCACGCGGGTGGGTTCCACGGCTGGGCGCAACTGATCGCCGACGGCGTGAAGTTCGCGCAGAAGGAGGACACCGTCCCGGACGGCGCTGACCGGCGGATCTTCCGGCTCGCGCCGGCCGTCGCGCTCGTTCCGTATCTCGTCGTGCTGATCGCCATCCCGTTCGGCCCGGAGGGCATGGTCGGGGAGGCCCCCGACGCCGGCGTGTTCTTCGTGCTCGCGGTGCTCGGCGTCGGCGTGCTCGGTTCGTTGATCGCCGGCTGGGCCTCGGCCAACAAGTACGCGCTGCTCGGCGGGCTGCGCACCGCCGCCCAGCTGATGGCGTACGAACTGCCGCTGCTGCTCTCCGCCGCCTCGGTGGCGATGGCGGCCGGCACGTTGAGCCTGACCGGCATCCTCGACGCGTTCCAGTGGTGGTGGGTGCCCTGGCAGCTGGTCGGCGCGTTCGTGTTCTTCACCGCAGGACTCGCCGAGCTGCAACGGCCGCCGTTCGACGCGCCCATCGCGCCCGAGGAGATCATCTTCGGCGCCTACACCGAGTACTCGGGGCTGCGCTTCGCGTTCTTCCTGCTCGCCGAGTACGCGGGGATCGTGGTGATCTCCGCGCTCACCGCCGTGCTGTTCCTCGGCGGCTGGCACGGCCCGTTCGCCGACCAGCTCGGCTGGCTGTGGACGCTGCTCAAGACCGGCGCGCTGTGTTTCGTGGTGATCTGGGCGCGCGTCGCCTGGCCCCGGCTGCGCGCCGACCAGATCCAGCGGTTCGCCTGGACCGTGCTGGTGCCGCTCGCGCTGGCCCAGATCGCGTTGACCGGAGTGATCAAGGTGGTGACTGGATGAGCCTGGGATCGGGTCTCGCCAAGGGGTTGGCGATCACGTTGCGCACCATGACCCGGCGCGCGGTCACCGCCCAGTATCCGGAGGAGCAGCCCGAACTGCCGCCGCGCAGCCGGGGCGTGATCGGGCTGTTCGAGGAGAACTGCACCGTCTGTATGCTCTGCGCCCGCGAGTGCCCCGACTGGTGCGTCTATATCGACTCCCACAAGGAGACGCTGCCGGCGACCACGCCCGGCGGGCGGGAGCGCAGCCGCAACGTGCTCGACCGGTTCGCGATCGACTTCGCGCTGTGCATGTACTGCGGCATCTGCGTCGAGGTCTGCCCGTTCGATGCCCTGTTCTGGTCGCCGGAGTTCGAGTACGCGACCACGGACATTCGTGAACTGACCCATGAACGGGACACGTTGCGCGCCTGGATGTGGACGGTGCCCGAGCCGCCACCGTTGGACGAGGCCGCCGAGGAGCCCAAGGAGATCGCCGCCGCCCGCAAGGCCGCCGAGAAGGCCGCCGAGAAGGCCACACAGGGGGAGGCGGGGGACGGATGACCGAGCGGGAGATCCTCACCACCTCCGGGCAGGAGATCGTCTTCGTCCTGGTCGGCCTCGTCGTCCTCGGCGCCGCCGTGCTCTGCGTGACCACCCGCCAGCTGGTGCACGCCGCGCTCTGGCTGGTGGTGGCGCTCGGCGGTCTTGCCGTCGAGTACCTGCTGCTGACCGCCGAGTTCGTGGCCTGGGTGCAGGTGCTGATCTATCTGGGCTCGGTCGTGGTGCTGCTGCTCTTCGGGCTGATGCTCACCCGCGCGCCCATCGGGCCCTCGCCCGACGTCGACTCGGGCAACCGCCGGGTCGCGCTGGCCGTCGCGCTGGCCTCGGCTGCCACCCTGGTGACGCTGGTCGTGGACGCCTTCCGCACCACCTGGATCGACCTGGAGACCCCGCACGGCGAGTCCGCCGCGCTGGGCGACAGCCTCTTCCGCGCCTGGGTGCTGCCGTTCGAGGCGCTGTCGGTGCTGCTGCTGGCCGCGCTGGTCGGCGCCATCGCGCTCTCCCGCGCCCGCGCGGACCGAGCGGACGGACAGGCCGACGAGCGGGGGGCGCGCTGATGCACCTGGTCTATCCGGCGGTGCTGGCCGCGCTGCTGTTCTGCGTCGGGATCTACGGCGTGCTGGCCCGCCGCAACGCCATCCTGGTGCTGATGTCGGTCGAGCTGATGCTCGCCGCCGTCAGCCTCAACCTGGTCGCCTTCGACGTGTGGCTGCGGGACGAGGTCCACACCGGCCAGGTCTTCACCCTCTTCCTCATCGCCCTGGCCGCCGCCGAGATCGGCGTCGGCCTGGCCATCGTGCTGCTCGTCCACCGCAACCGGGCCACCTCCGCCGTCGACCAGCTCCGCGCGCTGGCCGACCGCGACGAGGAGGAACCGGAGGGCGCGGCGAGCCGGGAGACCACCACCACGTGAACACCACGACCGCCGCCGTCCTCGTTCCGCTGCTGCCCGCGCTGGCCGCCGCCGTCATCCTGCTGACCGGGCGCCGGGCGCCCGGCTTCGTCCAGCCGCTGGCGGTGCTGCCGACCCTGGCCGCCGTCGCGCTGGCCGTGCTGGTCGCCGTCCGCCAGCGCGGCGAGGAGCCGCTGCTCGCCGCGACCGAGCTGGCGCCGACGGGGAACGAGACCCTGCCCATCGAACTGGCCCTGCGCCTCGACGGGTTCGCGGTCCTGGTGGCCGTGCTGGTCGCCGTCGTCGCCGGCTGCGTGCAGCTGTACTCGACGGGCTATCTGCGCGGCGACGCCCGTTACCCCTCCTACGCCGCGCTGGTCTCGCTCTTCACCTCGGCGATGCTGCTGGTGGTCTACACCGACGACCTGGTGGTGCTGCTGGTCGGCTGGGAGGTGATGGGCGTCTGCTCGTACTTCCTGGTCGGGCACTACTGGGAGACGGCGGCCGCCCGTTCCGCCTCGCTCAAGGCGTTCCTGGTCACCAAGCTCGGCGACGTGCCGTTCCTGATCGGCATCCTGGCGCTGGCCTCGGACGCGGGCAGCTTCCGCATCAGCGAGATCGTCGCCCGGCTCTCCTCCTCGCTCTCCGGCTTCGAGCTGGCGCACCCCACGCTGGTCGCGCTGCTCCTGCTGGCCGGCGTCGCCGGCAAGTCGGCGCAGGTGCCGCTGCACACCTGGCTGCCCGACGCGATGGCCGGCCCGACGCCGGTCTCCGCGCTGATCCACGCCGCCACCATGGTGGCCGCAGGCGTCTACTTCGTGGCGCGGCTGCTGCCGGTATTCGCCGCCTCGGCCGCCGCGCTGGTGGTGCTGGCAGCGATGGCGGCGCTCACCATGGTCGGCTCGGCACTGGCCGCGCTCGCCCAGGACGACGTCAAGCGGGTCCTCGCCTACTCGACGATCGGCCAACTCGGCTTCATGGCCGGCGCGTTGGCCGTCGTCGACCGGGAGGCCGCCATCTTCCACCTGCTGACGCACGGCGCGTTCAAGGCGCTGCTCTTCCTGGCGGCCGGGGTGCTGATCCAGACGGCCGGCACCGGCTCGCTGGCCGCGATGTCGCGGATGCGCGACCTGCGGCGGCGGGCGCCCGACGCGTTCTGGGCGATGACGGTCGGGCTGCTGGCGCTCGCCGCGATACCGCCGTTCGCCGGCTTCTTCTCCAAGGAGGCGGTGATCGGCGCCGCCGAACACGCCGCGCTGGACAACGCGCACGGCGCCTCCTCCAGCCTCGCCGCGCCGGCCGCCGCCGGCTGGGTGGTGCTGGTGGCCGGCCTGGCGACCGCGCTGCTGACCGCCGCCTACGCCGCCCGGCTGTGGCTGCTCGCCTTCCACGACCCGGTCCGCGCCCGCACCGAGTCGGTGCCGCCGGGCGAACGGGCCTCCGGCGCCATGACCGGCGTGCTGTGGCTGCTGATGGTGCCCTCGCTGCTGCTGGGCCTGGCCTACGGGGAGTTGCCGGAGTGGTTCGACGGCGGCTCGCTCGCCCCGACCCTGACCACATCGGTGCTGGCCACCGGCGCCGCCGTGCTCGGCGGCACCGCCGCCTACGCCGCCTGGCGCCGCGCCTACGAGAGCGGCGTCGCCGAGGACCCGGCGCCCGCGCTCCTCGGCCCGCTGCGCCCGCACGCCGAGGCCGGCTTCCACGCGGACGCGCTCTACGCCGCCGCCGTGGTGCGGCCGGTGCGGGCGGCGGCCGGGCTGGTGCGGTTCCTGGACCGCGCGGTGATCGACACCTATGTGCGGGGCGCGGCCGGCGCGCCCGGGCTGCTGGGCACGCTGGCCCGCCGCGCCCAGACCGGGAACGTCCAGACGTATCTGAGCGCGCTGGTCGCCGGGGCGCTGGTGCTCGGCGTGGCGGCCGTGCTCGTCGCGGTGGGGGACTGAGGCCATGATCACGCTCTCCGAATCGGTCCAACAGGCGCTGCTGGTCGCGGCGTTGGCGCTGCCGCTGGTGGGCGCGCTGGCCGCGTTGCTGCCCGCGCCGCCCGGGCTGCGCGGCGCGGGCGGCCCGGACCGGGATGTGCTGCGGCACGGCGTCACCGTCACCGGCGTGGTGCTGGTGGCGACGGTGGTGCTGGCGCTGGCCTTCGACCACGACCGGCCGGGCGCGGTGCAGGCCGAGACCGACGTGGCGTGGGTGCCGGCCTGGGACGTGCGGTTCCACCTGGGCGTGGACGGGATCTCGCTGCCGCTGCTGGTGCTGACGGCGCTGCTGACGTTCCTGGCCGCGCTCTACTCGTACGTCCGCCCGCCGACGGGCGAGGGCCGGCCGGGGCCGCGCGCGTTCGTGGCGCTGCTGTTGCTGCTGGAGACCGGGATGCTGGCCACCTTCGCGGTGCTGGACCTGGTGCTGTTCTTCCTGGCCTTCGAGACCGTGCTGGTCCCGATGTACTTCCTGATCGCCCGCTGGGGCAACGGGTCAGGCGCCGAACGGGCGGCCGCCGCCTGGAAGTTCGTCCTCTACACCGTGCTGGGCTCGGTGCTGATGCTGCTCGGGCTGCTGCTGGTCGGCGTGCGGGCCGGCACGTTCGACATGGTGGCGCTCGCCGAGGCGCAGGGCTCGGGGCTGACCCGCACCACCCAGATCCTCGCCGTGCTGGCGATCGGCTTCGGGCTGGCCGTGAAGACCCCGATGTGGCCGCTGCACAGCTGGCTGCCGGACGCGCACACGGCGGCGCCGACCGTCGGCTCGGTGCTGCTGGCCGGGGTGCTGCTGAAGATGGGCACCTACGGGCTGGTGCGGATCGCGCTGCCGGTGGCGCCCGAGGGGATGCGGTTCTTCGCTCCCTACCTGGGCGCGTTCGCCGTGGTCGGGATCATCTACGGCTCGCTGGCCTGCCTGGCCCTGGTGCGCGCCGGCGCGGGCGGCGACCTCAAGCGGCTGATCGCCTACTCCTCCGTCGGCCACATGGGCTTCGTGCTGCTGGGCGTCGCGACCATGACCCACAGCGGGGTCAACGGGGCGCTCTTCGCCGGCGTGGCCCACGGGCTGATCACCGGGCTGCTGTTCTTCCTGGTCGGCGCGGTGAAGGAGCGCACCGGCTCCACCGACATCGACGCCCTGGCCGGCGCGGCGGGCGCCGGGCTCTACGGCCGGGCGCCCCGGCTCGGCGGGCTGCTGGCGTTCGCCGCCGTCGCCTCGCTGGGGCTGCCTGGCCTGGCCGGCTTCTGGGGTGAACTCCTCGCCATGCTGGGCGCGTTCCACCCGGCCGACGGGCTGAGCCGGCCGGCGTTCCTCACCTATCTCGCGGTGGCGGCCCTCGGCACCCTGCTGACCGCCGCCTATCTGCTGCTGGTGGTGCGCCGGATCTGCATGGGGCCGGTGCCGGCGGCGGCCCCGGTGCCGGCGGGGTCGTCGGCGGCGGCCAGCGACGCCGAGGCGCGCCCCGCCCCGCCCGCGCTGCCCGCGCTGCCCGACCTGCGCGGGCACGAGTACGCGGCGTTCGCGCCGCTGGTCGCGCTCACCGTGCTGGCCGGTCTCTGGCCGGCCGTGCTGCTGCACCTCACCGATCCCGCCGTGCAACTCCTCCTGCCGGGAGTGGTCCGTTGAACCTGATCCAGAACGTGGACTGGGCGGCGCTCGCGCCCCCGCTGGTCACCGCCGTGGCCGCCGTGGTGGTGCTGGTCGCCGACCTCTTCCTGCCGGCGGGCCGCAAGGCCGCGCTGGCCTGGGTCACGGTCGGCGGCCTGGCGCTGGCCCTGGCCGCGCTGGCGCCGCTGTGGAACGACGACCGCACCACGTTCTGCCTGGCCGACGATCCCGGGCTGTGCTCCTACAGCGCGGACCGCTTCGCGCTGCTGGTGCAACTGCTGGTGCTGGGCGGGGCGTTGCTCGCGGCGCTGCTGACCGTTCCCGAGCTGCGCGGCGCGGGGGAGGGGGACCGGGACGGGCTGCCGGGCGGGGAGTTCTGGTTCCTGCTGCTCTCCTCGGCCTCGGGCGCCGCGCTGCTGCCGGCCGCCCGCGACCTGGCCACCCTGGTCATCGCCCTGGAGGTGACCACGCTGCCGGCGTACGCGCTGGTCGGGCTGCGCCGGGGGAGCGCCACCGGGCCCGAGGCGGCGCTGAAGTTCTTCCTCTCCTCGGTCACGGCGACCGCCGTCGGGCTGCTGGGCGTCAGCTTCGTCTACGCCGGCGCCGGCAGCCTCTTCCTGAGCGAGATCGCCGCCGAACTGCCCGAGGCCGCCCCCCAGTTGGCGACCCTCGCCAAGGCGGGCGTGGCGCTGACCCTGGTCGGCTTCGTCTTCAAGGTCGCCGCCGTGCCGTTCCACTTCTGGGTGCCGGAGACCTACCAGGGCGCGCCGCTGCCGGTGGCCGGCTATCTCTCGGTGGTCGGCAAGACCGCCGGGCTGGCCGGGCTGGCGCTGGTGACCACCGGCGCCTTCCCCGGGCACGGGAACGTCTGGGGCCCGCCGCTGGCGGTGCTGGCCGGGCTGACGATGACGGTCGGCAACGTCGCGGCGCTGCGCGTCGCGGCCGACGGCGCGCACAGCGCGGTGCGGCTGCTGGCCTGGTCCTCGGTCGGGCAGGCCGGCTATCTCCTGGTGCCGCTGGCGGCGGCCGGCTTCGTCGAGGACGGCGGCGCGGCGCGGGACGCGGTCGGCACCGCGCTGGCCTATGCGCTGATGTACGGCGCGGTCAACCTGGGCGCGTTCGCCGTGCTCGCCCTCGTCGTCCACGACCGGCGCGGAACGCCTCCGGCGGGGCGGCGGGTCGCCGACTTCCGTGGGCTGTTCGCCGAACGGCCGCTCGCCGCGCTGGCGTTGGCGTTCTTCCTGCTCTGCCTCGCCGGGCTGCCGCCTGGGGTGATCGGGCTCTTCGCCAAGGTCGCGGTCTTCCGCTCGGCGGTGGACGCGGGGCTCGGCGTGCTGGCGGTGGTGATGGCGCTGAACGTGGCCGTCGCGCTCGTCTACTACCTGCGCTGGACGGCGCTGCTGTTCCAGCCGGCCCAGGACCCCGGGCGCGAGCCGGGGCGGCCGACGTTCGCCGTCTCCACCGCGATCGCGCTCGCCGCCTCCGTCGCCCTCGTGCTCTCCGGCGCCCCGCAGCTGATCCTCACGTTCACCGGCGGCGGGCTGTAGAGCACGACGGCTCCGGGGGCGAAACGTAGGGCGAACGCGACGGAACGTCATCCGGGAACGCATCCCCTTCATGTGGCGTTGTGCACTTCGGGAGTGTCCACTGTGAGTGGAGAAGCCTCACCATCCGGGATGATCCGGGCACCCCCACGCGCGATCTGGAGGGCACACCGTGCACCGCCGGCACAACGGACTCAGGACGGCCGCACTGCTGGGCGGCATGTCCGCGCTGATTCTGGTCATCGGCAGCCTCTTCGGCCGCACCGGGCTGCTCATCGCCCTGGTGGTCGCGCTGGCCACCAACGGCTACGCCTACTGGAACAGCGACAGGCTCGCGCTCCGCTCCATGCGGGCCCGGCCCGTCGGGGAGTTCGAGGCCCCCGGCCTCTACCGGATGGTCCGCGAGCTGGCCGGCCAGGCCCGCCAGCCGATGCCCCGGCTCTACATCTCGCCGACCGAGGCCCCCAACGCCTTCGCTACCGGACGGAACCCACGCAACGCCGCCGTCTGCTGCACCGAGGGCATCCTGCGGCTGCTCGACGAGCGCGAGTTGCGCGGCGTGATCGGACACGAGCTGAGTCATGTCTACAACCGCGACATCCTGATCTCCTCGGTGGCCGGAGCGATGGCCTCCGTGATCATGTTCCTGGTGAACTTCGCCTGGTTCCTTCCGTTCGGCCGCGACGACGACGAGGGGCCCGGGCTGATGGGGATGCTGCTGGTGATGCTGCTCGGCCCGATCGCCGCCTCGCTGATCCAGCTCGCGGTCAGCCGGTCCCGCGAGTACGAGGCGGACGCGGCCGGCGCCCGGCTCACCGGTGACCCGTTGGCCCTGGCCAGCGCGCTGCGCAAGCTGGAGGCCGGCACCCAGCGGCTGCCGCTGCGCCCCGAGCCGCAGCTGGAGACGGCCAGCCACCTGATGATCGCCAACCCGTTCCGCAGGGGCGAGGGCATGGCCAGGATGTTCGCCACCCACCCGCCCATGGCCGAGCGCATTGCCCGGCTGGAAAGGATGGCGGGCGGCGGCCGTTGACGCCATGCTGTTCGGGTGCGAACCCTTCTGAACGTTGTCTGGCTCGTCTTTTCCGGTTTCTGGATGGCCCTGGGCTATGCCGTGGCGGGGGTGATCTGCTGCGCGCTGATCGTCACCATCCCCTTCGGCGTGGCCTGCTTCCGCATCGCCCGGTACGCCCTCTGGCCGTTCGGCTACCGGGTCACCGATCGGCACGACGCCGGGCTGGCCTCCGGCATCGCCAATGTGATCTGGCTGATCGTGGCCGGGATCTGGCTCGCCCTCGGCCATATCGCGGCCGGCGTCGCGTTCTGCGTGACGGTGATCGGCATCCCGTTCGGCATCGCGCACTTCAAGCTGGTGCCGGTCTCGCTGCTGCCCCTGGGCCGGGAGATCGTCCCCGCCTGACCGCCCCCCCGCCCAAGCGCGAACGGCGGCCCGGGTGGCATCGCCGGGCCGCCGTTCCTCGTGGCGTGGTTCAACGCCGCCGGGCGGCCTCCTCGGCGCGCTCCCCGGCGGCCGCCTCCTCCTCGCGCACCCCGTCGCCACCCCGCTTCGCCGTCACATAGCGCTCCCGCAGATAGCGGAAGCCCTCGTGCAGCAGCGTGATCCCCAGGGCCAGGCCGAGCCCCACCATCACCCCGCGCAGCGGCTGTTCCTCGAAGGCGTGGCCGCCTATGTAGCCGATGGCCGTCGAGTAGACCGCCCAGGAGACGGCGGCGATCGTGTCGTAGAGGGAGAACGAGCGCAGCGGATAGGCCGTGGCCCCCGTGGTGAGCGTCGCGGCCGTCCGCCCGCCGGGAATGTAGCGGGCGACCACCAGCACCAGGCCGCCGCGCTTCTCCAACATGCGGGCCACCCCGTCATACGCCTTCCGCGTTCGGGAGCCCGGCTTGAGCTTGGCGTAGATCCGCGCCCCGGACTTTCGCCCTATGTAGTAGGAGATGTGATCCCCGGTGAACGCGCCGAGCGCGGCGACCACGATGATCAGAACGACATTCGGCTCGCCGTTCGCTGCCGCGAACACTGCCAGGGTGATGACCAGCGTCTCGCTGGGCACCACGGGGAAGAATCCGTCCAGCGTCGCGATGGCGTACAGCGCCAGATACACCCACGGGGTGGAGACGAAGTCTTCGACCGCCTGGAGGATCGCATCGTTCATGCCCGCAAGGCTAAGTAATGGAAGCTCTCGACGCTGCTGTTGATCCGTAACGGTCACGTCCGGTTTTGGTCCGGACATCTCCGGTGACCGTGCGGCCCGGCGCGGGCGCCGCCGCCCGGCGGCCCGCGCGGTTCGAAAGGTGTGCGACATCACACCCCGATCCGCCGGTCACGGGCCGGCGAACGTTCGCCACGGCGGGTCCGGCCCCCGCGCCGGCCCGCCGCACGCCACCGTTCCCCCGCCCGCGCGCCGGGCACGCGACGGGTGCCGACCCGGGCCGGCGCCCCCCCGCCGCCCGTCCCGTTCCGCCGTTCGCCACAGCGAAGAACGGCAGTGCATCGCCGCACCGGCCGCTGGCTACAGCCAGCCGTTCCGCCGGAAGCCCCGGTGGATCAGCCAGCTCGCCGTCGCGATCACCGCCAGCACCAGCGGATAGCCGAACCTCCAACGCAGCTCCGGCATGTGCTCGAAGTTCATGCCGTAGACCCCGCACACCATCGTCGGCACCGCGATGATCGCCGCCCAGGCGGTGATCTTGCGCATGTCCTCGTTCTGGGTGGCCTGCACCTGCGCCAGATTGGCCTGGAGGATCGAGTCGATCAGCGCGTCGTAGCCGCCGACCTGGTCGGCGACCCGGGTCAGATGGTCGGCCACGTCGCGGAAGTAGCTGCGGATCTCCGGGTGCACCACGCCGATCGAGGTCTCCGACAGCTGCTGGAGCGGCCGGTCCAGCGGCGTCACCGCGCGCTTCAGCTCCAGCACCTCGCGCTTGAGCTGGTAGATCCGGCCAACCTGCGAGGCGTCGCCCCGGGTGTCGGCGAACACCGCCGACTCGATCTCGTCGATGTCGTCCCTGACATCCGCCGCCACGTCCAGATAGTGGTCGACCACCTGGTCGGCGATCGCGTGCAGCACCGCGGAGGGGCCCTTGGCCAGCTGCCTCGGGTTCTCCTCCAGGCTCCGCCGCAGCGCGCCCAGCCCGCCGTGCGCGCCGTGGCGCACGGTGATCACGAAGTCGGAGCCGACGAAGACCATGATCTCGCCCGTCTCCACCACCTCGCTGGTCGAGGTGAGTTCGCCGTGGCTGACGTAGCGCACCGTCTTGAGCACCATGAAGAGGGTCTCGTCATAGCGTTCGAGCTTCGGCCGCTGGTGGGCGTGGACCGCGTCCTCGACGGCCAGCGGGTGAAGGCCGAACTGCTCGGCCACGCCCGCGAGTTCGGCCTCCGACGGCTCGAAGAGGCCGATCCAGACGAACGTGCCACGGCCGCCGCGCCGCCGCGCCTGCCCGATCGCGGCGGCGGGGTCCTGCGGGCCGGGGCGGCGCACGCCGTCGCGGTAGACCGCGCAGTCCACGACGGCGTCCGACGCCGGCGCGGCGGCGCCGGTCCCCG